>NZ_NOIO01000039.1:0-44513 GCF_014596605.1 Pseudomonas sp. PSB11
GGCGCAAGCGCACCTGGGGGCTCGAAAGTGAGGGGGTAATCATCACGTGCTTGAGAGGCATATTCGTAGCCCACAGGTGCATGTTCCTTCCCTGATCAAAACTGACTTCCAGACACCGAAGTATGGAGGAGGAAAGGAACGGACAACCTATATCGAGAGGCCGAGTGGAGGTTCTGCGCAGTGGCTAAACCGTCATGGATGCCGGTTTAGCCACGCTGGGCCATGGATGGCCCAGCGCGGCGACCCATTGTAGGAGCGAGCATGCTCGCGATGGTCGTCAACGATGACGCTGGGCACCTGACACCCCTCGGCGCTCTCAGGTTCATCGCGAGCATGCTCGCTCCTACAGTAAGGGCAGAACCCTAGGTGGCCGTCACCGCAGCAACGGATATGCACCCAATCCAGTCCCACCACGGTTTTCAACGCACCCGAATCTTCGGATCACCCGCCCCCCGGCGCAGATTGGCAAGAAACCCCTCCAACGGCGCCGGTTCGGCGATCTGTGGCAAGGCGTCTTTGTCCGGGCGTTGCGCCCAGAAGGCATCCCAGGACGGAAACAGCTCGTGGAAGGTACCGGCGTAGGGTTCGCGCCCTGGCCAGCGCATTTTCAGGCCGCCGATCGGCGGTTTGTTCAGGTCGCTCGCGTACCAGTAGCACGGCAAGCGGCGACGGAAGCACCAGCGCCCGTCGACCCGCTCGTAGTCGTCCCAGTACAGCATCTGCATGATCACCCACTCCGGACCGGTCTCATGTTCGTTCTTCGAATAGACCACGCCGGTGGCGTGATCGGCATCGCTGAACTCGATGATGTGTTGCCCCAGGTGGTGGGAGGTGCCGTGGAACTGCTTGCGCATGGTTTCGTCCAGCCACGCCTTGAGGTGCGCGCGGCCGCTCTTGTCGCGGCCCACCCGCACGTCCGGGGCGAAGCAGTTGGCCATGGCGTCCATGTCGCGCATGTCCAGGGCCAGGGCGTACTTGCCGGCCAGTTGGCGGATCGCGTCCAGCGACTCCAGACGGTCGATGCGCTCAAGCAAGCTGTCGTTGTCCTGGTTCATCAGTCGAGCACCGTGTACAGGTCCGAACCGCGTCCGCCGTCCACCGCCAGGCTCGCGCCGGTGACATACGACGCCTCGTCGCTGGCCAGGAACACAATGGCGTTGGCCAGCTCCACCGGCAGGCCGACCCGTTTCATCGGGATGACTTTTTCCGTGTTGCTGCGGGTCTTGGCATCGGCCAGCATGCCGGCCGTGGCCGGGGTGTCGACCACGCCGGGAATGATCACGTTGCAGCGGACGTTGTTCGGTGCACCTTCACTGGCCGCCGCGCGACTGAAGTTGATCACCGCTGCCTTGGCCGCCGAGTAACCGGCCATCCACGCCGTACCGAACAGGCCGCAGATCGAAGCAATGTTGACGATCGAACCGCCGCCCTGCGCTTTCATCAATTGCATCGCGGTGCGAGTGCCCCAGAAGGTGCCGTCCACAGTGGTGGCGAAGTTGGCGTGCCAGTCGGCGGTGGTCATGGTGTCGATGCCGCCCCATGTGTAGGCCATCGCATTGTTGACCAGGATGTCCAGGCGCCCGTGACGTTGCGCGGTGGCTTGCAGCGCGCCGACGTAGGCCTGTTCATCGCTGACATCGGCTACAGCAATCTCCGCCTGCCCACCCTGGGCAATGATTTTTTCCTGCACGCCCTGCAGCGGCTCGATGCGCCGTCCGCACAGCACCACCGTGGCGCCCTCTTCGGCGAACCGCAATGCGGTGGCTTCGCCGATGCCGGAACCGGCACCGGTGACGAAGGCAATTTTTCCTTGTAGACGCTTGCTCATGGGTGACTCCCTGATCAGATAAAGGCCATGCCGCCGTTGACGGCGATGTTCTGCCCGGTCATGAAACTGGCATCTTCGCTGGCCAGGAACACCGCGACCCGGGCAATCTCGTCGGTCTCGCACATACGGCCCAGAGGCACGTTTTTCAGCAGCGCCTGCATGTAGTCGTCAGGGATGCCGGCCATCATCGGTGTGTTGGTCGGCCCCGGCACCAGGGTATTGACGCGTATGCCACTGGAGGCCAGTTCACGGGCGATCGAACGGGTCAGGCCCATCACCCCGGCTTTCGACGCGCAGTAGTGGCTTGGGCCGTCGCCGGTCAGTGCGGCGGTGCTGGAGAGGTTGATGATGGCCCCTTTGCGCCCACCCTTGACCATCAGCTTGGCGCCCTCGCGGCAGCACAGGAAGGTACCGCCCAGGTTCACGCCGATCACCCGCGCCCAGCTTTCGTCCGGGGTTTCGAGGAAGCTGTCCAGCGCGCCCACACCCGCGTTGTTGACCAGGATGTCGAGGCCGCCGAAGTGCTGCTCGGCCTGGCCCATGGCATCGGCCACGGAGGCGCCGTCACCGACGTTGCAGGCCAGGGCCAGTACTTTCTCACCCAGGTCGGCCAGGCTCTCGGCCAGGGCTGCCTGGTTCAGGTCGACAGCCACCACCTTGGCGCCTTCGGCGACAAAACCGCGCACGATGGCCTGGCCCATGCCCTGCGCGGCGCCGGTCACGAAGGCGACTTTATTGAGTAACTTCATAGCAATCTCCAAGTCTGCGAATACGCTGCGGCCCGCTGCAATGGAGCCGTCACTTGCATGATTAGCGGCAAGGCCCCGGGCACACATCGTCCGATGGGACTAGCGCCACGTGGTCTGAACGGACGATGTGAACACCCCCGTCTACGCCCAGCATTCGCCAAGCGCGCACCTCGCCAGGCGCTGTTTCCCCTTCGATCCGCTGCAGCGCCTGGCGCGGCTGTGCCTCATGAATCCGCAGACAATGGAGAACCCCATGAACCAACCCGTAGACCTGCCCCTGCCCGTCGGCCATTACGCGACCCTGCCCAACGGCCTGCGCCTGCACTATCTGGATGAGGGCGCAGGCCCCGTGGTGCTGTGGCTGCACGGCAGCGGGCCAGGTGCCAGTGGCTTCAGCAACTTCAAGGGCAACTACCCGCAATTCGTCGCCGCGGGCTATCGCAACCTGGTGCTCGACCTGCCAGGGTTCGGCCGCTCGGACAAACCCGAGGACGTGCAGTACAACCTTGAGTTCTTCGTCGATTGCGTGGCGGCGTTCCTGGAGTCGGTCGGTGTGCGACGTTGCACGCTGCTGGGTAATTCGCTGGGTGGCGCGATCGCCCTGGGACTGGCCCTGCGCCTGCCGCAACTGGTCCACAGCCTGATCCTGCTGGCACCGGGCGGTGTCGAGGAGCGGGAAACCTACTTCAAGATGGAAGGCATCGTGCGCATGGTCAGCCTGTTCAGCGCCGGCCCCATCGGCATGGAGGAGATGCGCAGCATGATGCGCCTGCAGCTGTTCGATGACTCGATCCTGCCGGAAAGCCTGCTGCAAGAACGCGTGGCGGTGGCGGTGACGCAACCGAAGAACCTGTTCAGTACGATGATGGTGCCGAACATGGAAGCGCAGCTGGGTGACATTCAGTGCCCGATCCTCGGCTTCTGGGGCACCAACGATCACTTCAACCCGGTCAGTGGCGCCCAGCGCATCATCGACGGCGCGCCGAACGCCCGCTTCATTGTGCTCAACCGCTGCGGGCATTGGGTCCAGGTGGAACACCGCGAACTGTTCAACCGCAGCTGCATCGATTTCCTGCAGAACGGCTGATCGACAAGCACCACAAAACCTGTGGGAGCGGCGGTGCGGCGATCCCACAGGGTTTGTGGTGTACTGGTTGCCTGGGTTGTTAGCGATCTGCCGCCTTCTGGCTGTTCAATATCGCGTCACCGGGCTGGCCGAGTACGCAAGACGTGCCACCCGGGGTGTACATCATCGCTACGCAGCGATTGCAGGCGGTGCAGATCGAGTCGCGGCTGGCGCCACTTTCGAGTTTGTTGATGTAGTCATTTTCGGCCAGCAACACCCGGCCCATGGCGACCAGGTCAAAGCCCTCGGCCATGATCTTTTCGATACTCGCCAGGCTCTTGGCACCGCCCAGATAAGCCAACGGCATTTTCACCGCCGCACGCACCTTGCGCGCATGCTCAAGCAAATACAGCTCACGGAATTCCACCGTCGGCTCCTTGCGCCGCTGGATGGCCATCGCCAAAGCAATGATCTTGTTCTTCTGCTGCACGCGGTTTTCCTTGGGGAACGAGGAACCGAACATAGTGGTGATCGACTCGGCATTCATACCCGCGCTGAGCACCAGCAAGTGCGCGCCCTCTTCTTCCAGCATGCGGGCGATCTTCGCCCCGTCTTCGGCGCTGTTACCGGCGCGCACACCTTCGGTGACGCTGTATTTGCAGATCACCGCCATGTCGTGGCCGACCGCATCCAGCACCGCCCGCAGCACCCGGCGCGGAAAGCGCAGGCGGTTTTCCAGGCTGCCGCCGTACTGGTCGCGGCGCTTGTTGTACATCGGCGAAATGAACTGGCTCAGCAGGTAGCCGTGGCCCATGTGGATTTCCACGGCATCGAATCCCGCCTGGCGTGCCAGGCGTGCGCCTTGCGCGAAGTCGCGCACCACTTGTTGCATGTCGGATTCGTTCATCGCCTGCTTGAGGAACATGCCACTCATCAGGCCTATCTTGTTGAAACCGCCGCTGGCCGACAGCGGACGCTTGGTCGAGCGCTCGCGGATAAAGGTAAAGCAACCGCCATGGGTAATCTGCGCGCTGGCCAGGCCACCGGCCTGGTGCACACCATCGGTCAGGGCCTTGAAGTGTGGCAGGCTGGATTGGGTCAGGGTCAACTGGTTGGGCAAGGTACGACCATCGCTGCTCACCGCGCAGTAGGCCACGGTAGTCAGGGCGATGCCGCCAGCGGCCAGGGCGGAGTGCAGCTTGACCAGTTGCTTGGACGGCACGCTCTGGGCACTCATGCCCTCGTTGGTGGCGGACTTGATAAAGCGGTTTTTCAGGGTCAGTGGGCCAATGGTGATCGGACTGAACGGTGATGGGGTCGGACGAGGATTCATGACAGGCCTCTCTTTATTTTTATCGGGCTAAAAACGAAGGGCTGCGTCGCCAGACGGGCGACGCAGCCATGATCATCAGAAGGTGTACTTGGCGTTGAGCGACAGGTAGTCGCGGTCAGCCAGCAGTCGGCCCTGGGCAACGTCCGGCGAGCTCAGGTACGCGACATAGGTCATGCCGATCTGAAAGTTGCCCAGGTACTTGAAGTCGCCACCCACGGTCAGGCGCTTCTCGTCGCGGCCCAGGCCCTGATAGGCGCTGCCGTCGACGTTCTGCGTCCATACCACTTTGGTGCTCAGGTCCAGGCCGGTGGCGATGGAGGGATAATCCATGTAGGCGCCGACACCGAGCAGGGTCGAGCCACGGGTCTGGGTCTTCGATTGGAACTGGTCGAAGGCGCCGTCCACGCCGGCCCCGCCGCCGGTGATCGTCAGGCTGTCGACCCCGTCGATGTGTTGATGCACCACCTCACCCATGAAGGTGGTCTGCTGGGCGAGCAGGCTTGGCCCCAGGATGTACATGGCATTGAGGTTGCCCTGCCAGATCTGCCCGGTGGTCGGCGCGCCGTTGTTGAGGTAGACCGAGGCACCATCGCGGTAGCTCAAGTCACCGGCGTACTGCACCGAATCGCCGACCTTGGAGCTGAAACTGACACCTGTCAGCTTGACGTCTTCGAAGTAGCCCAGGCGATAGGACGGCGCGGTGCCGTCGTGCCCGATGCCCTTGAGCGAAGAGTATTGGGTGGTGCCGGTGAAGTCGAAGAACATCGAGCCGATGCGCTCGTTATAGCGGTAATGGAACAGCCCCACTTCGGTGTTCTCGGTGATCCGGTAGCGCACGCCCAGGCCCCATTGACCGCTGTCGCTGGCGTCTTTTTCACCGGCATAACCGACCGCCAGGCCGTTGGGCAGGCTGTTGACCACCCCGCTGCCCAGGCGATAGAACTCGGCACCGGGACCGAAGGTATCGCTGCCGAAGTAGTCGCCCACGGGATTGAGCTGGGTCTTTTCCCACTCGTACTGGTAGTAGCCCACCAGCGCGAGGTCTTCGTTCAGCGACCACGACCCGGACACCTGCCCTACCGGCAAGTACGAGTCCTTGGCCTCGGTACCCGGCACGTTGAACTTGGTCGCATCTACCGGGGCCTGGCCCTGGCTGATGTTGGGCCAGAACAGGCTCTCGCCCCAGGCCACCAGATGCCGCCCGGCCTTGAGCGACAGGTACTGGGTCTCGCCGAGCTCGAAGTTGCCATACACATACGCATCGAGCAGGCGCGCCATGCTGCCACTGAGCCTGCGGGTTTCGTCGCTGAACCCATCGTTGTGCCCGGTCTTGTTGACCGTCTGTGGCGAATCGTTGGCGTTTTTCTGGTTATAGACATCGTCGTAGAACTGGCTGCCGCGCAGCACCGCTCCGAGGTTGTCGTGCTTGAGCTGCAGTTCGCCGAACAGGCTCAGACGGTTATTGATCAACGAGCCGCGCTTGAAGTTGCGCGTGCCGTCGTCGTTGTTCGGATCGTTGAGGTACTGACTCGCCTGCTTGGCGGTACGCATGGAGGCGGTGTAGTTGACCGTCAGCGACGAATCCAGGGTGGTATTTTCCCCCAGTTCGATGCTCGGTGCGGCGCTGGCCGTGGCACTGGCGATGGTGATGGCCGTTGCCAACAGACAGCGGCCAACGCTCAACTCTCCCGAATGGCGCGCGACAGTGTTTCCCGTGAACATGCTCCTCTCCTTTTGTTGTTGTTTTTTCTGGTGTCGCCACAGCATGAAAAAAGCCGATGCCGCGCACATCGTCCGTTTGGTGAGATGAGTGCGCCTCATGCCTGGGCGCTATTGGCCACCAGCGCGCGCAGTTCGTTCTTCGCCACCTTGCTCGACGGGTTCAATGGCAAGGCACTGAGGAAGCGCACCTGGCGCGGCACCTTGTAATTGGCCATCTGTTCCCGGCTCCAGGCGATCAATTGCGCCTCGTCGAGCTCTCGTCCATCACGCAGCACCACACAGGCACACCCGACTTCGCCCATGCGTTCATCGGCGACACCGATCACCGCCACCTGGGCAATGGCCGGGTGCCTGATCAGCGCTGCCTCGATTTCCGCCGGGTAGCAGTTGAAACCGCCGACGATGAACATGTCCTTCAAGCGATCGGTGATGATCAGGTTGCCCGCCCCATCCAGGCGCCCGACATCGCCGGTGTGCAGCCAACCTTCGGCGTCGATGGCTTCGCGGGTCGCTTCAGGGTTCTGGAAATAGCCCTGCATGATGTGAAAACCACGCAGGCAGATCTCACCGGTCTGTCCTGCGTCCAGCGCCTGGTTGTGCGGGTCGCGGATGCTCACTTCGGTGCCGGCGATCGGCCGGCCGCTGGTGCCGGCAATCACCTGCGCCGAATCTTGCGGATCGCAGATGGTCGCCAGTCCGCCACACTCGGTCAGGCCGTAGGCGGTGGTCACCACGGCGAACCCCAGCTCAGTGCGCATGCGCTCGATCAGGCTCGGCGGGATGCTCGCCGAACCGGTCACCGCGATTCGCAGGCTCGACAGATCGGTCTGCTTGAGTTGTGGGTGGGCCAGCAGCGAGAGATACAGGGTCGGCGCACCGGGCAGGACGCTGATGCGCTCACGGGCGATGCGCTGGAACACTTGTTCGGCATCGAACACCGCATGGGGCAGGATGGTCGCCCCGCCGATCAGGCAGGTCAGCCAACCGGCCTTGTAGCCAAAGGCATGAAAGAACGGATTGACGATCAGGTAGCGGTCCTCTGGCACCAGGCCGAGGACCTTGACGTATTCGGTGAAGGCCCGCAGGTTCTGGCCATGGCCGCTCATGACGCCCTTGGGTTTGCCGGTGGTGCCGGAGGTGAACAACAGGTCGCACATGGCCTCGGGGCCGACCGCCAATGCACGGCGCTTGGCGCTGCCGGCATCGATAGTCGCGGCACCCTGCAGGAACTGTGCAAGGGTCAGGTCCGAAGGCTGCTCCGGCGTGTCGCCATCGATGATCACCAGGTGTTCGAGGCTGGCCGGCCGATGAGGTGCGAGCAGCGCCGGGTAGTCGACGTCGAGAAAACGCTGCTGGACAAACAACACCCGGCAACCGCTGCGCTCCAGCACATCCGCGGCCTCAAGGCCCTTCATGCGCGTGTTGATCGGTACCAGCACCGCCCCGGCGCACTGAATGCCCAGCGCCGCGAGGATCCAGTCGCCACTGTTTGGCGCCCAGACGCCAACCCGGTCACCGGCCTGGATACCCAGGGCCATCAAGCCCCGGGCGAAGCCCATGACGCGATCGGGCAGATCGGCGTAGTCGATGCATTGGCCGTGCTCTTCAATGACCGTGCGCCCGGCAAAACGTTCGGCACTGCTGAAGACCAACTGGGCAAGGGTGACAGGGGCAGCGCTCAGGGGCGCGGCAAGGTTCAGGCTCTGATTCATCGTGGGCTCGTGCTTGGCATCATGGAGGGCATCAATCGGGAAAGCGGATACGCAGTTGTGCGCTGGTGGGCACCGCCTGGCAGGCTAGGATCCAGCCTTCGGCCAGATCGCCCGCGTCCAATGCATCGTTGTGCAGCAGTTCGACCTCGCCGCTTTCCAGGGTGCACATGCACGAGGCGCAGCCACCGACACGACAGGCGCTGGGCGGGTTCAGGCCGGCGCGCTCCATGGCAGCCAACACGGTTTCGCCGCTGTCACAGGCCAGCTGGTGATCCTCGCCATCCAGGCGCACTGCCAACTGCGCGGCCACGGCCGCCTCGCTGCTGGTAACCTGCGGCAATTCACCTTCGCCGGGCAGCGAGACGAAGCGTTCGACGTGCACCCGGCGATCCGGCATGCCGAGGCTTTTGAGCGCACTGACCGCCGCGTCCATGAACGGACCCGGACCACAAATGAACGCCTGGGCATCGATAAACGACCGCGCCAGCTCGGCCAGTTGGCCGACGCTCGGGATGCCCTGCACCGAATCGAGCCAATGGACGATTTGCAGGCGTTGCGGATGAGCGCTGGCCAGGCTTCTGAGTTCGTCCTTGAAAATCACTGAGGACTCATCGCGGTTGGCATAGATCAGCAGGACCCGGCCGGTTCCGGCGAGCAACGCCGAACGCAGGATCGACAGCACCGGGGTCACGCCGCTGCCGCCCCCGAACAGCAGCAAGTCGCAGTCGAGGCTGCGTGGCACGAACACCCCGGCCGGTGGCAGCACCTCGAGGTTCTGCCCGGCCTGCAACTCGCCGCACAACCAGTTCGACGCGCGTCCCTCGTGCACGCGCTTGACCGTTACTCGCAATGGCTCATCCAGCAACGGCGTGCTGGACAATGAGTAACATCGGGGCAGCCAACCGTCCTCGAAAGGGACGCGCAAGGTCAGGAATTGGCCGGGTTGATAGCGAAAACGTTCGCTTAGATGCTCGGGCACGTCGAACACCAGGGATCGCGCATCGGCGGTTTCCTCGATCACGCGCGCCACGCGCAGGGCAAGATAATTGTTCATAGGTCAGGTACTCATGACCACCTGGCCGTGGATCACGGACAGGTGGAAACCCAAGGGGGCGAAACAGGCTCTGTCGCCTCAGACGTAAGGGTCCGGGTTGGGCAGGCCGAGCATCACCGCGCCGTAGCTGCGCCCGTAGGCCATGTAGTTGTTGGCGATGTGTCCGCGCGCCTGGTGCAGGTCGCGGAACAGCCGCGCCACCGGGTTGGTGTTGTACAGACCCGAAGCGGCCATGCTGCGCAGCAGATCGTTGGCGCGTTCGGCGCAGATGTTGGTCACATAGGCCGACTGGTAGCGATACAACAGACGGGTCTCGGTGTCCGGGTATTCGCCGGCACGTGCCAGGGTCATCAGGTGCTCGTAGTTGCGCTCCAGCACCAGGCGCAGGCTATCGACGGTGACCATCGCTTCGGCCACGGCGGTCTGTGCCACCGGGTCCTCAGCGGTACGGGCGCCGTGCTTGCCGATGTGCTTGGCGGCATTGTCGCGGAACTCGTTGATCGCGCCCTGCAGGGCGCCGATGGCCGAGGTCGAGACGGCGCGGGAGAACACCTGGGCGAACGGGATCGCGTAGATCGGGTTGGTGTTGACCAGGCGCCCGGGTGTCGCTTCGAGGGTCCAATTGTTGGTGCGTTGCACACGATGGGCCGGGACGAATACATCTTCGACCACGATGTCATGGCTGCCGGTGCCGCGCAGGCCCATCACGTCCCAGTTGTGTTCGATCTGATAGTCGTGACGCGGCAGCAGGAAGGTTCCGTGCTCGGCGGCCATCTCGCCATCGGGTGGCAGGATGCCGCCCAGGAACACCCATTGGCAGTGCTCGCTGCCACTGGAGAAACCCCAGCGCCCGCTGATGCGGTAACCGCCCTCGACCACCGTGACCTTGGCCGCCGGCATATAGGTCGAGCAGATCAGCGCGCTGTGGTCATCGGCCCAGACTTCGCGCTGCGCCTCGATCGGGTAACGCGCCAGTTGCCAGGGGTGAACGCCCATCACGCCGTAGATCCAGGCTGTGGACATGCACCCTTCGGCGAGGATGGTCTGGATCTCGAAGAAGGTGCGCGGGTCCACTTCATAACCGCCGAACGCCCTTGGCTGCAAGGCCCGCAGCAAGCCGGCGGACTGCAACTCGACGACGCTCTCCACCGGCACCTTCAAGTCCTTGTCGGCCTGCGCCGTGCGTGCCTTGAGTGCCGGCACCAGGCTGCGTGCCCGCTCAAGCAGATCTCGTTCGTCCTGGGTTTTTTCTCGCATGCTGTGCATCACTCAATTCTCCCGATCTCACTGCGCCACTGCGCCAGTTGTGATGGATCATCGGATTGAGCGGGGAATCATTCATCGTCAAAGCGGACTAGGGGTGCGTGGGCTGACAGCCTACTGGGATATTTACGGGGTACATATCCGTTGCTGCGGTAACGGCTACTTATGGTTTCGCCCTTACGGCGAGTCACTTTCGAAAAGCGCGAAAGTAACCAAAGCGCTCTTGCCCCACCACTCGGTGCCTCGCTAAGGCTCGGCATGCCAGAACGAAGGCATTGCTCCGTGGGTCGCCGCGATGGGCCATCCATGGCCCAGCGCGGCTAAACCGGCGTCCTGCCGGTTTACCCACTGCGCAATGCCTGCGTTCGGCCAGCGTGGTTTAACGGGGCGACCCAGATCAAAAACAAAAGCGAGGCGGCCTTAAAGCCGACCTGACTTTTCCGGTAACCCCCGACCTGATCGTTCCCACGCTCCGCGTCACCGTTGCGCACGGCTCACGTCATGCGTCGTCATCGGAACGCGGAGCGTCCCTGGCGGCATTCCCACGCAGAGCGTGGGAACGATCACACAGGGAGAACGCGTACGGCTCCCGATCAGGTCGGCGTTAAGGCCGCCTCGCCTTGCTTTGGCTTTTGATTTTCTTGCCCCATCGAGAGGCTTCGTTCCGGTTCTGCGCAGTGGGTAAACCGGCATGGATGCCGGTTTAGCCGCGCTGGGCCAGGGATGGCCCAGCGCGGCGGGCCCCGTAGGAGCGAAACCATAGGTGGCCGTTACCGAAGAAACGGATATGTACACCAACCCACCTCATCCAGCCCCCGCTAGTCCGTTGAGACGATGCCCCACCCGATCACCGCAGCGATAGTAAACCCATCCGAAATCGACCCCACGGAGCAAGGGCCCATGAGTATTTTGCAGCGTTTCCAAATGGACGGCAGCGTCGCCATCGTCACTGGCAGCGGCCGCGGTATCGGTCGGGCGATTGCCCTGGCGTATGCCGAAGCCGGCGCCGATGTGGTGTGCTCGGCACGTTCGCTGGACGAAGTGCAGGCCGTGGCCGAGGAAATTCGCGCCCTCGGTCGGCGCGCCCTGGCCTTCGCCTGCGACGTCAACGATGCCGAGCAACGCCAGGCACTGGTGCGCCAAAGCGTCGAGCACATGGGCCGGATCACTCATCTGGTGAACAACGTCGGCGGTGGCGGTCCCAATGATCCGCTGAGCATGACACCCGAGCAGTTCGCCCAGGTACTGAACTTCAACGTCGCCACCACCTACGCCTTCTGCCAGCTGTGCGTACCGCTGATGCGCGAGGCCGGGGGCGGCAACATCATCAATATCAGCTCAGTGGCGGCGCGTTATGCCCAGCGCCATTTCAGCGCCTACGGTGCGGCCAAGGCGGCCCTCAGCCATCTGACCCGTCTGCTGGCCCAGGACTTCGCCCCGCAGATCCGGGTCAACGCCGTCGCCCCCGGCCCCACCCTGACCGAGGCACTTAACGGCGTGATGCCTGCCGCCATGCGCCAGGTCATGGAAAACAACACCCCGCTCAAATGCCTGGGCACCCCGCAGGACATCGCCGCCGCCGCGTTGTACCTGGCCAGCCCTGCCTCGGCCTGGGTGACCGGCAAGATCATCGATGTCGATGGCGGTGCCGACTCGTCGGTCTGGCCTGGCTGAACGACTCCTTTGGGCCCGCCCCTGTCGATGTTGGGGCGGGCTTTTTTCTTTTCATCCTACTTCCGATCCAACTGGAGCCCCTCGCCATGGACACCCATTTGATCAACGCGCTTGGTGACGAGCTGTTCAACGCGCTGCGCAACCGCCAGACGCTGGCGCCCCTGACCCAACGCTATCCGCAGATCACCCTGGAGCAGGCCTACGGGATTTCCCTGCAATTCCTGCAGCGCCGTGAAGCCCTCGGCGAGCACGTGGTCGGCAAGAAAATCGGCGTCACCAGCCGTGCCGTGCAGGAAATGCTCGATGTCCATCAACCGGACTTCGGTTTCCTCACCAACGCCATGCAGGTCGAGGACGGCAGCGACGTCAGCCTGGCCCGTTACAACCTGATACAGCCCCGGGCCGAAGGCGAAATCGCCTTTATTCTCGGCGAAGATTTGCAAGGCCCGGGCATCCTTGCCGAGGACGTGCTGGCCGCCAGCCAATGGGTCGTGCCGTGCTTCGAGATCGTCGACTCGCGTATCGACGACTGGCAGATCCGCATCCAGGACACCGTGGCCGACAACGCCTCGTGCGGCGTGTTCGCCCTCGGCTCCCAGCGCATCGACCCACGCTCGCTGGACCTGGCCGCGGTGCACATGCAAATGAGCAAAAACGGCCAACCGGCGGGCTCGGGCCTGGGCTCGGCGGTGCAAGGCCATCCTTGCGCGGCTGTGGCCTGGCTGGCCAATACCCTGGGCGAGCTGGGCATCCCGTTCCGCCGTGGCGAAATCATTCTTTCCGGTGCCCTGGCGCCGCTGGTGCCGGTGATCGCCGGTGACCATATCAGCCTGTCCATGACCGGCCTGGGCGAAGCCAGCCTGCGCTTTGTCCCGTGAATCGCCCTTCCCTCTTCAGGAGCCAAGAAACCATGAGTAAAAAGATCAAATGCGCGCTGATCGGGCCGGGCAACATCGGCACCGATCTGCTGTACAAACTGATGCGCAGCGAAGTGCTGGAACCGGTGTGGATGGTGGGCATCGACGCCACCTCCGAAGGTCTGGCACGAGCACGCGAGCTGGGCCTTAAAACCACCGCAGACGGCGTGGACGGATTGCTCCCGCATGTACTCGAAGACCAGATCCAGATCGCCTTCGACGCCACGTCGGCCTATGTCCACGCCCAGAACTCGCGCAAGCTCAATGCCCTGGGCGTGTTGATGATCGACCTGACACCGGCGGCCATCGGCCCGTATTGCGTGCCACCGGTCAACCTCAAGTCTCAACTTGGCCTGGGTGTGATGAACGTCAACATGGTCACCTGCGGCGGCCAGGCCACCATTCCGCTGGTGGCGGCAGTGTCCAGCGTGCAGCCGGTGGAATACGCCGAAATCATTGCCACCGCCGCGTCCAAGTCGGTCGGCCCCGGCACCCGCAAAAACATCGACGAGTTCACCCGCACCACCGCCAGCGCCGTGGAAAAGGTCGGCGGCGCGAAAAAAGGCAAGGCGATCATCATCATCAACCCCGCCGAGCCGCCGCTGATCATGCGCGACACCGTGCATTGCCTGACCGCGAGCGAACCCGACCAGCCGGCGATCACCGCCGCCATCGAGGCCATGATCGAGCAAGTACAGCGCTACGTGCCCGGCTACAAGCTGGTCAACGGCCCGGTGTTCGACGGCAATCGGGTGTCGATTTTCATGGAAGTCGAAGGCCTGGGGGACTACCTGCCCAAGTACGCCGGCAACCTGGACATCATGACTGCCGCCGCGGCACGCACCGCCGAGATGTTCGCCGAGGAAATCCTCAAGGGCGAGCTGGTACTCACCGCTACTGCCCAAACCGCTCACGCATAAGGAGTCGACCATGGATCTTCGCGGCAAAAGCATCACCGTTCACGACATGTGCCTGCGCGACGGCATGCACCCCAAGCGCCACCAGATCAGCCTGCAACAAATGAAAGACATCGCCTGCGGCCTCGACGCGGCCGGTGTGCCGCTGATCGAAGTCACCCACGGCGACGGTCTGGGCGGCAGCTCGGTGAACTACGGCTTCCCGGCCCACACCGACGAAGAGTATCTGTCGGCAGTGATCCCATTGATGAAAAAGGCCAAAGTCTCAGCCCTCCTGCTGCCTGGCATCGGCACCGTCGATCATTTGAAAATGGCCCATGAGCTGGGGGTCAACACCATTCGCGTAGCCACCCATTGCACCGAGGCTGATGTCAGCGAACAGCACATCTCCCACGCCCGCCACCTTGGCATGGACACCGTCGGTTTCCTGATGATGGCCCACATGAACAGCCCGGAAGGCCTGGTCAAGCAGGGCTTGCTGATGGAAAGCTACGGCGCCAACTGCATCTACCTGACTGATTCGGCAGGCTATCTGCTGCCCCACGACGTCAGTGCTCGCGTGGCGGCGATGCGCGCGGCCCTCAAGCCTGAGACCGAGATTGGCTTTCATGGCCACCACAATCTGTCGATGGGGGTGTCCAACTCCATCGCCGCGATTGCCGCCGGGGCCAACCGCATCGACGCCGCCTGCGCAGGACTCGGTGCCGGCGCGGGCAACACGCCGATGGAAGTGCTGGTGGCGGTGTGTGATCGCATGGGTATCGACACCGGCGTCAGTGTGTTCGGCATCCAGGACGTGGCCGAGGACCTGGTGGTACCGATCATGGACTTCCCGATCCGCAGCGACCGCGATGCCCTGACCATGGGTTACGCCGGGGTCTATGGCTCGTTCCTGCTGTTCGCCAAACGTGCCGAGAAGAAGTACGGCGTGTCGGCACGGGAAATTCTCGTTGAGATGGGACGGCGTGGGATGGTTGGTGGGCAGGAGGATATGATCGAGGACACTGCCATGACACTTGCTCGTCTGCGGCGGCTGGGGTAAGGCTTTGTGTTACGCGATTTTTTTCAGGTGTACATATCCGTTGCTGCGGTAACGGCCACCTAGGGTTTCGCTCTTACAGCGAGTCACTTTCGAAAAGCGCGAAAGTAACCAAAGCGCTCTTGCCCCACCACTCGGTGCCTCGCTAAGGCTCGGCATGCCAGAACGAAGGCATTGCTCCGTGGGTCGCCGCGATGGGCCATCCCTGGCCCAGCGCGGCTAAACCGGCGTCCTGCCGGTTTACCCACTGCGCAATGCCTGCGTTCGGCCATCGTGGTTAACGGGGCGCCCCCAGATCAAAAACAAAAGCGAGGCGGCCTTAAAGCCGACCTGACTTTTGCGGTAACCCTAATCCCCTGTGGGAGCGAGCCTGCTCGCGAAGGACGTCAACGATAACGTGCCCAGTCTGGATGAACGCGTTGCCTGGAGATTTTTCGCGAGCAGGCTCGCTCCCACAATGAGATAGCAGGCAGACCTGAAATCAGGTCGGCTTTAAGGCCGCCTCGCTTTCGCGTTTGATCTTGATCTGGCTTTTGATTTTCTTGCCCCATCGAGAGGCTTCGTTCCGGTTCTGCGCAGTGGGTAAACCGGCATGGATGCCGGTTTAGCCGCGCTGGGCCAAGGATGGCCCATCGCGGCGGGCCCACGGAGCAGGACCGGAGCGAGGGCATGCCGAGCATTAGCGAGGCACCGAACGCCAGGGGCAAGAGCCCTTGGTTACTTAGGGCCGGGCGGCGTTCCGTTTTTCCAAGTGACTCGCTGTAAGAGCGAAACCCTAGGTGGCCGTTACCGCAGGAATGGATATGTACACGAAAAAAAACAGTCGATCACTGGCCTAACGCCAATCAGCAACAATCCCATGCTCCAACGCAAACGGCTGCGCAGCAATCGTCCGACGCTGAAACCCTGGTGCCTGCTCAGCAGTAGCCAGCCACAACATCACCGCCGCCGGCACATGCGGCGGCGCACTCCCGGAACGCAAAGCGATCAACCCCTTGTCACCGATGGTCGCCTTGAGCGCTTCAGTGGTCACCACCCCTGGATTAAGGGTGTAGGCACGAACGCCGAGATCACCCAATTCCGTGGCCATTACCCCGGAGAGTCGCGACACCGCCGCCTTGCCCGCGCCGTAGGCATAACCCCAACCGCCCTTGCCCGCCGCCACCGGTGGGTCGCTTTCGCCGGCGCCGGAGGTAACATTGATCACCACCCCGCCACCGCGCGTCACCATGTGTTCCGCCACCGCCTGGGTCAACAGGAATGGGGTGAGGATGTAGCCCTGGAACATCCGCTCCAGGGTCTGGGCTTGCAGGTCCATGAACCCGGCGTTGAGGTCGCTGCCCTGGTAGATCGCGTTGTTGATCAGTACGTCAATGCGACCGTACTCGGCCAGCACCGCCCGGCAGGCGCCCAGGGCCGAAGCGCTGTCGAGCAGGTCCATGGGCACGACGAGCACCCGACAACCTAGATCGCGCAACGCCTGCGCAGTGCCGTTGAGGCTGCCAGCCAGCGGCGCTCCGGCAGCGTCGCGCAGGGCATGTTCATGTTGTTCGCCCTCGTTGAGGGTACGGGCGCTGATCGCCAGGTCGAAACCGGCGCGGGCGAACGCCAGCGCCGCCTCGCGACCGATACCACGGCTGGCGCCGGTGATGAATGCCACCTTGTTCATGCAATTTCCTTTCAGAAGCGCGGGGCGCGGACCATGGCGTCCATACCGCCATCGACAAATACTACGCTGCCATGGACGAAGGAGGCTTGCGACGATTGCAGGAAGACCACCACTGCAGCGATCTCATCAGGGCTACTGGAGCGGCCCAGGGGTGCGACAAAATCGCGGGTTGCCTGGCCAAAGCGCGCATCATCCAGCGACGCCTGGTGCAGCGGGGTTTCCACCGCACCCGGCGCCACCACGTTCAAACGCATGCCCTGCTTGCCCCAGCTTACGGCCAGGCTACGAGCATGACGGCTGATCGCGTATTTGGAGGCCGCATAGGCGACATGAGGCTGACCGAGGGTATTGGCCAGTTCCAGCGCCTGGACTTCATCGCCTGCAATCATCGCTTCAACCATCGCCTGACCGTCGACGCCTGAATGAGTCGCCGCCACCGAGCCGATCACCAGTGCCGCCGGTTGCTGGCCCTTGGCAAGCGCACCTTGCAAGCCATCGAGCAATTGGCTGACGCCGAAGTAGTTGACCGCCGGAATCAGGCCGCAGGTCGGCGCCGTGACACCGACCCCGGCGCAGCAGATCAGCCCGTCGAGAACGCCGCCGCTGAGCTCAAGCACTTGGGTGATGGCCGCGTCACGCCCCTGGGCAGTGGACAGGTCGGCGATCACTTCGGCGTTGCTGCGATCGATCCCGATAACCTGGTGCCCGGCGGCGCGCAGCGCGGCGGATACGGCGGCACCGATTCCCGAGGCGCTGCCGGTGATGGCTGTTATTGGCATAGTGGTTCTCCGTGATGGGTCCGCCCAGTATCGACAGGGCGATCACGGGACGGCATCGTCCGTGCGGACTAAAAATTGAAGTGTTGAAACAAGAAGTAAATCCGGGCGCCGTGGTGTGACCGATACACCGCAGTGTCTGGCTCGCCCGTAGGAGCCAGGCTTGCCGGCGAAGAACGATAACGCGGTACAACAGGTACACCGCAGCGTCTGGCTCCTACAACGATGACGCGGGCTCCTGCAGCCCTTCAGGTTCAGGCCTGGCGATAAATCGGCACGGCCAGTTGCAGCGGCGGCACTTTGATTTTTTCCGTCACTTTCAACCCAAGCCTGGGTTTGCCCAAAGCCACCACGCTGTTGAGCAGGATGCGCACCAGCTCGGTCTGGCGCCGCACACCGGTCTTGGAGAATATCGAGCGCAAATGCGCCCGCGCGGTATTGCGCCGGATATTCAGGACCTCTGCAGCTTCTTCCAGGGACAGGCCGTTGGCCAGTTCCATGGCCAGGGCGGTTTCGGCCTTGGTCAGGTTGAACAACTGCTTGGTCACCACCTCGCTGGCCAGGGATTTACTCGACGCATCGCGGATGTACACCAGCGCTGCAGGCTGGCCCTTCTCCTCGGCCCAGTCCAGGGACCGTATCGATTCAACCACTACACCGAGGGCGACCAGTCCGGAAGGACGGGTCACTGACATGGCCTCGGCGTCTTTTGGAGCATCCGGGGAAAACGCGGCGCGAATCAAGCGTTGCAGCTCGCGGTTGTCGCTGGGGTAAGTCGCCTCCAGGCGCCCGCCCACCAGTTTCAAGCCGTCGGAACGGGCGAGGATTTCCTGGGCCACCGGGTTGATCTGCAGCACGCTGCCGCTCTCGTCGAGCACCAGGGTCGCCACCGATAGCCGGCTGATGGCCTGGGAGTACAACTCGCTCAGCGATTCACTGCGGTCCAGCAGGTTATGCAACTGCGAGGCACGCCGCAGGTGAGGCAGGAAACTGGCGCACACCGCGCGTTCATGGGCAGAGAAATTGGCTGCCCGTTTAGGGCGGGTCATGCGAAAACGCAGTTTGCCGCCGTCCGGCGTGGAAATGTCGGCACACATCAGGTGGTATACGTCATGGGGCTCGCAGAACATCTTGAAGTAGCCGTTCTGCTCCCACTGCGTGGAGCTCATGATGTCGTCCACGGTGAATACATGGTCCAGCGGCTGATTGGCGAAAGGTGAATTGGTTTGCGGGTAGGTCATGTAACAGACATCACCGGCACCTTCGATCTCGCCCACGATGATCATCACGCCGGTATCGGGTTGATCCGGCACCCGCAGGATCAGCGTGACGAAGTTGGCATCGTAGAGTTTGAGAAAGCTCCTGAGCGCCGTGGCCATCAGTTTTGGATCGAGGGCGCCCTCATAGATCTCGCCCACCAACTGGTTGTAGCGCGTAAGGTCCAGGCCAAGGCTGGCCAGGGCTTCATGGGTCAAGTCACCATTTTGCATAGTCTTTTCTCGCTCGGGTAAGGACTGTGCCCTTCCCTTGTTATTTTTATAATTTCGGCTGGGGAGCCAGGGCTCCCCTCTCTCGACTGCTACTTGCCCGCCAGTTTCACCAGCGCCTGCGGACTCCACAATAGGTCCGGCAGGATTATTTTTCGTGCGCGGTATCACGCGCAGCCGGGCTGTTTTTCAAGCGGTACTGCCCGTGTGCCGGTACCGGTTGGCGTACCCGTGCGGTGACCAGCGGTCGCCCGCGATTGAACCAGGCCGCCAGCGCCGGCAGGAGGAAAATCGCCCCCAGCACGTTGACCAGGAACATGAACGACAGCAGCACGCCCATGTCGGCCTGGAACTTCAACGGTGCGAACGCCCAGGTGCAGACCCCGATGGACATGGTCACAGCCGTGAACACCGCGGCCGTACCCCGTTGGCACATGGCCTCGTAGAACGCCTCCCGCAGATTGGCACCGCGCAGCATTTCATGCTGGATACGCTCGTACAGGTAAATCCCGTAGTCGACGCCCACCCCTACTCCCAGCGCCATCACCGGCAAGGTGGCAACCTTCAGGCCGATCCCAAGCAGGGTCATCAGCGCGTTGCACAGGATCGCAACAATCGCCAGCGGCACCAGAATGCACAGCACCGCGCGGATCGACAAGAAGGTCAGCCAGCAAAACAACGCCACCGATCCGAATAGTGCCCCCAGCATGATGACTTCGGCGCGCTTGACCGCCTCGTTGGAGGCTGCCATCACCCCGACGTTGCCACCGGCCAGGAGGAATTCGACTTGCGGCGAGCTGACTTCGGCAATGATGCGGTTGGCCTCACTGATCACATGGCTGACGGTGCTGCCTTCGTGGTTAGCGAGGAACACCAGGATCTGCATCTGTTGGCAGCCGTCGGTGACCAGCCCGTCATCCGGCATATAGGCCCGTGCGCCCTGGCTCAGGCCTCGGGGCGAGCCCGGGATCGCCGCCCAGCGCGGATTGCCTTCGTTATTGCCGGCGATCACCCGTTTGCCCATATCCGCCACGCTCTGGATCGACTGCACGCTTGTGACGGTGCGCATACGAAAATCGAAGGCTTCCACCGCACGCATCACCGTGGGTGAAAGGCAGCCTTCGTCGACGCCCTTGACCTGGACGAACACCGACAACACATCAAGACCGATGGAGTAGCTGTTGATGATCTTGGCGTTGTCCTGGTTGTAGCGTGAATCGGCCCGCAGTTCCGGCGCGCCCGCGCCGATGTCGCCTACCGCCAGGTCGCGAGCCTTCCAGGCCCCGGCTGCCAGGAGCAACAGGCTGACGGCAAACACCCCGAGGGCCGGTCCCGGTTCGGCAAGCGCCGACAGGCGCCACCACAGGCGATGCCTGCCCGCCGGCCGCGCCTGCGCCCGGCGCAACAGCGCCGGTTCCAGGCGCAGGTAGGAAATGATCACCGGCAGCATGAGTTTGTTGGTGATGATCATCAGCATCACGCCGATGCAGGCCGTTACCCCCAGTTCGTGGACGATGGGGATATCGATCATCATGATCACCGCGAACCCCAAGGCGTTCATCAGCAAGGCCAGGGAGCCGGGGATGAAGATCTTGCAGAACGCCAGGCGCGCCGCCTCCCTGGAACTGCTGCCGGCCAGCACGTCCTGCTTCCAGGCATTGGTCATCTGCACCGCATGGGATACGCCGATGGAGAAGATCAAAAACGGCACCAGGATCGACATCGGATCGATGCCTAACCCCAACAGCGGCAACAACCCCAGCAGCCAGACCACCGGCAGCAACGCTACCAGCAGCGCCACCACGGTCAGGCGCAGGGAACGCGAGTACAGCCACAGCAGCAACCCGGTGATCACGAACGCGACGACAAAGAAGCCGATCACCGTATTCAGGCCCTCGACCACGTCGCCCACCAGTTTGGCGAAGCCGACAATGTTGATCTCGATGTCAGGGCTGTTGTACTTGCCGCGAACTTCTTCCAGGCGCTTGGCGATGTCGACATAGGATACCGGCTGGCCGGTCTTGGGGTCAGTGTCCTGCAAGTCGGCACGAACCATGGCCGACTTCAGGTCGTTGGCCACCAGGCGGCCGACCTGTCCGGAAGCCGCGGTGTTGCTGCGCACCTGCGCCAGGTCCTCAGGGGTGCCACTGAAGCGCGGTGGTACCACCACGTCGCCGAAGAAGCCTTCCTCGGTAATTTCGATATAGCGCACGTTGGCGGTAAACAGCGACGTCACGCTGGGACGGCTGACTCCGGAAATGAAAAACACGTCGTCGGTGACTTTGCGCAGGGTCTCCAGGTACTCGGCATTGTAGATATCGCCCTCGCCTTTCCAGCGCACGCTGACCAGGAAACGGTTGGCGCCGGTGAAGTAACGGCTGAACTTGAGAAAGTTGACCATGTACTCATGACGCACCGGGATCTGTTTGTTGAAGCCCGGGTCCAGTTGCGTGTGGGTTGCGCTATAGCCCAGGCCCAGCGTCACCAGGACAAACAGCAACAGCAGTCCCTTGCGCCAGGCCATCAGGTAGTCCGCGCACGTTTCGACGCAACGCGTCACCCAGTGTTTACCTTGATTCATTGCCTGCCTCTCATTTACTGGGTGGCCTGTGTGGCCACTAGGGCAGCAACGCTGCCACCTGAACCCTGCAATACCCCACGCTCGCCACCCACCAGCAGGCGCGAGCCCACCATCGTCGCCGAGGTCAACGTACCGAGCCCGGCCAGCCGCGCGACACCTACCAGTGCACCCTGTGCATCCAGGCGCACCACCGAGCTGCCGGCGCCGACGATCACCAGGCCCGAGTGATCGGGCAGCAGTACATGGCCGTACAGCGGCAGTTGATTACCCACGTCGATCTGGGTCCAGCTGTCGCCGAAGTCGTGGCTGACGTACACATGCCCGCGCATGCCATAAGTCACCCAATTATTCGCGCTCAGGCGCACGATGCCGAACAGCGAACCGCTGTAGAACGCCGGCAAGGTTTGCCAATGCTGGCCGCCATCAGCCGTGCGCAGGACCAGGCCCTGTTCGCCCACCAGCATGCGCCGGCCATCATCGCCACCGGCCATGCTGTTGAGGTGTGCGCTGTCGATGTCCAGGACCTGCGGTGTCCAGGTCTGTCCGGCATCGGAAGATTGATAGAACTTGCCAAAGCTGCCGAACGCCATGACGTTGTCGCCACCGCTGCTCCAGATCCCCAGTAATGGCTCGCCCAAATCGCTGTCGTAGCGGATTTCCTGCCAATGGCTGCCAGCGTCCGTGGAACGCAGGATCAAGCCGTCATGCCCCACCGCCAGCAAGCGCTGCGGGTCCAGCGCCACCAAGGCAGTCAAGGTGGCATCGCGTTGCGGGGCGACACTGGCGGGCTGCCAGCTGACGCCCTGGTCGTCGCTGAGCAGGATGCTGCCGCGCTCGCCCACGGCGACCACGCGCGAGCCAAGGTTGAGCAGGCCGTTGATCTGCACCCGGTCCGGGCGTGTGGCCAACCGTTCGGCCTGCGGTGGGGATTTTGGGGAAAAGGTGTAGCCGATGGTCAGGGCGACCACCAGGCAGACCAGGTAGCCGATCACAGAGCGCATGAGCAACGCTCCTGTTCGGGGCACGCGTGCATAGGGCAAGTCATAGGCCAATCCTCTTGTTCTTGTCAGGCGCCAGGGCATGCGAGGCAACCGAATCGGGCGTTGCCTCTTGGGCAATAGTCGGCGCAAGGGGTGGGTCACACATCGTCCAAATGGCTTATGGATTGGCGCAAATGGCACAGGACCGCAGGGAGATCGCGAACGGGTGACGCGGTGCAACCGGCGCACCGCGAAATCATTGTTTGTCTGTAGGCGCGAGGCTTGCCCGCGAAGCAGGCGCTGCGATGTACCTGTCGCACCGCGTCATCGTTTTTCGCCGGCAAGCCTGGCTCCTACAAGGAACCAGGCGCCGCGGTATATCTGTTGTTCCGCGTCATCGATCTTCGCCGGCAAGCCTGGCTCCTACAGGAACCAGGCGTCGCGGTGTCAGGCGAGGTACAGGATGACCAGGTCGTTGATCACCGATGGCCGGTCCTGGCCCACCACGTGGGTGGTGAGTTCCAGGGTCAGCTGGGTGCCACGGGCCGACAGATCGACCTTTTTCACCCGCGCCCGCGAATGGATGCGCGAGCCGGCCGGTACTGGCGCCGGGAAGCGCAGGCGATCGGAGCCGTAGTTGATCTGGGTGGTGAAACCGCTGATTTCGAAGCCCAGTGCCAGTTTCATCCGTGACTGCAGCACCTGCACCAGCGCGCCGTGGGCGATCGTGCCGCCGAACGGGCTTTGCAGGCGGGCGCGTTCCGGATCGGTATGGATCCAGTAATCGTCGCCCGACAACTGGGCGAAGGCGTCGATCAGCGCCTGGTCAACCACCACCACGTTGCTCCAGTCGCTGAACTGATCGCTGACCAGGGCCTGCAAGGCCGCTTCATCATTGAGGTCAATCTGCCGCACGGGCGGTTGCTCCGACGCCACCGGCGCCGGTTCGCTGTCCTGCGCGGGCAGCGGCTCAAGGCTCGCCGCATCCTTGTCCACTCCGGTGAAACGCAGCAGGCGGTTGCCCTTGGCATCGACTTCGGCGAACACCGGCTGCAAGGCCATGCCGATGCGGATTTCGTCTTCTTCGAGGCCCACCAGGTTGGTGTTGATGCGCACCCCTTGGGCCAGCTCGACCACCGCCAGTTTCTGCGGCATTTCATCCATGAAATCGGGCAAGGTGGCAATGCGCGTCACCGTGTAGCTGTACAGCGTCGCGGCGCCGTCGACTTCGCGCCAGGCCAAATCATGTTCCAGGCACACCGGGCAATGCCGGCGCGGGTAGAAATTCCAGTGCGCACAGGCATTGCATTGCTGGATCAACAGGCGGCGAGCCTTCAGGCCCTCCCAGAACGGTGCGGAGATCTGCGTCGCGACCGGCATCGGTTTGTTGTTGGACATGTGCTTATGCTCCCTGAAGTATCAATGCGCCCTGCTCGCTCATCACGCCGCCGGTGCCGGAGACGTAGACGCTGTCGCAGCGCCCCAGTTGGCGCTCGCCGGCCGCGCCGGCGATCTGCGTCACCGCCTCGATCACCTGGCTCATGCCACCGGCCGAGGCCGACTGGCCGAAGCTGAGTTGCCCGCCATGGGTGTTCATCGGGAAATCGCCACGCCAGGTCAGGTCGTGTTCACGCACGAAGGCCATGCCCTCGCCCTTGCCACAGAAACCGGCGTCTTCCAGGGTCAGCAAAGTGGTGATGGTGTAGCAGTCGTATATCTGTGCGGCATCGACGTCCTTGGGCTTGAGGCCCGCCATGGCAAAGGCCCGCTCGGAAGCCGGGCCAATCGGCGTGCGCAGCATGTCCTCGGCATACGATGGCGACTTGAATGCCAGGTGCTCGCCAAAACCGGTAATGAAGGCCGGGCGTTTGCGGGCCCGTGCCGCCACTTCCTTGTTGGTGATGATCAGCGCGGCGCCACCGGCCACCGGCATGACGATCTCGAGGACGTGAAGAGGGTCGGCGACCATTTTACTCGCCAGGACCTGCTCGATGGTCAACGGCTGGCCATAGAACATGGCTTGCGGGTTGGCCAGGGCATTGGTGCGCTGGTCGACGGCGATCTTGGCCATCGCCCGCTGGTCGTAGTCGTACTGAGCGGCATAACGCTGGGCGATCATCGCGTAGCCGGTGTTCTGGCCCATGTGCCCATAAGGCAGGTCGAACTCGGCTTCCGGCGCGCCAAACGCGGTGCTGTGTCCGCCGAAACGCATGGAGCGGGCCATCCAGCCGGGATCTTCGTCGGGTCCCAGCGGCGCCATGCGCGCAGGAATGACGCACAGCACGGCCTGGCACAGCCCCAGTTCGATGGCGGCGGCAGCGCGCCAGACCATGCCTACCGAGGTGCATCCACCCAGGTCCACCACTTCGGCGAAGTTCAGTCGCAGGCCCAGGTATTCGGCGGCCATCGCCGGTACGAACACCGAAGCCTCGTGAAAGTGCGGGCCGTTGATCACCAGCCCATCGAGGTCCGAGGCCTTGAGACCGGCATCGCGCAGGGCCTGTGCCGCCAGGTCGGCGACTTGCTCGAGGTGAAACATCTTGGGCGCGGTCGAATATTTTTCCGGTTTGTATTGTGCGCTGCCGACGATGGCCGCATGCCCTTTGAGTCCCATAGTGCCTCCATGCCGAAGCGTTCAGCCGCGGCCTATTCCAGGTTATGTTGAAGCTCCGGGCACACCACGGCGACCCGGATCTTGGGGGGTCGATCAGAAGGTGTATTTCATCGAGAACGTGGCGTAGTCGCGGTCGGCGAACGGACGGTCGATCGGATCAGCTGCACCCAGATAAGAGATGTATCTCAACCCGAGTTCCAGGTTGCCCAGGTACTTGAAGGTCGTGCCCGCGCTAAGGCGTCGGTCACCTTGCACGCCGGAGATGCTGCCGGCCATGGGCGTGGAGCCGCTGAAGACGTTGGAGAAACTGAAGGGGACTTCCAGATCCCAGCCTTGGAAAACTCCCGGATAACTGAACGATGCGCCCACGGTGTAGGCGCTGGAAGACTTGGTGCGGTAACCCGCGGCTGTGCTGTAGGTGTAGTCATCGGAAGAGGCCACTAGAGGTGCCAAAGAGGGTAATAGGTTCACGCCTTGCAGGTTGGGCGCGGCCGAAGTGGATTCGACACTGTCGACCTGCACGCGGATGACTTCGGCCGTCAGCGTTGTCTGGTTGGCCCAGGGACGGTCACCCAAAATGCGCACCGCCGACAATTGCATTTGCTGGCCCTTGCCCTTGGCCGGTACGGCGCCAAGTCCGGTATTGACCATCACCGGCGCACCGTCGCGGTACGACCATTCGGCGCCGACCTGGGTGTCGCCGATCTTGGTCGAGGCGCTGATGCCGGTCAGCTTGATGTCTTCGAAGTACTTGATCCGGTAGCCATTGCTGACGAAGGCGTTGAGGCCACCGCCCACTGGCAGCGGGTTGTAGCCGACCAGGGCGGTGGCCGGGTTCTTGTCGTGGTAGTTGACGTGGAACAGCGACAGCTCGAGGGCCGGTACCGGACGGTAGCGCATCTGCACGCCCCACTGGCCACCATCACTCGGTTCGTCGGTGCCGCGGTAGGCGATCTTCTGGCCGTTGGCGTAGATGAACTCGCGACCAGGCCCGACAACGTCGCTGCCCGACAGGTAGCTGCCCACTGGCGGCAGTTCAGTGCCCTTCCATTCGTACTGCACGTACGCACCGAAGGTCAGCTGGGGGTTCAGTCGGAACGAGCCGGAGAACTGGCCCACCGGCAAGAGGATTTCCTTGACCTCGACCCCCGGTTGCGAGGCTTTCACCGCGTCAGACGGGTTTTGTACGCCGTTGACCCCGGGGTAGAACAGGCTCTCGCCCCAGGATTCGATGTGCCGCCCGGCCTTGACGTCAAGCATGGTGTCGTTGTCAAAACGCCAGCCGCTGAACACATAGGCATCGAGGAATTTGCTGCGACCGCCGCTGTAGTAACGGGTGTCACTGGTGAACTCGTCGTTGCTGCCGCTCTTGTTCACGGTGGCGGGCGAATCGTTGTCGTTCTTGCGGTGGTAGACATCGTCGTAGAAGGTACTGGCACGCAGCACGGCGCCATAGTTGTCCTTACGCAGGATCATTTCCCCCAGCGCACCCACACGGTTGGTGGTCAGGCTGCCACTGTCGAAGTTGCGGTTGGCATCGTCGGCGTTGACCGTCAGCAAGCGATCGCTCTGACTGCCGGTGCGCACGCCGATGCCATAGCTGGTGGTCACCGACCAGTCGATGGTCGCGCCGTTGTCGAACTCAAAGGTTTCACCGGCCCATACCGGCGTGGACACCAGCGCTACGGCTGCCGCCAGGCTGCTGAGCTGAAACGCGCTCGAACCGATGACCGTAGAGTTATTGTTGTTTTTGTTGATCACACTGATTCTCCTCAAGGGCAACTCAATGGCTGCCTGGAATGTTCAACACTGCTGCCGTACCGCCCGCTCAAAACACATTGAGCGGTGTAATCGCGCACGCTCCCCTTACAGCACGCCGGTAGCGATACCGCCCCCGGTCCTCTTCCCGCACCAGCGACCCTTCGGCCACCAGGTAGTTGGCATGGGCCAACGTTTCGCCAAGCGCCATCAGTTCGTCGAAACGACCGGACAGCCTGGGGAACAGCACAGCCATCAGTTCGAGCACGGTGCGCGGCTCGTCACAGTTGGCCAGCAGCAGCGCCAGGTGCCCGCGGTGATGGGCCTCCAACTGATCCAGGCGCTGATGCAGATTGAAGAACGGCCTTTCGTGCGCCGGCAGCACCAACACGGTGTCGGGCAAGCTGCGCAACCGCTCGATGGAATCGAGCCAGTCGCGCAGCGGGTTGGCCAACGGCTCGGTGGCATGCACGCCGACGGTGGAGGTGATGCGCGGCAACACCTGGTCGCCGGAAATCAGCAGGCCGTCATCAGCGGCATACAGGCAGGCATGTTCCGGCGAGTGTCCGCGACCGATGACCACCTGCCAGGTGCGGCCACCGATGTGCAGGCAACTGCCTTCCTGCAAACGGCGGAAATGGTTCAGTGGCGCCGGCAGGAAATGGGCATTGCTCATCACCGCGAACATCTCGGCACTCTGTTCGTCGCCGACGCCGGCCTTGCGGTAGAAGTCGAGAAAGTCCCAGCCCGGTGGCTGATCGGCGGGAAACTTGACGTGCAACGACTGGAACTCGCTGACGGTCATGTACACCGGGCAATGAAAGCGCTCCGATAGCCACGCGGCCACGCCGGCATGGTCAGAGTGAAAGTGCGTGCAGACCACCGCCAGCAATGGCAGCCCGTCGCACACTTCACTGAACACCCGCTCCCAGACTTCGCGGGTCTGGTCGGTATTCATGCCGGTGTCCACCGCCACCCAGCCATCGGTGTGACGCAGCAGATAGAGGTTGATGTGGTCCAGGCGAAACGGCAGCGGCATGCGCAGCCACCACACGCCCGGCGCCACTTCGCGCACCTGCCCGCGATCGGGCGCCTGCGGCCAGGGATAACGCAGGCCGCCGCGCAGTTCGTGACCGTTGTCGTCGAGGTCAGCCATGGTCGGCCACCGCAAAGGGCGTCAGGCCGGCGCGCGTCAGGGCCTCTACCGAGTAGGGTACATAGGTGCGCGCCTGGTCGTCGCGAATGAACAGCGGATCGCTGCACAGGCTCGGGCAATAGCCCTGGCGTTGCAGATCGACCTTGCGTAGCTTGAAGCTGGCCGTCAGGTCTGCCGACTGGGTGACCCGGATGAACACCGGGGCCGCATAACGCGGCAGGCGCGTTTCGGTCAGGGCGTACAGGGCGTCGGGATCGAATGCCTGGCCGGTCTGCATCAGCACCGCGGCCATCCCGGCGCGACCTTCATGGCCCGGCACCTGGACGCCATAGATATTGATCAGTTCCAGGCCCGCCAGGTCGCCCAGGGCGTCCGCCACTTCGAGGGTCGAAACGTTCTCGCTTTTCCAGCGATAGGTATCGCCGATGCGATCGACGAAATAGCAGTAACCGTTGGCATCCTCGCGCAGCAAATCGCCAGAACTCCAGTAGGCATCGCCCTCGCGAAATACATTGCGACGGATTTTGCTCTCGGTCGCCTCCGCAGAGGTGTAACCCTCGAAACGCCCACCACCGATCTCAGGGTGATCGACGATAAAGCCCATGGCCTCGCCAACCTCGCCCACTTCGCAGAGCTGATAGAAACCGTTTTCGTCCCGTGGGTGGCAGTCGTTTTCGATGTCGTAGCGCACCAGCCGCAGGTTGGTCTTGTTCCAGTCCGGCACGCGCCCGCAAGAACCGAAATAGTTGTCGACGTTGATCACCGCGGCATTGGCCTCGGTGGCGCCCCAACCCTCGAACACCTGGATCGGGCCGAAACGCTCCAGCCAGCGTTGCCAGGAATCGGGGGACAAACCGGCACCGAGCATGCAGCGCAGGCTGTGCTCGCGCTCGCCCGCTCGCACGGGTTGGTTGAGCAGGTAGCGGCAGATCTCGCCGATGTACTGGAAGATGCTGATCTGATGACGCGCCACGTCGTTCCAGAACTCGCGCACGCTGAACTTGCGACGCACCACGATGGCCGCACCGGCCCGCAACGCGGTAGAGGTCACCGACGTGGCCGCGGCGCCGTGGTACAGCGGCAGGCAGCAATAGAAAACGTCCTCGCGGGTAGCTTGCAGGGTGACCTCCATCACATCGCCCGAGGACATCCAGCGCATATGACTGTAGCGCGCCGCCTTGGGCAAGCCGGTGGTGCCCGAGGTGAAGATCAGCAGGGTCGCGGCCTGCGCTTCGATGTGTGCGCGGATATCGCGGGGAAACGGCGTGCGCGGGGCTTTCTCCAGGCGCGCATCGAAATGCCCGTCGACGCCCTTGGGCAGCGGGCCACTCCAAGGATTTTCCGCGTCGCGTATCAGCCAGCACGGCAGGTCCGGAAAACCTTCGGTGGCCTGGATATTGGCCAGGCATTCTTCACCGATCACCAGCGCCTTGGCGTCGGTGGTTTGCAACGCATGCAGCAGCGGACGGCCGTTGACCTGAGTGTTGATGAAGGCCACCACCACCCCGAGCTTGACCAGGCCAAACCAGGTGCAGAAGAACGAGGGGCGGTTTTCCATGGCCAGGGCGCAGACATCGCCGGCACGCAGGCCATTGGCATAAAACGTGTGGGCCATCTGATTGGCCCGCGCATCGACCTCCAAGTAGCTCAAGGTCTGCTCGTTGTAGATCAGGAACGGGCGGTCGCCCTGTTGACGCGCCTGGTGTTCCAGACGGTCGGCCAGGGTGTAGCGATCGTTCGGCTTGATCAGCCCGGCGGCGGCCGAACGCTGGTCAAGCAGGGCCTGGGTTTGCTCCCGAGGCACGGGGCGGGTCGGCAGGACGCCGGTCAGGTCGTTCAGGTTCATTGCGCCACCTCCTGGGCGATCGCTTGATAGGCGGAGTAATCCGAGTAGCCGGCCGGGCCTGGCGTGTAGAGGGTCTTGCGGTCGAAACCACTGAGCGGCAGACCCCGCTTCAAGCGCTCCACCAGATCGGGGTTGGCAATAAAGTGACGACCGAACGACACGGCAGCCCCCTCGCCCGACGCGAGAGCGGCGCTGGCCGAAAGGCCGTCGAAACCATCGTTGAGAATCAACGCATGGGGGCTGTGCCGGCGCGCCAGGGCGAAGGCATCGAGGTCAGCCAGGGGTGAGCGCATGATGTGCAGGTACGCCAGGCCCAACGGCGCCACGGCTTCACACAGGGCGGCCGCTGTCTCGGCCGGATCGCGGTCGTCGATGTCGTTGTAGGGGTTGCCGGGGCACAGGCGAAAGCCAACGCGGCCGGCGCCGATCGCAGTCGCCATGGCTTCGATCACTTCCTTGGCAAAACGCACCCGCCCCTTCGCGTCACCGCCGTAGGCATCCCTGCGCTGGTTGCTGCCGGAGGCCATGAATTGCATCGGCAGATAACCGCTGGTGCAGTGCAGCTCGACACCGTCGAAACCGGCCTGACGCGCATTCAACGCGGCCTGGCGATAGTCTTCGATCACATCGCCAATGCCTTGCAAGGTCAGCGCTTGTGGCTCGTCGGTGTCCACCAGGCCCGCGGCATCGCTGAACACCTGGGTGCGCGCACGCAGCGCCGAAGGTGCCACCGTGGCGGCCCATGTCGGCTTGTTGTGGCGGCTGGCGGCGCGGCCGACGTGCATCAGTTGCAGGACGATGCGCCCACCCTCGGCATGCACCGCCTCGGTGACCTGCTGCCAGCCGGCGATCTGTTCGCCGGTGTAGATGGCTGGGGTGCGGCAATAGCCCAGGCCGCTGGCGGACGGCGCGGTGCCTTCCGCCACGATCAACCCGGCACTGGCACGCTGGCGGTAGTACTCGACCATGGCGCTGCCGGGCACCGCATCGGCAAGGGCGCGACTGCGAGTCATGGGGGCCATGACAATGCGGTTGGCCAGTTGCAGTTCGCCCAGGGCGACCGGCTCGAACAAGACGCTCATTGCAATTCCTCAGCTTCTTATTGTGTTCTGGTTGCCTGAGGGCTTGCCACAGCGTGGGCAAGCGCTGGCACACCAGCGGATATGGGCTGAATGATTGATCGTGAGCGCGGGCGAAACATCGTCCGACAAGACTAGGTTCGCTATCCGCAGGAGCCAGCGGTGCGGCGATCCGACTTGCCGGCGAACGGAGCGCTGCGGTTTATCTGGTGAACCGCGTTATCGTTCTTCGCCGGCAAGCCAGGTTTCTACGGATGATTTGTGTACGACCGTTAAGATGGTCTGAACGGACGATGAGAAAAAACCACAGCAAGCCCAGCATCGCGACAACTAGAACAAAACCGGGAGCACCCGCAGTGAACCAATCCACCCCCGTGACATGGCGAACGCACTATGCGTTGTTCGTGCTCGCCAGCATCTACGTGTTCAACTACATCGACCGCCAGTTGATGGCGATTCTGATTGAGCCGGTGAAGCTCGAATTCGGCATCTCCGATACTGGCATCGGTTTGCTCTCGGGGGTGACCTTCGCGGTGTTCTACACCGTGTTCGGCTTCCCGCTGGGGCGCCTCTCAGACCGCATCGGGCGCAAACCGGTGATCGCCTTCAGCTGCATCGCCTGGAGCCTGATGACCATGCTGTGCGGCATGGCCGGCAACTTCCTGACCCTGGTGTTGGCGCGGATCGGCGTGGCGGTCGGCGAGGCTGGCGGTACGGCGCCTTCGGTGGCGATGGTCTCGGATTTGTACCCGGCGAACCGCCGATCCACTGCCCTGTCGGTGCTGATGCTCGGTTCCAGCCTGGGGGCGATCGTTGGCTTGGGCCTGGGTGGCTGGATTGCCCAGCACCACGGTTGGCGCTACGCCTTCTTGCTGATCGGCGCACCCGGGATCTTCCTGGGCCTGCTTTTGCTGCTGACCGTGCGCACGCCCAAGCGCGTAGTGCCGCAGGCCCATCTCGCGATGCAACAGGATGGCTGGCTCAAGACCCTGGTCGAGCTGTTTCGCATGCCCTCGTTCCTGTGCCTGGTACTCACCGGCGGCGCGGCGGCGATTGCCGGTTACGCGATTGGCACCTGGAGCCCGAGTTTCCTGATCCGCTCCCACGGTCTCAACCTGCAGGAAGCCGGATTCCTGGTCGGTGTAGTGGGAGGTACCGGTGCGACCTTCGGCACCCTGCTGTGCGGCATGGTTACCGACCGCATGGCGCGTCGCGATGTCGGCTGGCAAATCGGCGTGCCGTTGTTGGGTACGCTGATCAGCATTCCCTTCGCCCTGGCGTACTTCCTCTGGCCCCAAGGCACGGCATTCCATATCGGCAACATCGCGGTACCCCAGGCGTTCCTGTTCTACAGCGCGTTCGCCTTTTTCGGTGTGTGGTGGGCAACACCGTGCCTGAGCGCGATCACCCATCTGTTCCCGGCCACACGACTGGCCCAGGCCACGGCCATTTTCGTCATGTCGATGACCCTGCTGGGCGTCGGTATCGGGCCGCTGTTCGTCGGCATGCTCAGCGATTTCTTCGTGCCGACCCTGGGCAGTGAATCCCTGCGTTACGCCTTGGCGTCGTCGGTGTCCATGCTGATGCTGGCCAGCGTATTCCTGGCCCTTGCGCTGCCGCGTTATCGCCAACAGATGAAGAGCCCGGCTACGCCCCTTGCACCGGTCCGTGCCGTGCCGTGACGGCCTGAGCCTTTCGCGCACCATCACGCCGCTGCAACCTCGCCAGGTTCCAGCGGCTTTTTTTCATGAGGATTGCCATGAGCGCCGTACAGATCAGCAACCTGCTCTACCGTTACGCCGAATACCTGGACAGCGGCCAATTGTTCGAGGCCGCCGAGCTGTTTCGTCACGCCCGTATCAAGGTAAGCAGCCAGGACGAGTGCATCGATCACACCGCCTTGCTGGGCATCTGGCAGCAACGCATCAAGCTCTACCCCTGCGGTACACCGCGCACCCGACACGTCATCAGCAACCCCATCATCGACATCGACGAAACCTGCGGGACCGCCACGGTTCGCGCCTGCTACACCGTGCTGCAGGCCACCGACACTCTCCCCCTGCAACCCATCGCCGCCGGGCGCTACCTGGATGAGTTCGAACGTGTCGACGGGGTCTGGCGGTTCAGCTTTCGTGACTATTCGCACCTGGACATGATGGGGGACTTGCGCGGGCATTTGTTGATGTAGGCACAAGTGGTCTGAACGGACGATGAGGGAAACCCGCGGCGGGCCGAGCATCGGGTCAACCGAAGAGCCGGAAAACCGAAAGCAAAGGGAGGCAAGATGGACATCAACGATCTGCTGCTTGAGCGCGAGCTCAATGTGGTTCTTTCCCGCTATGCCCGTGCCTGCGACCAGCGCGACTGGTCCGCCATGGATGATGTTTTTTTGGCAGACGCCACAGCCGACTATGGCGGCTTGCATCGCATTCAAGGACGTGAGCCGATTGTCGCCATGATCCGTGCGCATCTGGAGGGTTGCGGGCCTTCCCAACATCTGCTTGGCAACCTGTTGGTCGATGCCAGCGATTCGGCCATCGAGAGCCGCGTGTACGTGCGCGCCGCGCATCGCGGCGCCGGCAGCCTGCAGGACATGACCTATGAATCCCTGGCCGAATACCACGATCGCTGGGTATCCACGCCGAAGGGCTGGCGTATTGCCCATCGGCGCATGGACATCAGTCACGAGCAGGGCTGCCGCGACATCCTGCGCCCCGGCCTACCCTGTAGGAGCGAGCATGTCGAATCGTCGCACCGTCGCGATGGTCGTGAACGATAACGCGTTAACCAGATGCCCCGAGGCGCCCTCGGGTTTTTCGCGAGCATGCTCGCTCCTACAGGGGGGAACGACTACATTCGCCAATGCCCGGCGATCTACAGACCCTGTGCGTAAAAATGCGGATTGTCCAGGCCGGGCTTGCCATAACGCAGCGCGTCGCCGGCAAGGGTGCGAATCTGCCCACCGGCCGCGACAAGCACCGCATGCCCCGCGGCGATATCCCACTCCATGGTGCGCCCCAGGCGCGGATAAAGGTCTGCCTCGCCAGCAGCCACCAGGCAAATCTTCAGCGATGAACCGGCACTTTTCAGTGAACGCACCTGACGCCCGTCGAGGAATTTGTCCAATGCCTCGGCATCGCCATGGGAGCGGCTGGCGACCACGTCCAGCCCCTCCTGCGACACCGTTCGGCAGTGAATTGCCTGGCGCTCTCCCGTCTGTTCGATAAAGGCGCCGTAGCCACGGGCACCGGCAAACAGTCGGTCCAGCGCGGGCGCCAGGACCACCCCGAGCACCGGTTCACCGTTATCGATCAGGGCGATATTGACGGTGAACTCGCCATTGCGATTGATGAACTCCTTGGTGCCGTCCAGCGGGTCCACCAACCAGAACCGCCGCCCCACCTCCGGCACCTGGCCGGCAGCGGCGGCCTCTTCGGAAATCACCGGGATCTGCGGCGTGCGTGCAGCCAAGGCCTGCAGAATCAGCGCCTCGGCGCGCTCGTCAGCCTCGGTCACCGGCGAAGCATCGACTTTCCCGCGCACCTCGAAATCCGAGCGATACACCTCCATCACCAGCTCGCCCGCTGCGCGAACAATACCGATGACGTCTTCAAGCAGAACAGTCATTGAGTCGTTCATGGGAATTCTCCTGTTTTTTGTTCTTCGTATGGTCCGTTCGGCCTATGCGCCGTTTTGCGGATCCGGGAACAGTACAGACATCTACAGCCCCGCCACTCAGCAAATGGATGTTTAACAGGAGTTCCCGTGTCCCACGGCAATCAGTTATCCGTTGCGCAGATCAACCAGCTGCGCCTGCGTGCCGTGCAGTTGCGCATCGGCGGCAGCACGCTCAAGACCATCAGCCAGGACACCGGGCTCTCATCGCCAACCATCATCTCTGCCTACAAGGCGTGGCAAGCCGGTGGCTGGAGCGCCGTGCCCGTACGCGAACGTGGGCGCAAGCAAGGTGAAGGCCGCAGTCTCAGCGCCGAACAAGAACGCAATATTTACCAATTGCTGGTCAGCACGCTGCCGGAACGGCACCAGCTGCCGTTCCGGCTCTGGCAACTGGAAGCGATGCAGGCATTGGTCAAGCGTCTGCACGATATCGACCTGCCAGAACGCACCGCCGCCCATTATCTGCAACGCTGGCAGCTCAATGCCGAGCGCCCGGCCAAGCGTGTCGCCAATGCTTCGCTGGCGGTGCAGCGCTGGTACCGCAGCACCTACCGCGACATTCTCGAACAGGCGCGTACGCAGAACGGCGAGATCCACTGGATCGATGACTACGGTGCGCGCAACGACCAGGGCAAGCTCAGTTACGGGGTGCTACGCGCGGTCAGCAATCGCGGCAAGGTGCTCTGGCTGCCTTACGAAGACGGGTTGCGCGCCCCCCACCTGGAAGGGTTCTTCGACCGCCTGTGTTGCTCGGCCGAACGCAAAGTCTTCGCCCTGCTCTCGGGCATGCATTGGCAGCGCGCCGCGACCTTTATCACCTGGGCCGGCGAACGCGCTGAACGGCTGCATCTGTTCCATCTGCCGCAAGCCAGCGCAATGCTCAGCGGTGCCCGCGAACTGGCGACCCAGATCAATCAGCAAGCCGCGCACGTCAGCCATGACGATGTGCCAACGACCATCGTCCCTGCCCGGCCCCGCGACCCCATGCTGCAGATGTTGCGCCTGATGTTAAAACATCAAGTCGCGCATAAGTCCGAATCGCAGCAGTTGTACGTTGATAAACGACAACAACAAAAAGCGAGAGGAAAATCTATGACGCTTACCCACCTGCAACGACTGGAGGCCGAGAGCATCCAGGCAATGCGCGAGGTTGTCGCCGAAGCCGACAACCCGGTCATGCTCTACTCCGTCGGCAAGGACAGTGCGGTCATGCTGCACCTGGCGATGAAGGCCTTCTACCCGGCCAAGCCGCCCTTCCCATTACTGCACGTCGACACCACCTGGAAGTTCCAGGAGATGTATCGCTTCCGCGATCAAATGGTGGCCAAGCTCAACGTGGACCTGCTGACCCATATCAACCCCGAAGGCATTGAAATGGGCATCAGCCCGTTCAAGCACGGGTCGCAGATCCACACCGATATCATGAAGACCGAGGGCCTGAAACAGGCGCTGGATCACTACGGTTTCGACGCGGCCTTCGGCGGTGCCCGTCGTGACGAGGAGAAATCCCGGGCCAAGGAACGGATTTTTTCCTTCCGCTCCGACCAGCATCGCTGGGACCCGAAGAAACAGCGCCCGGAACTCTGGCACCTGTACAACACGCGCAAGCACAAAGGCGAGTCGATTCGCGTCTTCCCCCTGTCCAACTGGACCGAGCTGGACATCTGGCAATACATCTACCTGGAAAACATCCCGATCGTACCGCTGTACTTCGCCGCGCCGCGCCCGGTGGTCGAACGTGACGGCATGCTGATCATGGTCGATGACGATCGCATGCCGCTCAACCCGGGTGAAGTGCCGATGATGCGCAACGTGCGCTTCCGCACCCTGGGTTGCTACCCGCTCACCGGTGCCGTCGAATCCGACGCCGACACCCTGCCCAAGATCATTCAGGAAATGCTGCTGACCCGCACGTCCGAGCGTCAGGGGCGAATGATCGACCACGACTCGTCCGCATCGATGGAGAAGAAAAAACAAGAGGGGTATTTCTGATGGCACACGTATCTGACCTGATTGCCGAGGATATCGGCCAATACCTCAAGGCCCACGAGCACAAGAGCCTGCTGCGGTTCATCACCTGCGGCAGCGTCGACGATGGCAAGAGCACCCTGATCGGACGCCTGCTCTACGATTCGAAAATGCTCTTCGAAGACCAGATGGAAGCGCTTGAGGCCGACTCGAAAAAAGACGGCACCCAGGGTGGCGAACTGGACTTTGCCCTGCTGGTGGATGGCCTGGCCGCCGAGCGCGAGCAAGGCATCACCATCGACGTGGCCTACCGTTTTTTCTCCACTGACCGGCGCAAGTTCATCGTTGCCGACACCCCGGGCCATGAGCAGTACACCCGCAATATGGTGACCGGCGCCTCCACGGCCGACGTGGCCGTGGTGATGATCGATGCCCGACGCGGTGTACTGACCCAATCCAGGCGTCACAGCTACCTCGCCTCGCTGCTCGGTATTCGCAAGGTGGTATTGGCGGTCAACAAAATGGACCTGATGGACTACTCGGAGAAAGTCTACAACGCCATCGTCGATGACTATCGCGCCTTCGCCAAGCAGATCAACCTGCAGGATTTCACCGCGATCCCGATGTCCGCGCTGCGCGGTGAAAACATCACCGAGCAGAGCGAGCACATGCCGTGGTACCGCGGCACCACGTTGATGGGCTATCTGGAAACCGTTGAGATCGACGAGGCGCACCAGCAGAAACTGGCGTTCCGCATGCCGGTGCAATGGGTCAATCGCCCCAACCTGGATTTCCGTGGTTTCACCGGGACCATCGCCAGCGGCGTGATCCACCCCGGTGACCGCGTCCGTGTCTTGCCCGCCGGGCAAGAGAGCCGGATCTCGCGCATCGTTACCCTCGATGGCGACCTGCAACAAGCCGTGGCCGGGCAGTCCATCACCCTCACCCTGACCGACGAAGTCGATTGCAGCCGCGGCGATGTACTGTCCACCGCCGAAGACCCGGCCAGCGTCGCCGACCAGTTCCAGGTCAGCCTGGTCTGGATGCACGAACAGGCGATGCTCGCCGGCCGCCCGTACTTGATGAAGATCGGCGGCAAGACACTGTCGGTCACCTTGGCGGCGCCCAAGTACAAGATCAACGTCAACACCATGGAGCACTTGGCGGCCAAGGAACTGGCGTTGAACGAGATCGGCGTGTGCAACCTGTTCACCAGCCAGCCGATCGCTTTCGATGCCTATAAGAACAACCGGGAAACCGGCAGCTTCATCCTCATCGACCGCCTGACCAACGCCACCGTCGGTGCCGGCCTGATCGAGTTCTCCCTGCGCCGCTCGCAGAACATCCATATGCAACACGTGGATGTGAACAAGAAGGCTCGCGCCGAACAGATGGGCCAGCAGCCGGTGCTGCTGTGGTTCACCGGTTTGTCGGGGGCCGGCAAATCGGCCATTGCCAACCTCCTGGAAACCCGCCTGTACGCCCGCGGCCGCCATACCTACCTGCTCGACGGCGACAACGTGCGTCACGGCTTGAACCGCGACCTGGGCTTCACTGACGCCGACCGCGTGGAAAACATCCGCCGGGTAGCCGAGGTGTCCAAGTTATTCGTGGATGCCGGGTTGATCGTGTTGACCGCCTTCATCTCGCCCTTCCGTTCCGAACGCGAGATGGCGCGTGGGCTGCTGCAGGAAGGCGAGTTCATCGAGATCTTCGTCGATACGCCGCTGGCCGTGGCCGAAGAGCGTGACCCCAAGGGCCTGTACAAGAAAGTCCGCCGCGGCGAGCTGAAAAACTTCACGGGTATCGACTCGCCTTATGAGGTGCCGAGCAAGCCGGACATTCATATCCAGACCAGCAAGCTGACGCCCGAGGGTGCAGTGGACCGGATCATCGAGGTGCTGATCGAGCGCGGCTTCATCGGCAAGGAACTCTAGCCCCGACGCCCGGTTCGCCGGGCATCCAGCGAGCACCCTGCGGCGGTGCTCGCCTAATCAAGAGAGTCTAACAATGACAATCAGCTCTATTGACGAACAACAGTTGTTGAGTGGCCAGACCTGGGCCACCTTCTGCGATCACCTCAAGCGCTGCGGCGAGCAGATCCTGCGCCCCGAAGCACCAGCCGATGCAGCCACCCGCGCCGAAGGTTTCCGCTACCTCACACGCCTGCTGCGCATCGGCCTGGAGATGCACATCGAGTTTGCCGACCCGGCCTTTCCCAGCTTTTTCAAGACTTCCCACGAGACCGCGAAGATTGGTGCCGACAACCCGGACAACCTCTACGAGTACTCGCGCCTGGACGGCACGCTGCAATACCGCATCAAAGGCCAGCGCGGCAGCGTCGCCTACCTGAGCTTTGGCACCCAGAAAGGCGGTTACGAAACCGACGGCACCTTGATCCAGACCGGCTTCGTCGACGCCAGCCAACTGCAGGTCGATGCCCAGGGCCATTTCGAAATCATCCTCAGCACCGAGCCGCAACCGGGCAACTGGCTGAAGATGGAAGAAGCCACCAATGCCCTGATCGTGCGCCAGACGTTTCTTGACCGTCGCAGTGAAGTGCCGGCCAAGCTGAGCATTGAGCGCATCGGCACCGAGAGCAAGCCCCAGGCCCTTGATCCGGCGACATTCCAACAGGGCCTGGCGCGGGTATCGAGCTTCGTCGAGAACACCGCCAGGCTGTTCGCCGACTGGAGCCAAAGCTACCTGCCGCACAGCAATCAACTGCCTCCGGCCGACCAGGCGCTCTGTCAGTCCGTGGGCGGCGATCCAAACATCTTCTACTACCACTCGCACTGGGCGCTGGCCGAGAACGAGGCGCTGGTGATTCACATCGACAAGGTGCCGGACTGCGACTTTTGGAACTTGCAGATCAACAACTACTGGATGGAATCGCTGGACTACCGCTACCACCAGATCTGCTTCAACAAACACCAGGCCCGCTACGACGACAACGGCGGTGTGACCCTGGTTCTCAGCGAGCTCGACCCCGGGGTAAGCAACTGGCTGCAAACCGCCGGCGTACGCCAAGGCACCCTGTGCCTGCGCTGGGTCGGCGCCCAGGAGCAATGCCACCCCACCACTCGCGTTGTAAACGTGTCTGCCGTGGCGGAGGTCGTATGAACGCGCGCACTGGCATTGAAGACCTGACCGTGGAAAACCTGTTGGCCAGCGCCATCGCGCGCGCCAACGGCCTGAGCGATTTTGGCGATGACAACTATCGCGAGTCCTTGCAGGCGCTGCTGGTTGCGCTGGCCGCCGAAGCCCGGCTGTCACCGTCCGGCCTGTATTTGCTGGAAGAACGGCTGGTGGGGCAACTGGTCAACCGCCTGGTGATGGAGGACTACCTGCGCCGTTATCCGGAAATAACCGAGATAGCGATCGACGATCCGCTGGTCATCGTGGGCCTGCCGCGCACCGGCACCACCATGCTCCAGCGCACCTTGGCGGTCGACCCGCGCTTCTACTCGGCCGCCTGGTGGGAGACGCGTTTTCCGGCACCGCTGGCCGACGAAACCCTGGCGGTGCCGGCCAAGCGCATTGCCCAGGCCAAGGCCGAGGTCGACCTGATGGCCGAAGTCATTCCGCAGATCCTGGCGATCCACCCTCTGGACGCCATGCTCTGCGACGAAGAGTTCATGCTCATGGAACACTCGTTCATGTGCGCCATGGACGCCTACGTCAATGTGCCCAGCTACACCCGCTGGCTGGACCGGCAGGACCAGCGCCCGGTCTACACCCAGCTGAAAAAAATGTTGCAGTTCCTGCAGTGGCAGAAACAACAACGGGGTGAACCGATGGGCCAGCGTTGGCTGCTCAAAGCGCCGCAGCACCTGCACACCTTGCATTTGCTCCTGGATATCTTCCCCAAGGCCCAGGTGATTCTGACCCACCGCGAACCGGCCCAGACGATCCCCTCGATGGCCAGCATGGCCCATACCCTGTGGCAGATGTACAGCGACGACCCGGATCCGAAAGCCGCCGGCGAGCAGTGGAACAGCCGCATGGCGCGAGGCATCCGTCACACCATGCAGGTTCGTGATCAACACGCTGCCGAGCGTTTTCTCGACATCAACTTCGCCGACACCGTGACCCAGCCGTTGCACGTGCTGGAGAAGGTCTATGCCTTTGCCGGTCTGCCGTTTACCGATAAAGCCCGCGCCGACGCGCAGGCCTGGCTGTCGCAAAACAGCCGGGAAAAACGCGCCAGCCATGACTACAGCCTGGAGCGCTTCGGTCTTAACGAGGCGCAAATGACCGAGGACTACCGCGAATATCGCGCCCGTCACCTGAGCATCAATCACTGAACAAGGGCTGGAGTAACCATGGAAAAAATCATGTTGACCTTGTGGAAGCCGACACAACCGAGCGCCGGGCAATGGCGTGCGGATTTGCTTGGCCTACACGACGAACTGGCTCGTGCCGGCGCCAAAAATATCCGTGTCATGGTGGTCGATGAGGCGGTGGCCGCTGCCCACGCACAGCGCATCACCAACAGCGCCGTGCCGCTGGACGGGCTGCTTTCGTTGTGGCTGGACAGCGCCTCGCAATGGCCCGCCATCCAGGCAATCGTGGCGCCGCAGACCCGCCGCCTGGAGGCTTATCTGGTGGTGGAATCCGAGCCCTACCCCGAAGAACGCCAGGCTCGCGCCGCTCAGTACCGGGTGCCACTTGGCGAGCGCACACCCGGCATGAATCAGGTGGCCCTGCTACACAAGCCCCACCGGTTGAGCTACGAGCAATGGCACGACACCTGGCGCAACGGACACGGGCCCAAGGCCTATCCCCTGCAATCGATTTTCGGCTACCGACAGAACACCGTGGTGCGCTCGCTGTCCTTCGGCGCGCCGGTGCTGCACGCCATTGTCGAAGAAAACTTCCCGCCCGAAGCCATTGGCAATCAGCAGGGGTTCTTCGCAGCCCTTGGTGATCCGGACACCTGCGCAAAGCGCCAGCAGGCCATGTACGAATCGACCAGCCAGTTCATCGACTTCGAGAAAATTGACTGCATCCAAACCAGTGAATACCAACTCAGCGAGTGAGTAGCCCACAAGGAGGCTTTCCATGTTGGATCTAGAAGCAATCGAGCTGATCAAGCAGCTCAAGGCGCGCTATTTCCGCGCCATCGACACCTGCAACCTCTCGATGCTGCAAGACATGCTCACCGAGGACGTAGCCCTTTCGTTCAAGAGCCCGGCCTACGAGTTCCACGTCAACGGACTGGGCGATGCACTGGACTTCTACCGCACCTCGTTCACCAAGACCCGCCTGGCTACCCACAACGGTCACACCCCGGAAATCGAAGTCAGCGGCGATCAGGCCACGGCGCTCTGGTACCTGAGCTACGTGTTCATCAACCTCGAGGACAACACCCACATGCATGGCAGCGCCATCTACCAGGATCGCTACATCAAGCGCGGCGAGCGCTGGATGATCGCCCAGACGGGTTACGAAACCCTGCTCGAGACGATCCAGCCCTTGAGCGAACACCTGCAGATCACTTCCCGCCCCATCAACTGAACGCACGACAGGAGACCGTCATGGCAAGAGCCGAAAACATAGTGACCTCCCACACAGTGGAAATTGACGCCCCCGCCCGAGTGGTCTGGGAAGTGCTCGTTGACCTGGACAATTACCACCTGTGGAACAGCTTCTGTCCGAGCATCCGCTGTGGCCTGCAGATCGGCGACGAAGTGCATATGCAGGTACTGACTCCCGATACCGGCGAGACCGTCCCGGTCTTCGAGTACCTCGTGGCCTGCGACCCCGAGCAGCTGTTGTCGTGGGAGCAGCGCCCCGTTCCCGAGAACATGGACGCCGCCCGCCGCGACCAGTACATCAAGGCCATCGATGCCAACCGCTGCAGCTATTTCACCACTGACATTTTCCTGGGCCTGAACCAGGACACCATCATGCGTGAACACGGTGCCTGGGTAAAAATCGGCTTCGACCAGATGGCCCTGGACCTGAAACGCCGCGCCGAAGAACTACACGCCAGTCGCTCCTGAACGCCCTTCCCCGACCAAAACAATAAGAAGGTAATTGCCATGTTGCTCAAAGACAAAGTCGTCATCATTTCCGGTATCGGTCCTGGCCTGGGCATCAAGCTGGCCGTGCGTGCCGCGGAGTACCAGGCCAAGGCCGTGGTGTTGGCCGCGCGTACGCCGGCCAAGCTCGATCAGGCCGAACAAGCGGTGCGCAACGCTGGCTACAGCACCCCGATCCTGAAAGTCCCCACCGACATCACCCAGCCCGAACAGTGCCAGACGCTCGCCGACCTGACGACCGAGCACTTCGGCCGGATCGACGTATTGATCAACTCCGCCTACGCCCATGGCGCCTGGGGCACCTCCAGCGCATCGGCCATGGACGACTGGCGAAGCGCGATGGACGTCAACCTGTTCGGCACCCTGCACATGACCCAGGCCGTGCTGCCACAAATGAAGAAACAGAAGTCGGGCAGCATCGTCATGATCAACACCATGGCCACCCGCACCCCCAACCAGCTTGAATCGGGCTATGCCGTCTCCAAAGGCGCATTGAAAACTGCCGTGCAGTACCTGGCCCAGGATCTAGGCCCGTTCGGCATCCGCGTCAACTCCACCTTCATGGGCTGGATGTGGGGCGCGCCGGTGATTGGCTACTTCGAGAGCGAAGCCAAGCGCCTGGGGGTGCCGATGGAGTCGCTGGTCGAGCAGATCGCCCAACAGATTCCGCTGCGCAAGATTCCTGAAGACAGTGATTGCGCCATGGCCGCGCTGTACCTGGCGAGCGACTACGCCAAGGCCATTACCGGCGCGCAACTGGACGTCAACGGCGGCCACTTCCTGCCCTGCTGAACCCTTCAAGGCGACGTGAACGTCGCCTCTTTTGCGACGGCCATGCGAAGCCCGTGTGGCCCTCCCCCTGGAGATTACCAACATGCTGGATCTCGTTGCCATCGAGCAGATCAAACAGCTCAAGGCCCGCTACTTTCGTGGTGTCGATACCTGCAACCTCGAGCTGTTGCGCAGCATCCTTTCACCCGACGTGAAGGTCCGATTCGACAGCCCGACTTACCAGTTCGAACTCAACGGGATAGAAGAGGCTATCGAGTTCTACCGCACCAGCTTTACCAACCGCCGTTTCGGCATGCACAACGGCCACACCCCGGAAATTGCGGTCAACGGTGATGAGGCCACTGGCCTGTGGTACCTCAACGACGTGTTCATCAACCTCGATGAGCAGACCCTGCTTAACGGCAGCGCGATCTATGAGGATTGCTACGTCAAGCTGGAAGGCGAGTGGCGCATCTTGCGTACCGGTTACAAACGGCTGCTGGAGATGATCGGCCCGCTGGATCCCCAATGGTCGATCACCTCCCAGCCGATCAACTGACTCCCCCCTGTAGGAGCGAGCATGCTCGCGATGAACCTGAGTGCGCTGCGGGGTGTCAGGTTTCCAGCGTTATCGTTAACGACCATCGCGACGGTGCGACGATTCGACATGCTCGCTCCTACAGGGAACGATCAAAGCCAGAGTGTCTAGTCCTGAAATAGGTTTACATCTATTTCACCCAGCGCCCGATGCACCGCATCGGGCGTTTTGTATTTTAAAGACAGGTGCGGGCGCTCCTGGTTGTAGATCAAGATTGCCTCCCGCACCATC
>NZ_NOIO01000003.1:0-375985 GCF_014596605.1 Pseudomonas sp. PSB11
AGCGTTGGAACCACCTGATCCCATCCCGAACTCAGAAGTGAAACGATGCATCGCCGATGGTAGTGTGGGGTTTCCCCATGTGAGAGTAGGTCATCGTCAAGATTAAATTCCAAAACCCCTATCTGCGCATGCAGGTAGGGGTTTTGTCTTTGTGGCCATCGCTAACCCCCCCCTGTAGGAGCGAGCATGCTCGCGAAGAACCGGAGAGCGCCACGGAATATGAGGCCCCAGCCTTATCGTTAACGCCCACCGTCGAAACGCCACCCGGAGCATGTTCGCTCCTACCACCATGAAGCAAACCGCTCAATTCCACTCCCCTCGCTTCAAGAGAATGCGACTGCCGGCCGATAACCCTTAGGTCGCAGCGAGCTTTATATCTCGCCGCGTCAACAGTCATCACGGTTTCGAGAAAAACCCCTTGATGACTAATGGCTAACCGCTATCATCTGCGCGCCGTAAAGGGCAGTGAAGCTGATCTTGTTCGTGTATTCGCCTCTCGGTTCTTCTTCTTAAATTGCCTGGAAATCTTCGATGCTGTCGTATCACCAAAAGAGTTTTCTGATCGTCGATGATTTCTCGGATTTCCGCAGTTCGGTCAGGTCGATGCTGCGGGAGTTGGGTGTCAAGGATGTGGACACAGCCGACACTGGCGAACAGGCGCTGAAGATGTGTTCGCAGAAATCCTACGATTTCATCCTCCAGGATTTCCACCTGGGCGATGGCAAGAAGAACGGTCAGCAGGTGCTCGAAGACTTGATGATCGACAAGCTGATCAGTCATGAAAGTGTATTCGTGATGGTCACCGCTGAAACCAGCCAGGCCATGGTGCTCAGCGCCCTGGAGCACGAGCCTGATGCTTACCTGACCAAACCCTTCAACCGTTCCGGTCTGGCTCAACGCCTGGAGCGACTGGTGCAGCGCAAGACGTTGCTCAAGCCAATACTGCAGGCCCTCGACCGTGGAAAGCCGGTGGAAGTGCTCAATGCCTGCATAGCCTTGTGCAAACAGGACATCCGCTATTCGCCGTTGTGCTTGCGCTACCGTGCTGACGCCCTGCGTGACCTCAATCAGAACGAGGTGCTGGAGCGACTCTACGACGGCATCATCGCCGACCGACCCTTGCCATGGGCATTTGCCGGACTGGGCAAGTTGCTGTTCAAGCGGGGCCAGGTCACCCAGGCAAAAGCTGTCTACGAAAAAGCGCTGAAAGTGTTTCCGATGATGCCAGCGCTCTACGATGGCATGGCAGAGGTGCTGATTGCCGAAGGCGATACCAAGGCCGCTCAACGCGTTCTTGAAGAGGCGATTCGCTTGTCGCCACTGGCGGTGCGCAGACAAGCGCAATTGGGAAAATTGGCAATGGCCAATGAGGATTTTGACACGGCGTCCAAAGCCTACCGCCAGGCTGTTGCCCAAGGCGCCCAGTCACGCTTCAAGGATGCGGAAAGCAACCTCGGACTGGCTCATGCCTTGATCAGCAAGGGCAGTGAAAAGGGCCTTGATACCCGCACTCGCCTGGAAATCAACACGACCCTGAGTGCGGTGGCAAAGGAGAACCCGTCTGATCCCGGTCTGCAAATCAGGGCGCGATTGATGAAGGCGACCAGCCTGCTGCTCAACGACGCCGAAACGGCGGAAAAGCTGACTGAGCAAGCCATCATGCGGCTCGATGGCATGGAGCAGTTCATGAGTGCCGAAGCGGCGCTGTTGGTGGCCAAGCAATTACAGATGCTGGGCCAAGCCAATGCGGGCGCTTCGATGTTGAAAAACTGCGCAGAGATTTACGGCGACGATCCTGCGGTCATGAAGGGCATCGCCAAGTTGACTGATGATCCGAGCATCCTCAACTCCGGCAACGTTGCAGCCGATCTCAATCGGCAGGGCGTGCGCGTGTACAAGACCGGTGACTTGGTGCAGGCCCGAGGAATTTTTCGCAAAGCCCTGGCGCTGCAGCCCAAGAACATCAGCATCGCGCTGAACCTCGCACAGGCGTTGCTGCACGGCACCGATACCAATGTGCCCTCAGAGGAACTGGTGGAATGCCGGGCCTGCCTGAAAATGGTCGGCTTGATGCCGGACACCGATTCGCGTTTTGCGCGTTATCAAAAGCTCAAGAACAAGGCATTTGGCGAATGAACGAACACCAACAGGCACTGGATTTCTCGACGGTGATTGCGTCCACCGTCCATGACATGAAGAACTCGCTGGCCACACTGATGCAGGCTCACAGCCAATGCCTGGCGAGCTTGCCGGCGTCTGCCCGGCACTCTCCTTCGCTGGGTGCGATCGAGTTCGAGTTCGCGCACCTCAATGGCATGCTGGTGCAGTTGCTGGGCCTGTACAAACTGGGCGTCAACCAGATGCCCCTGCAGCCGGCCTACCACGAACTGGACGATTTCATCGAAGCGCAATTGGCGTGTCATCAAGACGTGTTCGCCAGCCGCGGTATTGCCGCCACGTTTGAAGTCGATCCCTTGAGTCCCCTGGGGTTTTTTGACCGAGAGCTGATCGCTTCGGTACTGGCCAATAGCATCAACAACGCGATCCGTTATGCCCGTCACGCAGTGTTGATCAGCGCCAGCGACGAAGCCGGGCAGTTGGTCTTGACCATCAACGACGATGGTGAAGGCTATCCTGCGCAAATGATCGAACACCAGGCCGAGTATGTGCAGGGCATCAACCACAGCACCGGCAGCACCGGCCTGGGACTGTACTTCGCCGGTCGGATTGCAGCACTGCATCAACGTAACGGCGTAGGCGGGCGCACGGAAATCAGCAATGGCGGTCCTTTGGGTGGGGGCGTCTTCCGGCTCTATCTCCCTTGAAACCTCGGGGCCTACATATTTGAGAATCCTGCTTGATATTCTGAACACGCGGAGCCTATTTTGTACGAGTTGCCGCTCGCGGCTCGTGTAAAAACAAGGATTGCGTCATGACAACCGATGGCCTGGGTTCACTCGCGCAGCGATTGACGGGCATTGATGAGATCGAATGCGTCACACCGGATTTGAATGGCGTGCCCCGTGGCAAGGTGATGACTGCCGAGGGCTTCCTCGAAGGACGCCGCTTGCAGATGGCGCGGGGAGTGATGTTGCAATGCATCATGGGCGGATATCCGCCTGCACGCTTTTACGGTTGCGATGACGGCGACCTCGCGCTCGTCCCTGATCCGGCGCAGATCCACCGCTTGCCTTGGAGCCAGCAACCTCGGGCATTGGCCATCTGTGATGCGGATGAATTGACGGGCGAAAGCTCCAGTCTGTCGACCCGCGGCCAGCTCAAGGCTGTCATCGCGCGTTACGCGGCGGTGGGGCTGGCTCCAGTGGTGGCGACTGAACTTGAGTTTTTTGTCTTCGCTCCCAATACCGATTCGACCCAGCCCTTCCTGCCGCCGACGGGCTTGGACGGTCGGCGCGAGGAAGGTCACTCGGCGTTCAGTGTCAGCTCCAACAATGGCCTGCGGCCATTCTTCCGCGAGGTGTATGAGTGCATGGCTGCGCTGGGCTTGCCGCGCGATACCTTTATGCACGAGATGGGCATCAGTCAGTTCGAAATCAACTTGCTGCACGGCGATCCTTTGCTGCTGGCAGACCAGACATTCCTGTTCAAGCATTTACTCAAGGAAGTCGCGCTCAAGCACGGCCTGATCGTGGTTTGCATGGCCAAGCCATTGGCGCACACGCCAGGCAGTTCGATGCACATTCACCAGAGCATCATAGAGATCGGCACGGGGCGCAATGTCTTCAGTGACGAAACCGGTCAACCGACTGCTGCCTTTCGCCATTTCATAGGGGGGCAGCAAGCCGGCATGGCGGATTTTACCGCGCTGTTTGCACCCAACGTGAATTCGTATCAGCGCTTGTGCCATCCCTTTGCATCACCGAATAATGCCTGCTGGTCCCATGACAATCGGTCGGCTGGATTGCGCATCCCCGCCAGCTCGCCGGTCGCTCGTCGGGTCGAGAACCGATTGCCGGGGGCTGACGCTAACCCATACCTGGCGATCGCAGCGAGCCTGGCCTGCGGGTTGTACGGCATCGAGCATCGACTGGAGCCCGACGAACCGGTTCAGGGTGAGTTCCAGGTGCCGGATAAACTTTCATTGCCCTGTACCTTGCATGCAGCGCTTGAGCGTCTGAAACGTAGCCATTTGGCAATTGAACTGTTCGGCAAGGAATTCATCGAAGGCTACGTCGCTTCGAAGACCCTGGAATTGACCAGTTTCCTTGACGAAATTACTCCCTGGGAACGGCGTGTCCTGGCCGCCCAGGCCTGATGAAATGTCGACACCGGGCTATCGTTTGAATAGCCCGTCACCCACTGCAAGGAGTCGCTCGTTGCGCCTAATCTGGAAGTCCTTTCGAGCGCTTTATTTCGCGTCGCTGATGATGTTGATCGGCTCGGGCCTGCTGAGTACTTACCTGGCTTTGCGCCTGGCTGCCGATCATGTCGATAGCCTGTGGGTCGGTGCGTTGATGGCTGCCAACTATTTCGGCCTGGTGCTGGGCGGCAAGATCGGCCATCGGTTGATAGCCCGGGTCGGGCATATTCGGGCCTACTCGGCCTGTGCCGGGATAGTCGGCGCCGCGGTGCTGGGCCATGGCCTGGTAGACTGGTTGCCTGCGTGGTTGTTCCTGCGGGTGATCGTCGGTCTCGGCATGATGTGCCAGTACATGGTCATCGAGAGCTGGCTCAATGAGCAGGCCGATGCCAAGCAGCGCGGCCTGGTGTTCAGCGGATACATGATCGCCTCCTACCTGGGGTTGGTGCTGGGTCAGTTGATTCTGGTCATGCACCCGGGGCTGGGGTTGGAACTGCTGATGCTGGTAGCCCTATGTTTCACGCTTTGCCTGGTGCCGGTGGCCCTGACCCGACGGATTCACCCGGCGCCTTTGCATCCCGCACCGATGGAGCCGCGGTTCTTTATCAAGCGGGTGCCACAGTCATTGAGTACCGTCCTAGGCGCAGGCCTGATTGTCGGTTCGTTCTACGGTCTGGCACCGCTGTATGCCTCCCAGCAAGGGCTTTCCACGGAGCAGGTCGGCCTGTTCATGGGTAGCTGCATTTTTGCCGGGTTGCTGGTGCAGTGGCCGTTGGGATGGTTGTCCGATCGCTATGACCGGGCGCTGTTGATTCGCTGTTTTGCGTTCAGCCTGGCGTTGGCTGCCTTGCCGCTGGCGATCATGGAGCGGGTGCCGCTGGAAGTCCTGTTCGTTGCCGGTTTCCTCTGCTCGTTGGTCCAGTTCTGCCTGTATCCGTTGGCGGTGGCCTTTTCCAATGACCATGTCGAGGGCGATCGACGGGTATCGCTGACGGCGATGTTGCTGGTGACCTACGGCGTTGGCGCCAGCATCGGTCCACTGGTGGCGGGCGTGCTGATGAAGTTGTTCGGCAGCCAGATGCTCTATGCATTCTTCAGTTTCTTCGCGTTGGTGCTGGTGTGGCGAATTCGTCCGAAAGCGGTGACGAATTTGCATCAGGTGGACGATGCACCGCTGCATCACGTCGCCATGCCAGACAGTATGTCGAGTTCACCACTGGTGGCGGCCCTGGATCCTAGGGTGGACGAGCAGGTGGTGCAGGATCAGATGCAGAATCCACTTCCTGCCGATCCGAGTCCGGAAACCGAACCGGAAACCGATCCTCCCCCGCAAGAACCGGATTCTGGCAGGGAGCAGAGTTTTACCGAGGCCAGGCCCTGACATTCAGTCAAAAAAAAACGGGCAGTCACCGCAAGGGACTGCCCGTTTTTGCTTGAAGCGTTGCCTCAGAAGTCGTCTTTGTCGAAGCGCCGCGCTTCGCGTTGCAGCTGGTAGACGAACCGCTCGACCTGACGTTGCACCAGTCCGCTCATGTTGTGGAAACGAACGCCAGCGAAAGTGGTGGAGATCTTTTCTTCAAAGTGCAGGTAGCGCAGTTCAACCGGTGCCGTCATTTTGCCAAAAGGCAGATCGGCGTTGAAACGGTCGTAAACCTGACCCAGTTGCAGGCTGCCGGTGATATCGCCTTCGAAGCGCAACTTGCAGCCAGTGGCGGAGATGTCCAGCAGCTTGCCGCTAATCGACGCCTTGAGTTTTTCACCGTCCAGATTGACGTTGACCAATTGGGCCAATTTCAAGGCAGCACGGAATGCATTGCGGCGCTGGTGGTAGACAACTTCATCAGGCAGGGTGCCACGGTAGCAACGGCTGCCGTTGGATTCGTCGATGGTCAGCGGGCCATTGCTTTCCCACGCGATGCGCACGCCTTCATGAAAACCTTCGACTTTGAAGGGTTCGCCGGCCAGCAGGAAACGTTCGCCATCGCGGGGAATCATTTCGTCCAGGGCAATCATGTTGCGCTCACGATCAAGGTCCACCAGATAGCTCTGGAAGCGCTGGCTGCGCTCGTGGAACGTGATGATCAGCGGGTCATGGCTGTCTAGCAATTGGCGCAAATTGCCGGAGATTTCCAGGGGCGTTCTGAGCACCTTGGGTGGCTGCGGAGCATCTTCCGCGTTTAAGGCATTGGACACGGCTAATCAATCTCCAGACAAATGTTGACTACGGCAAGCAGCATTTTGCCATCATGTTTCGCGTCTTGATAGAGCGGGCTTATCGACAGGCTCAAGCCTGACTGAGCGGGCGTGGTTTCACTAATCGGGAGAATGATCCGCTGGCGTCATAGAGCGCGGGCTGGTCACCGCCGTTAAGGATTCTCAGCTGGGTGGCCGTGGCGGCCTGCTGTACAAGGATCGATTGTCCATTGTCGGCGTTGGCGGCGTGGCATTGAGCCAACAGGTCGGTCAGCGCATCACTTTGCACCAGCAGTTCTTGACCAATGCTCGATTGACTGGCCAGTTGCTCCAGACCGCTGCGGTTGGCTGGCAAGTTGAGGCTGGCAAGAATCTCACTGCGTCTGCGGCCATGCTGATCGAGTTCGATGACCAATGCCTGCTTGCGCGCCAGGATTTCTTCCAGCAACCGCATGTCGCGGCCGTGCAGGGCGAGGGATTCGGTGTGCAGTAATTCCAGCAAGCGTTGCGCTGGAGCAAGGTCGTCGGTGATCAGTTGCAGTAAATTAGTGTCGTGCATGGCTGGCCTTGGGGTTTAAGCGTCCAAAAGCCTGGCGCGGGCCTAGGCCTAGCGCTGGGCTTCGAAGTTGAGCAGTTTGCTGGCTACACGGTTGCTGTCGACTTTATAGCTGCCATCGGCGATAGCTGCTTTCAACTCAGCTACGCGGGATTTGTCGACGACAGGCTGATCACGCAGCGTATCGGAGATCTTTTGCAACTGTTGCGCCTCATTGCTCAGATGTACCGACTCCCCGCTCTGGACGGTACTGGCCTGTTCCGCCGCGGAGGCAGGCTCGGCAGGTTTGCCGGATTCGGCGGTTTCCCTGGCGGCGCTGGTACGTGTACTGCCCGTGACTGACGGGGAGCTGTTCAATCGGCTGAAATCGATAACCATGTTAAAAACCTCTGGGAATTTGGACGCTTGCCATGTTTTCGGCCATTCCCTGAAAAACTTTAGGCTCATTGATCAAATGAGCTTGCGCGCGCCAGCGCTTGCCGTGCCTGGCACACAGTTTAGGGAACCGCCGAGGCCGGCGCCACTTCTTCACCCACAGTAAATCCTACATGGACACTTCCACCTGGCCTGGTGCGATCACCTGGGCCTTGATGACCCGTTTGGAATTGAGATTCTTGACTCGGATCTGTTCGCTCAGGCCGCCACTGGCCAATGCCTCGCCGGGCATTCGCACGCTGAGCGTACCACTGCGGGCGGTAATCACCACCTGGTCACCCTTGCGTATCACTTCCGCTTGTTCGATGTGCACCAGGCTGATGACCTGATCGTTGACCATTGGTCGGGTAAGTCGCTGTCCCACGGCCTGGTCCACGGCAGTCAGGTACCCCTGGTTAAGCAGGCTGATATCGCGCTCACGCAGCATGACGTCCTGCGACTCGATAACACCGGCCCGGCGCAGTGGCCGGGTGGTCGTGACGACCTCGCGAAACAGGCGTACTTGAGCGGGCACGAAGACTGTCCAGGGGGATGCTCCCTCACAGCGAACCTTGACCGTTACACGGCCCAGGGGCTTGGCCGGACTCTCCAACGTGGCTGTCAATTCCTTGTCGCACGTCGGCATGCGCAGGCGCGGATCGAGCGGGTTTACCTGGATTTCATAGCGACCCTGGGTTTGACTGGTCGCCAGATAGTCCTCTACGGTGAATTCAAGAAAGCCCTGGGTGACGCCGATAAGCATGTCAGGCAAGGTAACCGCGTCAGCAAGGGCAGGGCTGCCAGCGTTGAACAGGCAAACAGCCGACATCACCCCTAGCCATTGGCGGCAGCGGGTGGTCAGGCGTCGGAATAATGTCGGTTCTGAGTTCATGACAGATAAAAAGCAAGCGCCGTGCCGTTTAGTGAAGAAGGCGCGTCGCAACAACACTTAGCGTTGGCGTAGGAGTCAGGCATGGCTGGTGTAATGGATTCGGTAAACCAGCGCACGCAACTGGTGGGGCAGAATCGCCTTGAGTTGCTGTTGTTCCGTCTCGACGGCCAGCAGCTTTATGGGATCAACGTGTTCAAGGTGCGGGAGGTGCTGCAATGCCCCAAACTGACGCTGATGCCCAAGTCCAGTCCTGTCGTGTGTGGCGTGGCAAATATTCGGGGGGCGACCATTCCGATCCTTGATCTGGCAATGGCGACCGGTTCCGGTGGCTTGAAGGACAAGAACAACCCCTTCGTGATCATCACGGAGTACAACACCAAGACCCAGGGATTCCTGGTTCGCTCGGTGGAACGCATCGTCAACATGAACTGGGAGGAGATTCATCCACCACCCAAGGGCACGGGACGTGATCATTACCTGACGGCGGTGACCCGGGTCGACAACCAGTTGGTGGAAATCATCGACGTCGAAAAGGTGCTGGCGGAAGTGGCTCCAACCCCGGAAGCGATCTCCGCTGGCGTGGTGGATGTCGAGACCCAGCACAAGGCGCTCTCCTTGCGCGTGCTGACGGTCGATGACTCCTCGGTGGCGCGCAAGCAGGTCACCCGTTGCCTGCAAACGGTCGGTGTTGAAGTGGTGGCGTTGAACGACGGTCGGCAAGCGCTGGATTACCTGCGCAAACTGGTCGACGAGGGCAAGAGGCCGGAGGAGGAGTTCCTGATGATGATTTCCGACATCGAGATGCCGGAAATGGACGGATACACCCTCACGGCCGAGATCCGCAACGACCCTCGCATGCAAAAGCTTCATATCATCCTGCATACTTCGTTGTCGGGTGTATTCAATCAGGCGATGGTCAGGAAGGTCGGTGCCGATGACTTCCTCGCCAAATTCCGTCCTGATGACCTGGCATCCCGGGTAGTCGACCGGATCAAGGCAGCAGACATCAGCTAGGGGCGTTCGGCCCCCGGCAGTCAACACGATTTTAGAGGCGGCAGCATTGTCTACGGGTAATTTGGATTTCGAACAGTTCCGGGTGTTCCTGGAAAAAGCCTGTGGCATTTTGCTCGGTGAAAACAAGCAATATCTAGTCTCCAGCCGTCTCAACAAACTGATGGAGCAGCAAGGCATCAAGTCCCTGGGTGAGCTGGTCCAGCGCATTCAGACCCAGCCGCGCAGCGGGTTGCGCGAGATGGTGGTGGATGCGATGACGACCAACGAAACCCTGTGGTTTCGTGATACCTATCCGTTTGAAGTCTTGAAGAACAAGGTGCTGCCCGAAGCGATCAAGGCCAGCCCCGGCCAGCGTCTGCGGATCTGGTCGGCGGCCTGCTCGTCGGGTCAGGAACCGTATTCGCTGTCGATGTCCATCGATGAGTTCGAGCGGTTCAATGCCGGGCAGTTGAGGATGGGCGTACAGATCGTGGCGACCGACCTGTCGGGCACCATGCTGAACAACTGCAAGACCGGCGAGTACGACAGCCTGGCCATCGGTCGCGGCTTGTCTCCCGAGCGGCTGCAGCGTTATTTCGATCCCAAGGGACCGGGTCGCTGGGCCATCAAGGCACCGATCAAGAGCCGGGTCGAGTTTCGCTCGTTCAACCTGCTGGACAGCTACGCCGGCCTTGGCAAGTTCGACATCGTGTTCTGTCGCAATGTGCTGATCTACTTCTCCGCCGAAGTGAAGAAGGACATCCTTTTGCGCATTCACAGCACGTTGAAGCCGGGAGGTTATCTGTTCCTCGGTGCTTCCGAAGCGTTGAACGGATTGCCGGACCATTACCAGATGGTCCAATGCAGCCCGGGGATTATTTACCAGGCGAAGTGATGCAAGCGCGACAGGCATAAAAAATGGGAGCCCACAGGGGCTCCTTTTTTATGCCTGTCGCGCTTGCATCACGTAGGAGCTGCCGAAGGCTCGGGCCGCGTTCGGACGATCTTTTGGACTTGATCTTAAAAAACAAAATCAAAAGATCGCAGCCTGCGGCAGCTCCTACAGGGTATGTGTTGTCCACGGGAAGCGGCAGAAAAGCGGCATCCAGCGGAAACCGGTTGCCGCTTTTCTGTCGTTGCCGCATGGGTCGATGCCCGCAAAGCCCCGGTTTATGGGGTTTTGTGAATTGGCATGACGCTTGCTTTGACCATCGTACGAAAAACAGGTCAGCCGAAGGTTTCCCGCCATGAGCATCAGCTTCGATAAAGCGCTCGGTATTCACGAAAAGGCCTTGGGCTTCCGCGCTCAGCGTGCCGAAGTCCTGGCCAACAACATTGCCAACGCCGATACCCCCAACTACAAGGCTCGGGACCTGGAGTTCTCGAAAGTGCTCGAGGCGCAGAACGACAAGGCCAAAAATGGCACCTTCGCCTTGAACATGACCAACAGCCGTCACATCGAAGCCCAGGGCCTGGGCAATGGCGACGAGTCGCTGATGTACCGCACGCCGATGCAACCGTCGATCGACCAGAACACCGTGGACGCCCAGCTGGAACAGTCGAACTACGCAGAAAACTCGGTCAACTTCCAGGCCAGCTTCACCCTGCTCAACAGCAAATTCAAAGGGCTGGTGTCAGCCCTGCGCGGAGAATAAGTCATGTCTCTCTCCAGTGTTTTCAACATTGCCGGTAGCGGCATGAGTGCCCAGACCACGCGCTTGAACACCGTGGCTTCGAACATCGCCAACGCCGAGACCGTCTCGTCGAGCATCGACCAGACCTACCGTGCGCGTCACCCGGTGTTCGCCACCATGTTCCAGGGTGCTCAAGGTGCTGGCAGCGACTCTCTGTTCCAGAACCAGGACGCGGCCGGTCAGGGCGTGCAGGTACTGGGCGTGGTCGAGGACCAGAGCAACCTTGAGGCACGCTACGAGCCGAACCATCCGGCCGCCGATGCCAAGGGCTACGTCTACTACCCGAACGTTAACGTGGTAGAAGAAATGGCCGACATGATTTCCGCAAGCCGCTCGTTCCAGACCAACGCCGAAATGATGAACACCGCCAAAACCATGATGCAGAAGGTACTGACCCTCGGTCAGTGATAAGGGGCGACTCAGATGAGTGTTACCGATACCACCAGTGCTCCGAGTCTCAACGACATCCTGGCCAACTCGTCGATCAAGACCAATACCAATTCAGATAGCCTGGCATCGGCGGCCGGCAGTGCCACGGGTAAAAAGGCCCTGGGCAAGGACGCGTTCCTGCAATTGCTGGTGACCCAGCTGAAAAACCAGAACCCGTTGGAACCCCAGGATAACGGCGAATTCGTGGCACAGCTGGCGCAGTTCAGCAGCCTGGAAGGCATCACCACGCTCAACGATACCGTGTCCGGCATCGCCGGAAACTACAACTCGTCCCAGGCGTTGCAGGCTTCTTCACTGGTCGGGCGTTCAGTCATCGCGCCGGGCGACAAGGCCGTGGTCGATACCACGAAGGGCCTGACCGGTTCGGTTGTTCTACCGCAGTCGGTGGCTGAAGTGGCGGTGAAAATCACCGACAAGGATGGCAAGACTGTCCGCACCATCACCCTGGACGATCAGAAAGCCGGCACCAGCAGCTTCACCTGGGACGGCAAGGACGATGCCGGCCAAGTCGTCGATTCGGGTACTTACACCTTTGTGGCAAACACCACCATCGATGACAAGGCTGTTGCGCTGGTCACCAATCTGCCGGCAACGGTCAACAGCGTGACCATCAGCCAGACCGGCGGTGAGTTGATGCTCAACCTGGCCGGGCTTGGCAGTGTCGCCCTGTCCAAAGTGCAAACCATTGGTATATAGAGCCGACTAATGCGGCATAAAGGAGTGGAATATGTCTTTCAACATCGGCCTTAGCGGTCTCTATGCCGCCAACAAACAATTGGACGTCACCGGCAACAACATCGCCAACGTGGCAACCACCGGCTTCAAGTCGTCCCGCGCAGAATTCGAAGACGTGTACTCGGCGACCAAACTGGGTACGGGCAGCAAGGTCGTCGGCAGCGGCGTGCGTCTGGCCAACGTTTCCCAGCAATTCACCCAGGGCGATATCAGCGCCACCGGTAACGTGCTGGACATGGGCATCAATGGCTCAGGTTTCTTCGTATTGAACAACAGCGGCTCGTTGTCCTATACCCGCGCGGGCACGTTCAAGGTCGACAAGGAAGGCTACGTCACCAACAGCGATGGCACCTCGCGCCTGCAGGGCTATGGAGTTGATAACAATGGCAAGATTGTCAACGGCGTATTGACCGACCTGCGCATCGACACCTCCAACCTGGCGCCAAAATCCACCACCACGGTGTCGTCGACGATCAACCTGAACTCGACGTCTCCCGTGATCGATCAGGCAGTGGCAACCAACAAGTTCGACCCTAGCAAATCGGAAACCTTTACCAAGCAGTTCAGTACGCCGGTTTTCGATACTCAAGGCAACCAGCACACCATGGATCAATACATGGTCAAGACCGGTCCGAACACCTGGGACACCTACACCCTGATCGATGATCGCAATCCGGATGGCAGCGACCCGACGGATGCTACGACACCGCCAATCGCGTCGACCATGTCCTTCGACACTTCGGGCAAGCTGGTGTCGGTCAGTACGCCGGTTCCACCGACCGTGCCTCCAACCGTTCCAACGCCTGCACCGGTGATCAGTAATGAGCTGAAAATCACCAATTGGACCCCGGGCAAAGTCAAGGATGGTGTCTGGACGGCTAACGGTGCAGCCGCCGATCCGGCTGGCCTGACGATCGCCATGGGTAGCACGACTCAGTTCAACGCCGATACCGCGCGCTCCATTCCCGTGCAGAACGGTTATGCCACGGGTCAGATCACCAACCTGACCATCGACGGCAGCGGCGTGCTGTTGGCCAACTTCAGTAACTATCAGACCAAGCCGATTGGCCAACTGGCGCTGGCCAGCTTCACCAACGAACAAGGCCTGCAGGCAGTCGGCGGTACCAGCTGGAAAGAAACCTACGCGTCGGGCATTCCGGGCTACGACGCGCCGGAAACCGGCTCGCTGGGTACGATCCGCTCCAACTCCCTGGAAGAGTCCAACGTCAACGTGACCAATGAGCTGGTCGATTTGATCAAGGCGCAGAGCAATTACCAGGCGAACGCCAAGACCATCTCTACCCAGAGCACCATCATGCAGACCATCATTCAAATGGCCTGATGTGGAATAGCTCAAAGCACTGCACAAGGAGCCCCTCGATCGAGGGGCTTTTTTTTGTAGATCAAAAGATCGCAGCCTCGCTTCGCTCGTCAGCTCCTACAGGGATCGCATTTTCAATGTAGGAGCTGACGAGCGAAGCGAGGCTGCGATCTTTTTCGTGGGCAAAAGAAAACCCCCGACAAGCCAGGGGCCTGTCGGGGGTCTTGTATTACCGGCTCAGCTTATTGACAGAGTGCCGATGTATGATTCATATACATTGTTGTAACCCTTGTATAGCGGGGCTTCCAGCAAGATTTTCTAATTATCTTTTCGAGAGAACGTATACTTTTGAGGTTTTTTGCCCTATTTGAAGCTGTAAAGTATACGTTTTTTAGCTGAGAGTCTGGCTTCGAAATTTTTTTCCTCCCACATCATATCGCCTCGATTTTACGGCGCTATCACTCTCTTTAGGCAGAAGCCTCGTGCGCTATTCGATCACCTTGAAGGGCGTGAGAATTCGCTTCAGCCGCTCCGGGTCGTCGAAACGAATCGACTGATGAAGAAAAGGTGGGGCGAATTGGCAGATTGAATTGCTCAGTTCCCTCTGGCAGACCAGGGCTCTTCTATGGGGCACGCAGCGCGAGTGTTGTACGTGAGGAAATTGTGCTCAGCTTGAGAGCGCCAGGGGCACTCTGTTGGGTCGTCACGTCCAACGAGACGGAAGGTACCTGAGCCGCTAAGGATGAGCTGATAAAAATCACTCGATTCTTCTGTGCCAGTGCTTATGAACGGTAGCCGTAGAGATACCTAATTCATCTGCGATCTCTTTTTGAGTAAGTCCTTGCTCGCGCAATGAGTGGACTTTGGTGGTCGTAAGCAGGCCTTTCTCTGTTGGCGATAGCCTAGGGGTGGCTGTTTCTTCTCGAAGCTCATCGATGGCGCCAACTTCAGTTAGGTGCTGAATTTCGGCGGTCAGGCGCGAGAGCGTTACACCCATCGGCTCATCGTTTCGGCTGCAAATTGCCATAGCGAATAACGCCAAAGGATCAACTCCTAAGGCTTTGGAAATCTGGTCAAGCTTCTCCAGCGTCACGCCAGAGCGTCCACTCTCCAGCAAAGCTAAGTAACTTCGGCTGGTCACGTTAGCCAGGTCATCCTGCCGAAGCTCCTTGGCCCGACGCGCAGCCCGTAACGCTTTTGCGAATGCCTGACTCAACGACATTGAAGACCCTCAAAAACGAGGATCAGGCCATGTTGATTGATTAGCTGCCACCCTATATATTGTACGTAGCTAATTATTGGTTTACAGCGCTCACATTCACTGAGAGCTTGATGTGCAGTGGGCTTCGGATGAGGCTAACGTAATAACAATGATTATAAATTGACAGAAAAATCGGGCGGGCGGGGAAAATGAAAATTCAATTTTTTTCAGATATTCATAACGAATTCTCCATGTTCAACCCGCCGTGCCTAGACGTTGATGTTGTGGTTTTAGCCGGTGACATTGATACAGGGACTCGTGGTGTGGAATGGGCGAACAAGACCTTTCACTGCCCCGTGATCTACGTTGCTGGAAACCACGAGTTCTACAAAGGCCATCTGCACCGAACGTTGGAAAAAATGCGTGCTAAAGCGCTCTCGCGTGTTCACGTTCTAGAAAACGAGCAAGTCATCATTAATGGGGTAAGGTTTCTTGGCACTACTGGTTGGACTGATTTTTACTCAGCAGACAACGCCACCACTGCGATGCTTGCCGCTCACATTTCCATGAACGACTACAAACAAATAAGAACAGGAAATCAGTATCACCGAATAACGCCAGAAGACCTCCAGCAAAAGTCGCAATTTGCGAAACACTGGTTGCTTTCGAATTTGTCCACTAAATATCAAGGAAAGACGGTTGTCGTAACGCATCATGCACCTTTGCCGGAATGTGCCCCTGGAATCAACTATGAACTAGGGCATTTGGCTGCAGCTTATGTCAATGATTGGAACGAATTTTCTGGATTCGATATTGATCTGTGGCTACACGGCCACACACATGTCGGTTACGAGAAGACCATAGAGGGCATTCGCTGTGCGTCCAATCCGCGGGGCTATCCTTTCGAAGAGACCGGTTTTGTAAACGATCTAATACTTACTATCTGAATTCAGATTAGCGCCAAAGAAATAAATCGTCAGCCAGGAGTAGTGTTTTGTTCAGAACAAACGAGAGTCAACTGCACGGCAGATTTAAAATGCCGGATGAAAGCCTCCTGCTTTGGAAATCAGTAGATATTAGTCACAACCAATATTCCTTCTTGATAGAAGGGGTAGGGTTCTTCGATGGGACTATGGGGCCAAGCGCGCGCCTCGTCTGTGACGCAGCATCGGTTCAAAATATTTGCAATTCGGGCGATTCAGAGTTTCTTGCTGTCACCAAGGTATACCTCATTTCGCCGCCTTGGATGAACCGGCAGCATGAACGTCTGATGGAACCGCTTTCCGAAATCAGATTGCAAAGTTCTGATAAAGAACAGCCAGTTTACGAATTCGTAACCATGGCAGGGCAGACTTATACAAGCGTTCCTCAACCTAGAACAACTTGAGACTCCAATATGGTCACGTTGGATGAAATCGCTCAGCTCCTGTATGGCATCGACGGGGAGACTTCGGGTTGGACTGGTTCCCAAGAGGATTTGATTTCCTTAGCGGGAAAGCTGTTCCCCAGCAAAGCGTTTTGTTTGGTGCGGCAGTGGATTTTGATCGACCTCACTGTGACGCCAGTTGAAAAGGAAAAGCTTACTGGCCTAGGTCTGCTCCCCATGACGCTATTCGCTCACGAGTTAGTCCTAGACAGTAAAGGCCGCTTCCAACCAAAAATGTGGGTGCGCAGCAACTTCGGAGTGTCACTTATCTACGGCTGCATGTTTGAAACCAAGAACACTGTTTACCTTCTCTGGGGCCCAGGCCAGCGAAAAGAAGCGACTCTGGAGGTTGCTTTTTCGATGTCGCCCGCTTGAGCGCGCCGTAAACACATAGTGAGTCATTTTGGAGATTTGGCCGGATGCCTAATGCAATCGAAGTAGAGCTTCACGGTAAGGATGTAAGTGACTTTCAGCTGAGTCGCTTGATGCGAGCAAGCCACCGAAAATACAGCGTGCCGATAACTGCTTTTATCAGTGAAGCTTTCATCGCCGAGGATACGTGTGCGGGCGTTTCTTTTGACCACGCAGAAAAACACGAGGGATACCGCAAAGCAGATGGCGCCATCCTTCGAACAGGAAAAATTCACACCGTACGGAAAGAGGGGCGTTTCTGGATGCTTGAAGCACAGGATGGCAATTACGTCATAGCCGGTTTTTTGCGAGGCGTTGGACGGCAGAGTTTTCTGAGGTTTCTGCGCACTGGTGAGCGCGTCTGAGACGTCAGTCAAAGAGCTCCGAAACCGTAATTCGGAGCCCTTAACTTGGTCGGCTCCATCCCGTGACTCGCCTCATCCGTGGGCTGTTTTTACGAGAGTGGTACCTGGCTCAGTAGCCGAACTCGTTCAGCAATTTCTGCAAAAACTCGCGCCGCCTTTGAACGATGCAAAGAATCAAATAATCACGGTCGGCGTCTCTCGTTGACAGGTGCCCAGCGTCCACCAGGCCATGGATGTAGCCTTCAGCTTTGCCCCTTGCCTCAAGTAATGCCTCAATGGAGGTGCTTTTGTAAATGTCGTCAGCGATGAGCTGCCACCGCTTTTTTTCGGCGGTACCCGATAGGATCGTCCGAAAATTTTGGTGCGCTGATCAGTGCCTCGAAATCGTTAGGTACGTGGGTTGTTCTCAAGATGGTTTCTCACGACGTTGACATCTGAGAGGAGGCTATCTTGCGTACACTATATGACCGGTTACTGGCTGTCGTACCGTTAAAAACAACCATACAGCCGAGAGATAAAACCCTCGATATTCGTTTCAGCTTGGCAGATTCGGCCCGCGTCTCTAGCTGTGAGATGAACCCTCCGATATTCTTCTGAGACCTGGTGTTGCGGCTCGCAGCAGCCGTTGAGCCGAGAGATAAAACCCTCGATATTCGTTTCAGCCTGCTGATGCGGCCCGCGTCTCCAGGTGGGAGATGAAACTACGGATATTCGTCTGAGACCTGGTGTTGCGGGTTGCAGCAGCCGTGGAGCCGGGAGATAAAACCCTCGATATTCATTTCAGCCTGCTGATTGGGCCCGCGTCTCTAGGTGGGAGATGAAACCCCCGATATTCGTTTGAGCCCGTGTTTGTTGGGTCAAACGACCACGGGGTCGAGAGATAAACCCCTCGATATTCGCATCAACCAGCTCGTTCAGCCTGCTCCGGCAGGTGGGAGATGAAACTCCTGATATTCGTCTGAGACCCGGTGTGCGGGCCGAAAAACATTCACGTTGCGAGAAAAAGGCATCAGAAGCTTCGTACTTCGTCGCTAAAAGCACCGTTGGCTTCCACTTCTTCGTTGTAGGCATTTACGGCTTCGCTGTTCTCTGCCAGCCATTGCTCGCACTGTTTATTCCTCAGTGCCTCGGCCAGGGCCCGCTCCAATTGATGTTCTTCCTGAGTTTGCATGGTCTTTTCCTCTCAACCGCGATACCCAAGCTTACCCTTAAGCAAGCACCCTATTTCAAGACGGCTGATAGAACTGTTCCTGGGTGGAACACTCCAGCCCGCACGGCTAGCCGCTTACGCGAAGAAGCGACTGCATTATTGCCGGCGGCGCAACGAAAAACCCTTACATCCCAGCAATCAATCCCTCTTGGACAGCCTTAAGACTTTGCTTCCAGCGAATCCATCGGTCGCAATTTTCCTCGCCCAAGATTGACCGCAAGCACGCTTCCACGTTTACTGTATGTATATACAGTTTTGGTTAAGGCATCCATCATGAGCGTCACCATTCTCGGCCCATTGGCAGAAGGGGGAGTTCAGCTTCCGTTCTACTCCTTCAAAGTCCCTGCGGGCTTCCCATCACCTGCGGCTGATCACCTTGAACAGCACATCTCCATCGACGAGCTGCTGGACATCCGTGCGCCGCATATCTACCTAGTGCGCATTGAAGGCCACAGCATGGAGGGTGCCGGGATATTCGATGGAGATATGGCAGTGGTGGATCGCTCGATCACCGCCGAGCATGGGCATATCGTGATTGCGGCAGTGAACTGCGAGCCAGTGTGCAAGCGCCTGTGCAAGCGAGGCTCGGACATCATCCTAATGTCTGAGAATGTAGGTTACCCTCCGCGATACATCCTCGAGGGCGATGAGTTGATCATATGGGGTGTAGTGACATTCAGCGTGCGTGCACATGATCCGAAAGCCTGATCCTGTATTCGCCCTGATCGACTGCAACAGCTTCTACGCAAGCTGCGAGCGAGTGTTCCGACCTGACCTGGTGAAGACGCCCATCGTGGTTTTGTCGAACAACGATGGCTGTGTGATCGCCCGCAGCGCGGACAGCAAGCCGTTCGTGAAAATGGGCGAGCCGTACTTTCAAATCAAGCACAAACTCAAGCAGCACGGCATCGTGGCGTTCTCGTCGAACTATGCGCTTTACGGTGACATGAGCGAGCGAGTGATGAGTGTGATTGAGTCAATGGTGCCTGCCGTTGAGGTCTATAGCATCGATGAAGCTTTCGCAGACTTAGCCGGGGTGCCAGGTAATCTTGAGGCGCTTGGACGACGTATCCGTGCCCAGGTCTATCAAAGCACTGGCATCCCTGTCGGCGTTGGTATTGCCGGTACGAAAACCTTGAGCAAACTCGCGAATCATTCGGCCAAAAAATGGCAGGCGCAGACTGGCGGTGTCGTTGATCTACGTGACCAGGTTAAGCGCGACTGGGTGCTTAAGAAATGCTCGGTCTCACACGTCTGGGGTGTAGGTCGGAAGATGACTGTTCACTTGGAGGGTATGGGTATCAAGACGGCTTGGGATCTCTCCAAAACAGATCCCTGGATGTTGCGCAAAAAATTCAGCGTGGTGATCGAGAAGACAGCTCGTGAGTTGGCGGGTACACCGTGCCTGGAACTCGATGAGCCTGATCCACCCAAGCAAGAGATCTGTTGCAGTCGGATGTTCGGAAAACGCCTCACAGAGATTGCGCCAATCAAAGAGGCCGTGGCCACATACATGATGCGAGCCACGGAAAAGCTCCGTGCGCAGCAGTCACTTTGCAAGAAAATACGCGTGTCTATTCGCACAGGCATGTTCAATCCGGAGGAAGCCAAATACGCCAATGGAGTCCTGGTCGAATTGCCGTACCCAACTGACGATGTGCGGTTAATGACAAGGGCTGCTGTGGAAGCTGTGGATCGCGTCTTCCGACCAGGCTTCAAGTACAGCAAAGCCGAGGTGCTCCTACTCAGCCTTTGCCAGAAGGGCGAGTACACCGAAGATCTTTTCTCGATCTCTCAACCGGTTGCCACTGAGAAAGTCATGGGTGTTCTCGATGCTATCAATGGCCGATGGGGCAGAGGGACTATGAGACTTGCGAGTGTACCTACCAATCCGGTTTGGGGTATGCGGCGGGAGATGATGAGCCAGAGCTTTACTACTAGGGTGGATCAGCTATGGACTGTATTCTCTAAATAGGCTTTGCTCAAATAGGGTAGAGAGGGGCGGATAGAGCTTAAACGTCTTCAACGTGGTGCGATTCATCAGTACCGTCGGTCGCTTTACCGGTCAGTGATGAGCCTCAGTCGGCTTTCTCAGTGTCGCTTCAACGCCTCCACGGCTCTGCGCTTGTGAGAAATGGTTTGGTTTTTAGCTAATCCGCCTTCGCAACTGGGATTAGAAAAGGACGCTAGTTTTCTGCAAACAGAGGCCAATGAGGCCTATAATGCCCGGCTTGTATGAGGTCAAATATGGCAAGCGCAGAACAGGTCAAAGCACTGCTGAAATCGCATATCACTGGTGATGAAAGTCACTTTTTCTCTGTGGCTATGCAGGTTGCGGCGCACGAGGCCAAGCTAGGCCACGGAAAGTTAGCAGGGGAGCTTAAAGCTCTTATCGATGCTGCTAAGGCACGCCCGACTTCAAAAATCACCAGTAAAACTGTTCCCATCAGTCAACCCCGTGGTGAGCTAGCTGACCTTCTTCAAGCGTCTTACCCCCAAGCTCGATTGTCCGACATGATATTGGACGAGCACGTTGCGATGCGCCTAAATCGGATCATCAAAGAGCAGCAAAGCCATGCAAAAATTCGGGCGCATGGCCTGTCTCCAAGACGAAAATTACTTTTGGTCGGCCCACCAGGTACGGGTAAAACTCTGACTGCTTCAGCTTTAGCAGGTGAGTTGGGTATCCCTCTATTTGTAGTAAGGCTAGACGCGTTAATCACCAAATACATGGGTGAGACTGCCGCTAAGCTTCGTCAGGTTTTCGAAACTATCTCCGAAGTTCGTGGCGTCTATTTCTTTGACGAATTTGATGCAATTGGCTCGCAACGAGGATTGGCTAATGACGTTGGTGAGATTCGCCGCGTGCTAAACAGCTTCCTGCAAATGCTTGAGCAAGATCAATCTCACAGCCTTGTAATCGCAGCCACGAATCACCCTGAAATTTTAGATTACGCTTTGTTTCGCCGCTTTGATGACATGATCCAATATGGGCTTCCCGAACCCCAGCAAATTATTGCGGTTCTGAAAAATCGCTTAGCCAGCTTCAAGCCCAAACGGTTGTCTTGGATTAAACTGGCTGAGAGAGCAATGGGTTTGAGTTACGCAGATATTGCACGTGCTGCTGACGATAGTCTTAAAGATGCGATCATTCATGATCGCGCAGTAATTACCGATGCGGACATCTTCCGAATGCTGGAAGAGCGGAAACTGATCAGCAAAAAACTCGTAATCGACACTTAACTTAAAGAGCTGTATCGCGATGACGGATCAACGCCAAGCCAATCTTCCCCATCTATATCCTCAAAACACATCATCAAAAGAACCATTTACGTCTCACAAGGTTATTGTTAGGCCATCCCCCTTGCCTGATCGAGATCGCACACAGCACGGCAGTTCATTGCAAGGGCAGGTTAAGCAACTTCAGCCCATTGCGGAGCAAGCCAAAGCTGAACAGCAGGCGTTGGGTATTGAGGGCGGAATTGGTCTACGCGTTCAGTTCGAAAGCTTCACTGATGTTAAATTAGCGTTTGAAAGCCTGGCCAACAAAACGCAAGGCATCGAGCTTCTAAATTATAAAGAGGAGGGAGAGCAGAGCTTTGCAACTGTATTCGTCCCTGACGGAAAGCTCGCCTATTTTGAAAAGATTATTGTTGAGTATCTCAATGATCGCAAGGGAGCTAAGGGGCAGAGCCTTGATCACAAGGCTTTGATAAACACTATTAGATCTATCCATGTTGCACAGCTTGAAGCACTTTGGACAGACAGCCCCGAGCTATTACCATCAGATGAAAATGAAGTTATTTGGTGGGAAGCTTGGTTGCCGATCAGGGATAGTCGAGAAGCTACGCGTGAAACATTCACTAGAATTGCAGAGATGCTTGGGATTAGGGTGTTAAATGGAACACTCAATTTTCCTGAGCGAACAGTAGTTTTAATTCAAAGTAGCAAAGCCCAATTGCAGCACTCCGTTCTAACGCTTAACTGCATAGCAGAGCTGCGGCGCGCAAAAGAAACAGCAGATTTTTTCGATTCTTTCACTCCCGCTGAGCAACACCAGTGGGGGCAAGAGTTACTGGAAAGAACGAGTTTTTCTGAAAATAATAACGTACCTCATGTTTGTATCATCGATACCGGAGTCAATCACGGCCATCCTTTATTAGTTTCTGCCTTATCAGGTGAGGATTTACACTCCATTGAGCCTGATTGGGGGGTAGATGACCGCAATGGGCATGGAACCAGTATGGCCGGCTTGGCACTATATGGAGATCTTTCAGCGGCTCTCCACTCAGCAGATCCGCTAATCATCGGACACCGTTTAGAGTCAGTAAAGTTACTTCCAAGTAGCGGTGCGAGCACGGATGACGAAAAGCAATATGGCGTCAACACCATTGAAGCCGTAGCCAGAACCGAAATAACCGCACCATTTAGAGCTCGTGTGTTCAGTATGGCAGTCACGACACTGGATGGTCGGGATAGGGGTCGTCCTTCTTCATGGTCATCAACGCTCGACCGCCTTGCCTTCGATGCAGACGAGCAAGGCGCCAATCCGAGACTTTTCATTGTATCGGCAGGTAATATACGAAATCCGTCTGATTGGGCGACTTACCCTGAAAGCAATACTCTGATGGGTATTTGTGATCCTGCACAATCTTGGAATTCGCTGACAGTAGGTGCCTTTACTAATCTGGTAGACCTCCCACGTGGCTTACGCGCAGTTGCCGAGCTAGGGGCGCTCAGTCCATTCAGTACCACCTCTCAAACATGGGTAAATTATTACCCCCTGAAGCCGGATGTACTATTTGAAGGTGGAAATCTTATTCAAGATGACCACATGGGGCCAGCAACAGCCGGTGAGCTGTCCCTGCTTACAACGCACCATCTGCCTATCGAAAGGCCTCTAACGCTCGTTACCGCAACCAGTGCTGCGACGGCTCTCTGTTCGCGTATGACAGCGCAACTGATGGGTGCATATCCTCAGCTATGGCCTGAAAGCATCCGAGCCTTGGTCGTTCACTCAGCAAAGTGGACGAATGCGATGAGGAGCATGTTTCTTCCTCCTGACCGCTCACCAACAAAGCAAGATTATGAGCGCCTCGTTCGGCATTGTGGATTTGGGGTTCCTAATCTTGAGAAAGCACTGTGGAGCGCTTCTGATTCACTCACACTCATGATTGAAGATATTCTCCATCCCTTCAAAAAGTTAAAGGGGAAGGAACCATCCCTCTGCGACATGCACCTGCATGCATTGCCATGGCCAAAGGATGAACTGGAAGCGTTAGGAGCAACTCCAGTCGAGATGACTGTAACGCTATCTTACTTCATCGAACCCAACCCCTCAGCAAGAGGGCGTTCTCGTTATCGCTATGAATCACACGGCCTTCGTTTCGACGCAAAGCGGCCCGCTGAAGAACTGGATAATTTCAGGGCAAGGGTTAACGCCGCAGCAGTTGATGACGAGAACGGTATGGTTAGCCGTGATGGTGATCCTGCATGGATTTTAGGTAAGCAGAAACGTCATCGTGGCTCTCTTCATCAGGATACTTGGAGCGGTACTGCAGCAGAGTTGGCAAGTCGAGGTTTTATCGCTGTTTATCCATCGCTAGGATGGTGGAAGACGAGAGCGGCTCTCGCGCGATATGACACCCCAGCCCGGTACTCGCTGATAATTTCAATCAGAACACCTGGGGTCGATACAGATATTTACAATGTCGTCGCAGCCAAGATTGCGGCTAAAAATGTTGTCCAAGTTTAATCGTTGATTTAAACCTTAATAGTTAAGAGGCCTTCTATGTCCAAACTCGCAGAATTCCGCCAGCTCGAAAAACACCTTGCCGAGCAACTCGAAGCGCTCGAAGCCCTGAAAGGCGACGCTGGCCTCAAGAAAGAAATCGAATTTGAAACCAAGCTGCGCGCTCTGCTTGCCGAGTACAGCTACAGCCTTCCGAACGTGATCAACCTGCTTGATCCGAAGCCTGGTCGTCGCGCACTAGCAGCCGACTCCAAAACCGGCACTCGTAAACCACGCCAGGTAAAGATCTACAAGAACCCGCACACCGGCGAAGTCGTCGAGACCAAAGGCGGCAACCACAAGACCCTGAAAGAGTGGAAAGCAGAGCACGGCTCCGCAACCGTCGAGTCTTGGCTGACCAAGTGATTTTGGTTTGAGTGCAAAAGGGCCCTTCAAGGGCCCTTTTTGTTAGGTGAGCCAGGTAAGGCGCGTTATCCGTATCGAAGTCTGTAAGGCCGTCCCATAGCTAAGCCATGCTCAGAAATCGACCGCGATGATCGGGAGGTGCTAGAGCCAGTACCGACGTGATCGGGTTATTTCATCGAGTACCGCATGCCCGCTGGGTGTGATGCAGTGGCCAGTAGCCTGTCCGGAAGAACCTATGCAGGATTCCTGACCATGTATAGGAATCGTGGCCAGTTATCCGATTTAGCAGTCAATCGTGAAGCAAGCCGTGGCCTCCGTACATCTCTGCGCTATGGTAAGTTTTCCGACGCATAAGACTAAAGTCGTAGGAGGGCGGGCCATGCGAATTCGTGGGGACGTGTTCTGGCAGTGGGCTGATCCGGCGCTTCACCATCGAACACACGATGAAACGTTAGACGACGGAACCTTCATTGATGTCCAAGTGAGGCTGTCGCCCTCGGGAAGCACGCAAATGTTCATTGGTGTGTATGCAGCGAGCGGCACGGCTTTGCATGAAGAGGCGCTTGATTCCAGGCCAGGTGAATCAATGACTCGTGCTTTAGCATGGGGCGTGGGGTGTGCAAGGCGACTCGCCATTGGCCTCAAGCCTACTGAAAGACATGTTGCATAGACCTATGGTTGCAGCGTGGTAGGGGTGTGGTTGCCCTATCAGTTCGTGATCAACCTGCTGATCCAGAAGTTGGCCGCCGTCGTGCTTCAGCTGTTGAGACCAAAGTAAGCCATGCCAGGTGACGGCCTATAAAAATCCGCACACCCGCGAACTCGTCGAAACCAAAGGCGGCAATCAGCGGACGCTGAAAGAGTGGAAGGCCGAATACAGCTCAGACACGGTTGAGTCCTGGCTGGCAAAGTGATTTTAGTTTGAGTACAAAAAAGGGCTCCTACACTGGGCCCTTGTTGTTGGTGTGGTAGGGAACGCTGGAAATCCTGAAATCAGAGAGACTCAAATCGCATCAGTTTGATGGGATCAAGAGCTATAGGCTTGATTCAGTCCACCGAGCAGTTCTTTCACAGCTACGTAGGAGACCTGCTTAACTAGCTCGACTACCGTTGGTTGGAGAATATCGGTGGGCATCCCTCGGATGTTGGCTTGGCTACCGACAGCAGCAACCACCGCCGTTTCCACCACAACCTGAGGTTTTCTTACTTGCTACGCTTTCCACTGTCGCCAGCTGTGCTGGATAGCCTGCGTCCTGCAGTGCTGCAAGCAGCGCATGGCTGTCCGAATCGCCGCTGACCTTCACCCGTCCGGCTTGCAGATCCACTGTTACGTCACTGACGCCTTCAAGTGGGCGCAGCGCTTCGGTGACATGTTTGACACATGAACCACAGCTCATGCCTTGGACTTGCAGTTCAACCGTTTTCATTGATGACTCCTCACAACAAAGTTGATCATGGAAAGACTGACGCATGAGGCTTTTCTGCGGCGTTGGCTAATCGTCAACCTTGCCGCCATGGCAAGGTCAAGCGGTCGTTTTCACTCAATCAAAGGACGCCTGGCGCAGGCGCAAGGCGTTGAATACCACCGACGCCGAGCTCACGCTCATGGCCAGTGCGGCAATGAGCGGTGACAGAAGGTGACCGGTAAGAGGGAAGAACAAGCCGGCGGCCAGTGGGATGCCCATGGCGTTGTAAAGGAAGGCGAAGGTCAGGTTCTGGTGCATATTTCTCACCGTTGCTACTGACAGGCTGCGAGCACGCAGGATACCGAGCAGATCGCCCTTGACCAGGGTGACCTGAGCGCTGTTCATCGCCACATCAGTGCCAGTGCCCATGGCGATACCTACATCAGCGCGAGCCAGTGCGGGGGCATCATTAATGCCGTCGCCGGCCATCGCCACGCGGTGTCCGGCTTGTTGCAGAGATGCCACCAGACGTTCTTTATCTTGCGGTTTGACCTCGCCGTGCACCTCCTCGATGCCCAACTGGCGAGCTACCGAGCGAGCAGTCGTAAGGCCGTCGCCAGTGGCCATGATGACCCTGACGCCATCCGCCTGCAGACGCTCGACGGCCAGCTTCGTGGTGGGTTTGATGGGGTCGGCAACAGCCAGCAAACCCGCCAGGGCGCCATTGACTGCCAGGTACATGATGCTCGTGCCGTCGCCGCGAAGCTTCTCGGCATGTGCTTGCAAGCTCTCTGTGGAAACGCCGGCCTCCTGCATCAACGCGGTATTGCCTAGCATCAGGCGGCGACCCTCGACCTGACCGCTTACACCAATACCTGAGGCTGACTCGAAGGTTTCAGGTGTCACCAGTTTTAGCCCTGCGGCACGAGCCTGCTCGACGATGGCGTGGGCCAATGGATGCTCACTGCCCTGATCGAGACTTGCGGCCAGGCGCAACACTTCATCCTGAGTAAATCCGGGTACGGCCTCGACGCTATGGAACGCTGGTCGACCTTCAGTGAGGGTGCCAGTTTTATCGACTATCAAGATGTCTATCTTGCGCAGGTTTTCGATGGCGGCGGCATCGCGAAACAATACGCCGCTGCCAGCAGCCTTCCCGGTGGCGACCATGACTGACATCGGTGTCGCTAAGCCAAGGGCACAGGGACAGGCGATGATCATGACTGCGACAGCGTTGATCAGTCCGAACACCCAACTTGGCTCGGGCCCCCACAGTCCCCAGCCGAGTAGAGTTAGCGCAGCGATAGCAATCACAACGATCACGAAGTAACTGGCAATCACGTCTGCCAGCCGTTGCATCGGCGCTTTTGAGCGTTGTGCCTGCACAACCATCTGCACAATCTGTGCGAGCAGGGTCGCCGACCCTATCTTCTGCGCCTGCATCACCAGACTGCCATGAATGTTGAGGGTGGCTCCGATCAGCGCGTCGCCGGCCCTTTTCATTATCGGTATTGGCTCGCCGGTGAGCATCGACTCATCTACAGCGCTTTCGCCTTGCAACACCTGGCCGTCGACAGGCACTTTTTCGCCCGGACGCACACGTAATGTGTCGCCGCTGTGTACGTGTGTCAGTGCGATGTCTTCTTCCGTGCCGTCGGCATTGATTCGACGGGCAGTTTTTGGGGCCAGTCCAAGCAGCGACTTGATGGCAGCCGAGGTTTGTGAGCGAGCCTTGAGCTCAAGCATCTGGCCGAGAAGGGTCAGTGAGATGATCACAGCCGCCGCTTCGAAGTACACACCGATGCGGCCCTCCATCATGAAGTTACTGGGGAATACATCGGGGGCCAGGGTGGCCACGACGCTGTAGAGGAAGGCCGCCGCCGTGCCAAGCCCGATCAACGTCCACATGTTCGGACTACGCTGAATCACCGAGCGCACGCCGCGCACATAAAACGGCCAGCCAGCCCATAGCACCACGGGCGTGGCTAGTCCCATCTCGATCCAGTTTTGCGTGGGCCCGTGAAACAGCACCAAGGCATGGCCGCCCATGGCCAGAACGGTGACGATTATTGTCAGTGGCAATGTCCACCAGAAGCGCAGGGAGAAGTCCTTTAGTTCTAAGTTCTCTTCTTCCTCCAATTCGGGAATCACTGGCTCCAAGGTCATGCCGCACTTAGGGCAGACGCCGGGGCCGATCTGGCGAATTTCCGGATGCATGGGACATGTGTATTCAGCGGCACCCGTTAACGGTTCTGCTGTTGTCTGATGGACGTGTTCGATTTTCAGTTGAGATATTCGATAACGCTCGGGCGCTGCCCTGAAGGTCGTTTGGCATTTCTGGCTGCAGAACCGGTAGTTTTGCCCCTCATATACCGTGCTGAACTGGCTGTCGTTACTGACGGTCATGCCACATACCGGGTCATGGGAGCCGGTGGGTGGGGGTTCAGACTTCTGTATTGGGTTGTGCTCTGAACGAAGCTCAGGGGTGGGCATGAGCTAACTCCTCTTTTCATCCTTGGTGGCGTCTGAGGTTTGGCCGTGATGACTGTGACCACCGTGGTGGTGCCCGAAAAAATGCATCAGCGGGCACAACAGCAAAATCATGTAAGGCAGTAAGCCCAGCATATGGCCGTAGTGTTCTCTTGCCAGATAGAACAGAACGATCACCAGCAGCATGCCCAGCGCTATGCCGGGCTTGCTCCTCCAAAATGCTGGTGAGGTGTTAGCGGAATGTGGTGAATTCATCATGGTTCTGTACTCCTGAGGGAGTGCTGTTGAGTGATACGTCGTAGAGGTGCAACGGGCGGCAGTTTTACCCTTGGCATATTGGCTAAAGTAAAACCGTCGCTGCGTTGCCTACAGGCTTGTGCGCGTCACTTGCTCATCGGCATGTTCATCATGCTCGTTTGCTGATCCATCATTTTCATCATCATGTTCATCATTCCCATCTCCATGCCGTCTTTGTTGCCGTCCATGCCCATGCCCTTGCCATGGCAGTTCTTATGCATCATGGCCATGCTGTCCTTCATCGTCTTCATGCTCTCCTGCATGGCGGCGTGTCGCTCGGCAGGGGTCTTGGCGGCGGCTGCCTTGTCGTGTGCAGCCTGCATTTTTTGCATTTGCTCGGCCATGACATTGTTTTGCATCGGCGTAGCTGCTTCGCTTGTCTGGCCGGGCGCGGTCTGTCCCTGCTCCGGGTGATGCTCATCGACTGCCGAAGCGATGAGTGGGCTGCTCACGAGCAGGGTGGCGAGGATAAATTTCAATGAGGCATGCATGGCTATCTCCAAAGGGTGAGGACAACTCAGGTAATAACAAGCCGCGCCAGGTTGGCGCAGTCAGACAGTGCGCCGAAGATCGGCGCGCAGAAGGTCGGATTAATCGTTGAAACGGACGAAAATCAGGCGGGCTGGTGGTCTGGCTGGTACAGGGCGCCGTAATGCAAGAAAGGCAAAAGCGGAGGGGTTGGCGGGATACAAAATCAGCAACGCAGGGATTAGGAACAGAAACGTCCAACTGTATTGGTCAAATATTTGAAGATGGAGCGAAGGACTTACAGCTATCCCCGCATCGGCACAGTGCTGAAGGCAACCGAGGGCATGGGTGTCGTGGATATCGTGGTCTTGCGCGGCGATCAGCGAGACATGAGCTGTAGCCGGATTGTGGCTGGGCTGTGCCAGACATCCCTGGGTCGCTGCCAGACCAAACGCTAACACCCACAGCACGATGGCGAGGCGTATGAACGTTGGTTGACGATGGCGAAACCAGAACATGGAGAATCTCCGGTACTGATTAGCGGATTTTGATTTTTCAACATACGCCACATTGAAGTGTCGCGGTTGATCTACATCAATTTATGCAGCCGGCTGTCGGTTCTGTGTTGCGGTCAAATTTTATGACGCCCATCGATCTTTCAGACGCTGAGTTTCTCCGTGTGCTGTCAAAAGTGTAATCAACGGCTAAGCGTGCTGACAGGTGCGTCCCCTCATCATCCTCATCGAGCTGACGCTCAAACTCTCTGGTTTCATCGAGAGTCAATTCTTTGAAGGAGATGCACTATGAAAGCAACCAACGTTGTGATTCTTACACTCAGTTTGGCTATATCGTCGCTGGCCTTCGCCGAAGGTGGCGGCGACCGTGCGGTTGAGCGCATGGAACGAGCTCGCGAAACGGCTATGGCCACCAGCAAGCCCGTTCCACAAGCGCAAGTGCAAGAGGAAATTGCACAGGAAAAGCCCACGGCTGAAGAGCAGAAGCATCAATGCTGAGCCACTCAGCTTACGGAAATGTAATCACCCCGTTTGCTAGCTTATGTCATCTTCCAATCTATTGAGCATTAGCTATCCAAAGCATGAACACTCGGGAGCACACCACAGTGTGTGTGTGCACCTGACATCTGACTGACGGGACATCAATCGGTATGCATTCCAAAACTTCTCGGCGCACCTTTGTGAAAGGTCTCACCGCAGGCGGGATCCTCGGTGGCTTAGGGCTTTGGCAGACGCCTATATGGGCGGCACCTCGCTCGGGCGAAACCAATGTTCTGTCAGGTACAGAGTTCGATCTATTTATCGGAGAAACTCCGGTAAACATCACTGGGAATGCCCGGACAGCCATGACAATTAATGGTGGGATTCCGGGGCCTCAGCTTCGTTGGCGTGAGGGCGATACCGTGACCTTGCGGGTCAAGAACCGCCTTAAGGATATGACTTCCATCCACTGGCACGGAATTATCCTCCCCGCGAATATGGACGGTGTGCCGGGCCTTAGCTTCCATGGGATCGAGCCTAACGGCACGTATGTCTATCAATTCAAGGTCAAGCAAAACGGAACGTACTGGTATCACAGTCACTCCGGCTTCCAAGAACAGGTAGGTGTGTACGGCCCGCTGGTAATCGACGCGAAAGAGCCCGAGCCATTTGAGTATGACCGTGACTACGTGGTGATGCTTACTGACTGGACGGATGAAGATCCTGCTTCGCTGATGAAAACACTGAAGAAGCAGTCTGATTATTACAACACCCACAAGCGCACAGTCAGTGATTTCATCCATGACGTAGCGGACAAAGGTTGGTCAGCCACTGTCGCTGACCGAAAGATGTGGGCCGAAATGAAGATGAATCCCACGGACATTGCAGACGTCAGTGGCGCGACATACACCTACTTGATGAACGGCCAAGCGCCGAACTCCAACTGGACGGGGACATTTAAACCTGGCGAAAAGCTTAGGTTGAGGTTCATCAATGGTTCGGCCATGACTTACTTTGACGTCCGTATTCCGGGCTTGAAGATGACCGTTGTGGCTGCCGATGGCCAGTACGTTAAGCCTGTAAGCGTGGATGAATTCAGGATCGCCACAGCTGAGACCTTCGATGTGATCGTCGAACCAACTCAGGACGCCTACACACTGTTTGCGCAGTCGATGGATCGGTCGGGGTACGCCAGAGGCACCTTGGCTGTCCGCTCTGGCCTGGCGGCTCCAGTACCTGACCTTGACCCTCGCCCTCTCGTCACCATGGCCGACATGGGAATGGCCGGTATGGATCATGGGTCGATGGCTGGTATGGGCGATATGGCTGGGATGGATCACAGCAAGATGGCCGGCATGGGCGACGACTCGATGAAGGGTATGTCAGGCATGGATGGAGGTGCCATGGAAGGTATGAACCATGGCGCTATGCAAGACATGTCCGGCATGGACAGCATGGCTGGAATGGATCACAGCAAAATGTCCATGGGCGGCATGAGTGGTATGGGGGAAATGCAGTCGCACCCAGCCACGGAATCCAACAATCCTCTCGTCGACATGCAGGCAATGTCGACGTCGCCAAAGCTTGATGATCCTGGTATGGGCCTTCGCGAGAATGGCCGAAAGGTGCTTACGTATTCCGACCTAAAAAGCACGTTTGAGGATCCAGATGGCCGTGAGCCGAGTCGAACTATCGAACTGCACTTGACCGGGCATATGGAGAAATTTTCCTGGTCTTTCAACGGCGTGAAGTTTTCGGACGCCGAGCCTTTAAAACTGAAATACGGCGAGCGAATCCGGATCGTTCTCGTCAACGACACCATGATGACTCATCCCATCCACTTGCATGGCATGTGGAGCGACCTTGAAGACGAGAATCGCCAATTCCTTGTCCGCAAACACACCATTGATATGCCGCCAGGGTCGAAGCGCAGCTACCGAGTGACAGCCGATGCGCTGGGACGCTGGGCCTATCACTGTCATCTCCTGTACCACATGGAAATGGGGATGTTCCGCGAAGTGCGAGTAGAGGAATAAGGAGTCGACTATGAGCAATTTTCTTTGCGGGACTCGCATGCACTCAGCTGTGTTTACGGTCGCTCTGACCGCTGGTTTTGTCTTTCCCGCAGCCGCTGAAACAAGCCAGGGCACCGAAGACGGACAGATGCAGACTATGGATCACGGCCAGATGCAGGGTATGGATCACAGCCAGATGCAGGGCATGGATCACAGCCAGATGCAGGGTATGGATCACAGCCAGATGCAGGGCATGGATCACAGCCAGATGCAGGGTATGGATCATGGCCAGATGCAGGGTATGGATCACAGCAAAATGGAGGGTATGCAGCCCGCCAAGCAACCACAAACCCAAAGCCGGACTCCGATACCACGGCTAACCGATGCAGACAGAGCCGCAGTCTATAAGTCCCCAGGTGGTCACGCGGTTCATGACACAGCCCTCAACTCATTTTTTATATTTGAGAAATTGGAATGGCAGGATGCTGACGATGGAAGCGCACTGAACTGGGAAGCCCAAGGTTGGATTGGGGGAGATGTTGATCGTCTATGGTTGCGCTCCGAAGGCGAACGCACCAATGGGAAGACTGAAAAGGCTGAGGTTCAAGCTTTATGGGGACACGCCATCAGCCCTTGGTGGGATCTAGTCGGCGGCGTTCGTCAAGACTTCAAACCAGGCGACCCTCAAACGTGGGCGGCTTTCGGTATCCAGGGATTGGCGCTCTACAATTTCGAGGCCCAGGCTACTGCTTATTTGGGTGAAGGCGGCCAGACCGCAGCGCGGCTGGAAGGTGACTACGACATTCTCCTAACCAATAAACTGATTTTGCAACCGACGGCAGAATTCAATTTCTATGGCAAAAACGATCCCAAACGTGGAGTCGGTTCAGGGTTGTCTGAGAGTGAAGTCGGTTTGCGGCTCCGATACGAAATCCGTCCTGAGTTTGCACCTTATGTAGGCGTTACTTGGAATCGGGCTTATGGAAAGACTGCTGACTATGCCAGCGAGGAAGGCGAAGACAATAACGAAGCACGTCTGGTGCTCGGCGTCCGGGTGTGGTTCTAAATCACAGTTAGCGGCGCCAAATAATTATTTAACCTCATTACAACAGCTACGCGCTGTGAGGAGCCTTGCATGTCTGTACTTAAATCCTGTGTTGTGGCCGTCGCACTTTCATCCAGTCTTCTGCTCAGTGCAGTTGCCCAGGCTCACCCGAAGCTAGTCTCTTCAACTCCAGCTGAAGGCGCGAACGGCCCAGCCCCAGCAAAGATTGAGCTGCACTTTTCTGAAAACCTGGTTACCCAGTTTTCCGGAGCCAAGTTGATCATGACCGACATGCCCGGCATGCCAAACTCTCCTATGGGTGTTAAAGCCAGCGTGGCCGGCAGTAACGACCCTAAAACCATGGTCTTGACCCCGGCCTCTCCTCTCACAACTGGCACCTACAAAGTGGAATGGCGAGCGGTTTCGTCCGATACCCATCCGATTACTGGCAGCGTCACCTTCAAAGTGAAATAAGTATGAGCGACCCAATTAACGTGGCGCTGCGCCTCGCGCTGTATTTGGATCTGATGCTTCTCTTCGGTCTTGCCGTCTTTGGGCTATACAGCTTTCGGGGAAAAGAGCGTGTATCGGGAACGCTGTTGCATTTTGGGTCGCTACTACCTGGCACCGCTGTTATAGGTATGCTTTTGTCCGTAGCAGCTTTTGTAGTTATGACAAAAAATATGAGTGGCGCATCCGACTGGGCGGAGCTGCGACCTCACATGGAAATGATGCTGTACGAGACTGAGGTCGGCTACAGCTGGGTGACACGTATGATCTCGCTAGCAGTGGTGATTTTTGCTGGAAGCCAGAACAGGCGATGGCCGACGGGTAGTCTCTGGGTCGCTACCATAGCGGGCAGCATTTCCTTAGCGACAATCCCATGGACAGGTCATGGGGCGATGGATGAAGGCGCCCTGCGGTTCTGGCACTTTGCCGCTGATATTCTGCACCTACTTGCCGCTGGCGGCTGGATCGGAGCTCTCGCGGCGTTTGGTCTGATGTTGAGTATTAGGGGGGCTAATTCGGAGCAACTGGTACGAGTGCTATCACGAGCGCTCAGGGGATTCGAAACGGCGGGCGCATTCATTGTTGGTACGATCATAGTTACTGGCGTCGCTAATTACCTCTTCATTGTCGGGCCGTCAGTAATCGAAGTCGTAACCAGCACCTATGGCGCTCTCCTGTTCGTGAAGATCCTGCTGTTCCTGGGCATGATCGGGCTCGCTACCCTCAATCGTTTCTACCTAAGCCCTTCACTAGAGCGGTCTGTGGTGGCCGGTGATTTTTCTCTAGCGGCAACTGCTTTGAGAAAAAGTGTGGTGATCGAATCGACCTGTGCTGTCGTCATCGTTTGCTTGGTGGCCTGGCTAGGAACATTGAGCCCCTCAATCGAGATGGCTCAAGGGTGATCCAGGAGCTAGATCCGAGCGGCCCCAAGGGCGCTCAGATCTGAGCAACGACTATCGGCTGATGGGGTAGTCAGCGACCACTTCTTGCGCACCTGCCTTGGTGAGCCCCAGGACTTGGTAAGGTTGATGATTCTGGCCGTAGTCCATGCCAGGGGAACCTGCGGGCATGCCTGGCACTGCGATTCCTGCGAGGTCTGAACGTCCATTCAGCTTCTTGATTTCATCGGCAGGGACATGACCCTCTACGAATTTGCCGTCAATCACAGCCGTATGGCATGAAGCGAGTTCCTGTGGCACGCCCAGGTTCTGCTTGATAGCGCTCATATTACTTTCCACATGGTCTACTACCTTGAATCCATTTGATTCGAGGTGCTTGACCCATTCCTTGCAGCACCCGCAGTTCGCGTCCCGATGTACATCGATTGTGAGTGGCTCAGCTGCCTGCACAACCCCACAAATCATCAATCCCACAGCAAGCGATAGCTTTCGTTTGAACATTCGATGCACCTCGTCACGTTTTAGTGTGCGGTTGCGCTGTATGCACTGGCCGTAGGCCAGGAGTCGTGCTTCCGCGCTGGATGGAAAATAGGTTAAGCGCAAAAAGCTCAGATTGCCGATTACGTTTTTGTAAGCTGCCGACTAGCTGCCCTCCCTCAATGCGCCACACCCCGCCCCGTCTTGACTGGGAACTTTCTGTTTGCTGTTTGGGCAATTACATTTGCGTAAGCTTCCGCACAGTCGTCAGATTGGTAGCACACTAGAACACCGCAAAACCGGAGCCCCTGCATGAGAATCTTGGTTGCAGAAGACGAACCCAAAATTGGGATGTACCTACAGCAAGGCCTTCTGGAAGCTGGCTTCAGTGTCGACCGGGTTGTGACGGGAACAGAGGCGCTGAACCAGGCGCAAAATGAGGCCTACGATCTTCTAATCCTGGACGTAATGATGCCGGGCCTGAATGGCTGGGAGGTCATTCGCTCTATCCGCACAGCCGGGAGCACTGTTCCTGTGCTGTTTCTGACGGCCAGGGACGGAGTTGACGACCGGGTCAAAGGTTTGGAATTAGGTGCAGACGATTATTTAGTCAAACCCTTCGCATTTTCCGAGTTGCTTGCTCGCGTCAGAAGCTTGCTTCGCCGTGGTGCCACCGTACCCAACCAGACATCAATCAAGATCGGTGATCTAGAGGTCGATCTTCTGAAGCGTCGGGCTTCGCGGTCAGGTCGACGTATTGACCTTACTGCCAAGGAATTTTCGCTGTTAGAGCTGCTGATGCGCCGTCGGGGAGAAGTCTTGCCGAAATCACTGATCGCATCGCAGGTTTGGGACATGAATTTCGACAGTGATACCAACGTGATCGAAGTCGCGATTCGTCGGCTCAGGGCCAAAATCGACGACGATTTCGACACCAAGATGATTCAGACCGCGAGGGGAATGGGCTACATGCTAGATGCTCCGGATACAGAATGAAGCGTGCATCTCTTACCCTCCGTCTAAGCATGATGTTTGTCTGTGCCGTGGTCGCTGTGCTGGTAGTAGCAGGCTTTACTTTTGACGGGTTTAGCCAACATCACTTCAAGGCCCTCGACCGACAAGCGATGACGGAAAAGCTCGAATCCATTCGGCAAATAATGGATGGCGAAGCTGGCTCCGCAGACCCTTCAGAAGTTGTGTTACAACTACAAGCACTCCTTGGTGCTCACCAGGAACTCTCAGCCTCAATTATCGCGATGGACGGGAAGACGTTCTTCATGACTTCAAATGCAGTTGGACATCCTTCTTCCTCCTCTGGTGACCCGAGGGAAGATATGTGGGAGTGGACAGCTGGAAACCATAAGTACCGAGGCATGAAAGCCCAAGTTCACTTGGCGAATGAAGCTGAGCCAATGACCGCGTGGCTGAGTCTAGACATCACAAGCCATATGCATTTCGTTGAAACTCTGCGCTGGTGGTTAGTGATCGGGCTGGCAATTAGCGCCTTGGTCAGCGCAGGTTTAGGGTGGTTGGTGGCGCTCAGCGGGCTGAAACCGGTCGCACAAGTGACGAAAGTCGCGGCCTCGATGTCAGCCGGATCGCTGAAAGAGCGTATTCCGATGGATTCTGTGCCTCGCGAGCTTGAGCTCCTTGTCACTTCGTTCAACGCTATGCTTGCTCGCCTTGAAGAGTCATTTGCTCGGTTGTCTAACTTTTCAGCCGATATCGCGCACGAGCTACGTACTCCTATCAGCAATCTGCGCACACATACCGAAGTCATCCTCACAAAGAAACGTGCACCAGAGGATTATGAAGAGAATCTTTATTCCAACCTGGAAGATCTAAACCGACTCTCCGGCATTATTGACGGCATGCTTTTCTTAGCAAAGTCGGACAACGGTCTGGTTCTACCTGCCAAAGAGAAAATCGAGTTGCGTTCGGTCGTCGAGAAATTGTTTGAGTATTACCAGCTTCTGGCAGACGACACAGGGGTGAAGCTGCAGGTAGTCGGGCACGGCGCGGTGAATGGTGACGGGACGATGCTGGATCGGACGATCTCGAATTTGCTGTCCAATGCGCTCAGGTATACCCCACCTGACTGTACGATCTCCGTGAAAATCGAGCCCCTTGGCGACATGATCTGCTTGTCAGTGGAAAACCCCGGCGAGGAAATAGCGGTAGAGCATCTGCCCCGGCTGTTTGACCGTTTTTACCGAGTCGATCCCGCACGGAGAGAGAGCACTACGAACCATGCGGGGTTAGGGCTGGCAATCGTCAAATCATTGGTTGACGCCCATGACGGCACCGTTGGGTGTGTCTCCAGAGAAGGCCATACGACCTTTATGATCAGCCTTCCCGCGTGGCGTGCTAACCACGAGTGAAAGCAAAGAGATCCCCGGCCCAGTCCACAAACATGGCGCAAACAAGCGCGAATACTACCGTTATTGTGAGTGTTCCGCTGAACATGGCGTTCGGGTTTCAACTCGTTTAATACGGTTTTGTTACGTTTGACCCATCCCCTGGGGGGGATAGGATGCCGGCGTAATTCATTGAGGCCCGGCTCCTGTTTTGTGGGGACTATCCGTAAGCGCTTCACCAATCGTGAGGTCACCACGGGCCAAATCATCATGTTCGGTCTGACTGGTGATCTGATTCCTTGTCCTGCCACCATTACCGTCCTGCTGCTGTGCCTTCAGGTTAAAGAGGTGGCGCTTGGAGGCATGCTTGTATTGTGTTTCACCATCGGCTTGGCAATCACCTTAGTGGCTGTGGGTGCAGCTGCGGCTATTGGTGCTAAACAGGCTTCCAACCGCTGGCCTTGGCTTGGCACCGTTGCTCGTCGTGCGCCATATCTGTCCAGCGTACTGATCATCGGTGTTGGTCTCTACGTGGGCTTCCAAGGCTGGATAGGCCTCAACGTATAGTGGGCATAGCGCGACAGTTGAAGCCGCACATTTAGCTAGCCTTACGACGACTAGACATCGACTCGATAATGCGGCATTGCTTGATCACGCCTCCCTCGCAACAAGCAATCAACTGCACCAGCTCAGCTTCCAAGCCTTGCAGGTCTCGGATTCGCATCCTCACCTGCTCTAACTGCCCTTCGACTTTTGAATCCACACTGGCGCAGGAGGCGTCGCGTTTATCAGCGAAACCCAACAACTCCCGAACATCGTCAAGACTGAAGCCTAATGCGCGGCTACGGCGAATGAACAATAGACGGTCACGCTCCTCGTCCGTGTAGAAGCGATAGCCCGCTGTTGATCGTCCTGCAGAGGGCAGCAGGCCGACCTGTTCGTAATAGCGGATGGTCACCGCTTTGGTGTCGGTCGCTTTTGCAAGGGCGCCAACCGTGTATGTGGCCGCATTCATTTCGCTTGACCTTATAGTCGCTAGAACCTTCATTCTACCCCGATCAGGCGATAAGCAAATCCGTGCGTACGCCCTTATCACTTCGACAAGAAGGGGCTTTCACCCGATGCCAACCTTACATCCACAGCCTCACCCCAAAGGCTGGGCGCTCCTGCTATGCGCCTGGCTGCTGGCTCTTATTTCCACCATTGCCGTGCTTTTCGTCGGTGAAGTCATGGGGCAGGAACCCTGTGTTCTTTGCTGGTTTCAGCGTGCCTTCATGTTTCCTCTGGTGCTTGTGCTGGGTGTGGCGTGCTGCATCTCGGACGCGGGCGTCTGGCGTTACGCATTGCCTTTGGCCGTTGTGGGGTGGGTGATCGCCCTGTATCACAATTTGCTTTATTTCGGACTGATCTCCGAAAGCATCCAACCCTGTGGTGCCGGCCCGTCATGCTCCGGTGCGGACATGACCATCCTCGGCGGCGTGCCGCTGCCATCGTTATCGCTGGGCGTCTTCAGCCTTCTGATCCTTCTTCTTGTTCTTATCCGCCGGAGATTTACCCAATGAGCCGACGCATCATCGTCCTCGCCATCAGTGTCCTGGCCGTGATCGGCTTTGCGGTTGCTGCATTCTTTTATGACCGCGCATCGACAGTGCCCCAGGCGACTGCTCCCGTGGAGGAGGCTGGGGCGCTGGTGCGATTCAATTCGCCAAGCTTTGGCCCTGCCAAGGCACCGGTCACTATTGTTGAGTTCTTTGACCCATCGTGTGAGAGCTGCCGCGCCTTCTATCCCATTGTCAAAAAGATGATGTCCCAGCATCCGGGCGATGTTCGTCTGGTGCTGCGCTATGTTCGACTTCATGTCGGGTCTGAAGAGGCCATCCGTATTCTAGAAACCGCGCGCAAACAAGGCGTGTTTGTGCCGGTACTGGAAGCTGTCCTTGAGGCTCAGCCGCAATGGCATGATGACGTCAAGGCTATGGCGGCATGGGACGCTGCCGGCCAGGCAGGCCTGGATGTGGCCAAGGCACGCGAGGACATGATGTCTCCCGAGATCACGGCAACTATTGAACGAGACGCCGCCGATGCGAAAAAGGTTGGTGTAAGCGGCACGCCGACATTCTTCGTCAACGGTAAACCGCTGACTAACTTCGGTGCCCAGCAGCTCTATGACTTGATCTGGAGTGAGATCAATCAGTCGCGATAAGCGAATTTAGTGATGCTAAAAACGGGTCAAAGCGCTTCACGAAGTGCTTGACCTTATAGTGGCTATAGGGTGTTCACTCTTCGCCATGAACTGCCGAGAGTGCCCTTATGAAAAGCTGTTGCGGTGACAAGCCAACACCGGAAACTCAGGCCGGTGTCGAAGTTTTTGATCCGTCCTCAGGCTCGGACTGCTGTGCACCTGCCGCCACGGCTTGCGATCCAGGCGCAGCCAAAATTCAGTCCACAAGCAGTTGTTGTGATCCGAAAGCTGCAGACGTGAGTCCAGCCCCCTCCCTAACAAAAGGCGAAGGTTGTTGCGCGCCTGCGCCGGATGCCGGCAAATCATGCTGTGCGGCCAACGCAGCTCCGTCCACCCTGTATGCCTTGGCGGAGCCGAGCAAACCTGCCCCTCCGGTCGGCAACGATCTATTTACTGAAGTGTGCTGCCCGCCATCTGACTCAAAGTCTCGTGGCGCAGAGGAGCGTCAGACTGATAGCGGGGACGCAACTCGCTTCAGCAGTTTCCGAATTGGGCAAATGTGCTGTCCTTCCGAGCAGACCATGATCGAGGGCAAGCTCGCTCGAATGAGCGGGATTCAAAAGCTCGAATTCAACATGATGAACCGCACACTGGGTGTCTGGCATGTACTGCCGGATACCTTGGGTATCGAAGCAGCAGTGCTATCGCTGGGCATGCATGCAGAGCCACAAACGCCTGAGAGCAACGCACCTGTCGCCAATTCAGCGCAAGCCAAGTCGCAAGCTCCATCCGCACATAAAAGCAGTTGGTGGCCATTAGCGCTGTCCGGTATCGCTGCGGTGATTGCAGAAGTCTTGCACTTCACCCAGTCGGCCCCGGATTGGGTGATTGCCGTCGTCGCGTTGTTCGCCATCGCGCTATGCGGGCCGACGACTTATAAGAAAGGCTGGATTGCGCTCAAACACCTGAACCTGAACATCAACGCCTTGATGAGCATCGCGGTGACTGGCGCTGTATTGATCGGACAGTGGCCAGAAGCGGCGATGGTCATGGTGCTATTTACCATTGCCGAGATGGTCGAGGCGAAGTCGCTGGATCGTGCGCGTAACGCCATCAAAGGCTTGCTGGATTTGACTCCGGAGCGCGCAACTGTCCGTCAGGTCGACGGCTCGTGGCTGGACGTCGATGTGAAGACGGTCGGGATCGGGGCCCTGGTTCGGGTGCGTCCCGGTGAACGTATCGGCCTGGATGGTTATGTCGCTTCCGGCACGTCTACCGTCAATCAGGCACCTATCACGGGGGAGAGCCTGCCCATTGAGAAGGCGGTCGATGATCCTGTGTATGCAGGCACCGTTAATGAGTCAGGATCATTTGAGTACCGCGTGACGGCGGAGGCCAACAATACGACGTTGGCTCGGATCATTCACGCGGTGGAAGAAGCCCAAAGTTCGCGAGCACCTACCCAGCGATTTGTCGACAAATTCGCCAAGGTTTATACGCCTGGTGTGTTCTTCTTCGCTTTAACCATTGCTGTGTTCCCACCCTTGTTTTTGGGTGGGGTCTGGACAGACTGGATCTATCGCGCCTTGGTGCTTCTGGTCGTAGCCTGCCCCTGTGCATTGGTCATTTCCACGCCGGTCTCCATCGTCAGCGGTCTGGCAGCAGCTGCCCGTAAAGGAATTCTGGTCAAGGGCGGCGTCTACTTGGAAATCGGCGCCAAGCTGAGCTTTGTCGCGCTGGATAAAACCGGCACCATCACCCATGGCAAGCCGGTTCAAACCGATTACATGCCACTGGTGGAGCCTTCAGCGGTTAACCCTCAGGTTATTGCCGCAAGCCTGGGTGCTCGCTCGGATCACCCAGTGTCGCAGGCAATCGCCAAACACGAGGGACTGGACACCTCAACGTTCAAACAGGTGGACAACTTTGAAGCGCTTCCCGGACGTGGGGTTAAGGGCGTGATCGAAGGACAGCTTTATCACCTTGGAAATCATCGCCTGATCGAAGAGCTGGGGCTTGGAACACTGCAGGTGGAAGCTTCACTGAATCGACTGGAGCGTCAGGGAAAAACAATTGTAGCGTTGACCAACTCTACTCAGGTCTTCGCCCTGTTTGCCGTGGCCGATACCGTAAAGGATTCAAGTCAGGCTGCGGTCAAGGAACTGCACGAGCTGGGCATCAAGACCATGATGCTGACAGGTGATAACGCGCACACGGCTGAGGCCATTGCTCAACGTGTAGGGATTGATGAGCCGCGAGGAAACCTGCTGCCTGCCGACAAGCTGGCGGCCATTGGCGAGTTGCAGAGCCGCAACCACGTGGTGGGGATGGTCGGTGACGGGATAAACGATGCACCGGCACTGGCGAAGTCCCAGATTGGTTTTGCCATGGCTGCCGCTGGTACGGGCACCGCCATTGAAACGGCTGACGTTGCGTTGATGGATGATGACCTGCGCAAGATTCCGGCCTTTGTTCGTCTGTCACGGCAGACCGCATCGATCCTCAAACAAAATATCGGATTCGCCCTTGGCATCAAAGCCATTTTCCTGGTGTTCACTCTGATGGGGATGGCGACTATGTGGATGGCGGTATTCGCCGACGTCGGGGTCAGCTTGCTGGTGGTGCTCAACGGACTTCGATTGCTGAAGAAGTAGCGTTGGAGTTCGACATGAAAGAGGTTTTGCGTAACGCCATAACCGAAGCGTTCCATGAGGCTGGACTCGCTATGAGGGCCCGTGACTTTCAGGCAGCCTACCGCTGGACTGAGCGTGCGCACATTCTCACCCAGCGTATGCCACTGGCTCACGCGAAATCTCATTGGCTCATGTTGACGCTGGGGTGGATCACGAAGGATTGGCGGGAGGTGGTAGGTCAGCTTCCTTGGATCGTTGCCGCGTTGTTGTTTTCCAGGATCTGGGTGCCTTTCGGCAATACGGGAAGAGCGCGTGTCAGTGCTTTTTCCGTCATGCCACTGTCTGCCGATCTGGAGGAGCTATTGCGCAAAGACTAGCGCAACCCACTCGCTCTTCTTTCCACAACCCTGAAACTCAGGTGCACGGATGTTCCCTTGTCTTCGTGGTGGGTCAGACTGGCTTCTCCTCCAAAACTTTCCATGATCTGCTTCACCATGATCAGCCCTATACCCAGCTTGCCTTGTTTGGTGGTGTAGAAGGTCTTGAAAGCCATCAGTTCCTGTTGCCGTGACAATCCATCCCCGGTGTCACCAATGACGAGATGCAGCCATTGATGGGTGTCATCAACATTCGCTTCGATGGTGAGCTTCCCGCCGCCCGGCATTGCCTCGATGGCATTAGCGATGACGCTATTCAGAATTTGAGACAGCAAAAGCGGATTACTGATGATCCGGGGAGTGGGCTCATTGTTGAACTCGACCTGGATTCTTGATTGAGCCAATTGCGCGCTGTAGCCGGCCAACGTGGCCTGTACCACATTCATCGGCTCCACCAGTTCCGCCTCTCCACGAATCGGTCGCAAGCACAGCAACAATTCATGCACCCACTGCGACATTCGATCCACTTGGCTGACAATATCGTCGATGTTCTTCTTGACGGGTGGGCAATCCATTTCGCTCGCCAGTTCTGCGCTAGAACGGATGCAGGCCAGGGGGTTACGCAAACTATGGGCGACTGCTGTGGACATCTCGACCAACCCCACGTAAGTCTTGTTGGCGACGAGTTGCGCCTCCTGTGATGCCAGCTGAATCGATGCACGTCGAACAATCCAATACAGTCCGAAGTAAAGGAGCAGACCGCCTAAGGCTGTAGACAGCCAGATGATCCAGTGACCACGGTTGAGCCGCTCGATCAGATCGACCGGTTCCTTGTAAATTTCTACCACGGCCAGCGTATTCCCCAGATCGTCGACCAAGGGGATGTAGCTCTCGATGAAGAACATTTTGGGAGGATGCAAAAATTGTTGCTCTGGGCGGATTTCATCCGCGTCGCTGTATTTAGTGGAGACCCGGTCTTTGGAGGTAAATGCCGCCTCAAGCACCTCATCGTTCAGAAATCGTTGTCCAATCAGTTGCGGGTTGGTCGACCACATCACTGTCCGAAGTGGCGAGTAGATGCTAATCAGAAGTGAATCCGGGAGGTGAGAAAGGTGGTCGAGGAACTCGGAGCGGGCACGGTGCCGATTCAGCGCCATTTCTTCCGATAGCATTCCATATTGGGTGGCTGCCAAAACGTCACCCATCCGCATCCCGGACAACCCGTGGTGACGGATTTCACCCACAGCGATAGTCTGAATAAATTGTGCCGACAACAGTGCGTCGCGCTCCAAGCTTTCGATGACCAGGAATCGAGTCGATACTGAACCCAGCCCAAAAGCTATCGCGCTGATCAGGATGAAGCTGATAATCGAAAACCGGCGTAGGAGATTCGGTTGTCTGCTAGAAGCAACTGAGCCAACTGCTATCCGATTTAGGCGCTTAAACAATGCTGATATTGCAGGCATGGTCGCGTCCCTTCGAAGGTTTCCTAACTACACCTTCAATTTGAATTTCTCAATGAAGCCTAGGTGACATCCAGCATTCTCTATGCCAGATATCCACCACCTAGCAATGATGGTGAGCCCGGCCCGTATCTGAACTGCCCTGCATTTGAAACAGGCAAATTAAATCCGCGACCGTTCAGATAGTCAGACACGAGCATTGGGGAAACACCCCAACTCCGGGGAAAAATCCCCTTTGATTGGGGCGCTCAGAGCCGGGATTTTTCTGGTTGAAGCGATGGGTTAAATATCTATTTTTGACACGTAATTCTGTCTTAATTGATGTCAGGTGTGATTACCTTCCTCACACCTTGACCACGGGGTGCGGATGATACGTGACCAATTGTAAGAGCCATTTGCAGCGACTACACTCCAGCCCATGAAACGCTACCTGCGGTTTTGTCTCATATTCTTGATCAGCCTGGCGCTTCCCCTTAGCGGGATGGCGGGGGTTCAGGCACCGACAGAACCTTGCCCGATGAAGACCATGGGCATGGCGATGATGGACGACATGGGGATGGACTGCTGCAACGACATGAAAAGTCCTGTCGAGCACGGTAAGCCTTGCAAGCCGGGCCAGGAATGCAAGACAGGCGGCATGCTGCAAGTATCGATCCTAAAGCCTCCCGTCACCGTGTTCAGCCCCGTTGTCGTTTCCCTTATCAGCGATTCGTTACCTATACAGACCCCGTCCGGGGTATGGCGACCGCCACGCGTTTGATTCCTGTCCCACATTGAGCCTCATTCCCATTAGCGGGATGGACTAGCTGTGCGCATGTCTTTTGAAGCGTGCAGTGGATGATCACAGGAATCGTAAACATGAACTCCAAGTGCAATTGCACAGGCTGGTCTCTCGTGGCTGGCCTGGCGGCAGGCTTGCTGGCATTGCCGAGTTTCGCTGCCGCCTTGACGCTCGATGAAGCGTTGCGGCTGGCCGAAAATAATGCGCCGTCACTGACCGCACAAGACGCGAAAATTCAGGCAGCCAGCAGTGCTGCCATTCCAGCTGGGGAATTACCTGATCCCAAGCTGCTGGTGGGCGTGCAGAACTACCCCATTGGCGGCCCGGATCGTTGGAGCATCGACCAGGACTTCATGACCATGCAGATGGTCGGTGTCATGCAGGAGATGCCCAACAGCGACAAGCGCAAAGCGCGCATTGAGGTCGCCGATGCAGCTATTGATCGCGCCGCTGCGGAGCGTCGAGTCGAACGTCTGAAGGTACGCCAGTCCACGGCATTGGCCTGGATCAGCAGCTACTCGGTTGAGCGCAAAGATGCACTGTTCCAGAACTTCTACAAAGAAAATCGTCTGCTAGCCGATACTGTCCGAGCCCAAATCGCCGGGGGCCGCGCTCAGCCCGCCGATGCGGTGACACCCAAGCAGGAAGCAGCTCAACTGGCGGAGCAACAGGACGATCTGATTCTCCAGAGAGCACAGGCCCGAGCGGCCCTCAAACGCTGGATTGGCTCCGCCGCCAACGACAAGCCCGTGGGCAGCTTGCCTGAATGGCCCGTCGACACCTCAAGTTACTCCCATAAACAGCAACACCATCCCGAGTTGGCAGCGTTTGCACCGATGACCCGCGAAGCGCAAGCCAAGGTTCGTGAAGCCGTGTCGGAGAAGCAGTCAGACTGGAGCTGGGAACTGGATTACCAGCGCCGTGGCCGTGAATTCGGGGATATGGTCAGCGTGCAATTTTCCTGGGATCTGCCGCTGTTTCCTGACTCTCGCCAAAACCCCAAAATCGCAGCCAAACAGGCGGAACTCAGTCAGCTTGAGTCCGAGCGCGAAGCCCTGTTACGCGAGCATACCCAGCAACTGGAAAACGAACTGGCTGACTATGAGCGCCTGAATCGTGCGGTACGCCGTAACCAGGAAAGCCTGTTGCCGCTGGCCAAGGAAAAGGTCGAACTCAGCATGGCCAGTTACCGTGCCGGCAAAGGCGATTTAAACGCTGTTGTTGCTGCTCGACGTGAACTCATCGAGGCCCGTCTCAAGCAGATCGACGTGGAAGAGCAGCGAGCGCTGACCAGTGCGCGTCTGTATTTTGCTTATGGGGAGGCCAGTCAATGAACCTTAAATGGAATGGGGCATTGATGGTTGGTATCTCGCTGGCATTCGGTAGTGCCGGTGGTTACTGGTTCGCTCAACATCGCATGAATGGAGTATCCAGTTCTGCCCAGGAGCAGAGCCTCGATTCACCTAACGAACGCAAGGCTCTGTATTGGTATGACCCCATGTACCCGCAGCAAAAGTTCGATAAGCCGGGTAAGTCCCCCTTCATGGATATGCAACTGATTCCTAAGTACGCCGGTGGCGCAGGGGATCGTGCGACAGTCAGTATCGATCCGAGTCTGACCCAGAATCTCGGTCTGCGTTTTGCAACAGTCACCCGTGGAATCTTTGACTCCAGCCTCGATGTGACGGGTGTCTTGGGATTCAACGAACGTGATGTCGCTGTGATTCAGGCACGCACCACAGGCTTTGTGGAGCGGGTATATGCCCACGCTCCCGGTGATGTGCTCAAAGCCAACGCGGCATTGGCGGATATCCTGGTGCCGGAATGGGCGGCTGCCCAGACAGAGTTTCTTGCATTGAAGCGCAGCGGGGATGCTGATTTGTTGACTGTGGCCCGCCAGCGACTACAGCTCACTGGGATGCCGGCAGCACTGATTACTCAGGTAGAGCGTGGCGGTAAGGTTCAGCCCTACCTGACTCTCACCAGCCCTATTGGTGGTGTGCTGCAAGAATTGAATGTACGTGCGGGTATGACTGTGGCTACTGGCGATACTCTGGCACGCGTCAATGGCTTGAGCAGTGTCTGGCTAGCCGTGGCCGTTCCAGAATCGGATGCCGGATCGATCACCGTGGGGCAGGCGGTCGAAGCGCGTCTGCCAGCCTTCCCAGGGACAATGCTCAGCGGCAAAGTCAGCGCGATTTTGCCCGAGACCAACCCGGACAGCCGTACTCTTCGCGTGCGGGTAGAACTCCCCAATCCCGACGGGCGCCTCAGACCGGGTTTGACGGCGCAGGTACGCCTGAGTCGCTCGACCGGGCAAAGTGTGTTGTGGGTGCCGAGCGAGGCTGTCATTCGCACTGGCCGACGTGCCTTGGTGATGCTCGCCGAAGACGCAGGCCACTACCGTCCAGTGGAAGTGCACCTCGGGCAGGAAAGCGATGGCAAGACGGCGATAGTGAAAGGTCTGGAAGAAGGCCAGAAGGTGGTTACGTCTGGCCAGTTCCTGCTCGACTCGGAGGCCAGTCTCAAGGGCATCGTTGCAAGCTCGGAGGAAGAGTCACCACCCGGCGCAGCAACCTCCAGTTTTCATGAGGCGGATGGGCAGATCGTTGAGATCAACGACAAAGACGTCACGCTTGCCCATGGCCCCTTCAAGACGCTGGGCATGCCTGGCATGACGATGACGTTCCCACTCGCCAACCCGGCTCTAATGCAGGGCCTTAAAACGGGCGACAAGGTTCGGGTCGCGGTGAGCCAGACTGACGATGGCTTGCGTGTTGAGCGCCTGGATAAATCAGGGAGCCAGCCATGATTGCTGCCCTCATTCGTTGGTCGGTGGCCAACCGATTCCTGGTATTACTTGCGACACTGTTCGTCACGGCTTGGGGCATTTGGTCGGTGCAGAGCACGCCCATCGATGCGCTGCCGGATCTCTCCGATGTGCAGGTGATCATCCGTACACCTTACGCAGGCCAGGCGCCGCAGATTGTCGAAAACCAGGTGACCTATCCGTTGGCGACCACCATGCTCTCGGTGCCAGGCGCAAAGACGGTGCGCGGTTATTCCTTCTTCGGTGACAGCTTCGTCTACGTGCTGTTCGAGGACGGTACTGACCTGTACTGGGCCCGCTCACGGGTGTTGGAGTATCTAAGTCAGATACAAAGTCGGTTGCCAGCCAGCGCCAAGCCAGCGTTGGGGCCGGATGCAACGGGAGTAGGTTGGATCTATCAGTACGCACTGGTAGATCGCAGTGGCGGACACGACCTAGCACAGCTTCGTGCACTTCAGGATTGGTTCCTCAAGTTCGAACTCAAGACCCTGCCGAACGTTGCGGAGGTGGCCACTGTGGGGGGTATGGTCAAGCAGTACCAGGTGCAGCTTGATCCGCTCAAACTGGCCAGCCTCGGTATCACTCAAGCTGAGGTAACCGAGGCTATCGGTAAGGCCAATCAGGAAACCGGTGGTGCCGTGCTGGAGATGGCAGAGACCGAGTTCATTGTGCGGGCCTCAGGCTACCTAAAAACGCTTAATGACTTTCGTGCTATCCCGTTGAAGCTCGGTGCTGGAGGTGTACCGGTGAGTCTTGGCGATGTCGCCACGATCCAGTTGGGGCCGGAAATGCGGCGTGGTATTACTGAACTCGACGGCGAAGGCGAGACCGTCGGCGGCGTGGTAATTTTGCGTAGTGGCAAGAATGCTCGCGAGACCATTGCGGCGGTCAAGATCAAACTCGACGAGCTGAAAAAAAGTTTGCCGGTCGGGGTGGAAATCGTTACCACCTATGACCGCAGCAAGCTGATCGACCGTGCCGTGAAAAACCTCAGCCACAAGCTAATCGAAGAGTTCATCGTCGTCGCGTTAGTTTGCGGGATCTTTCTCTGGCACTTGCGCTCATCGCTGGTGGCGATCATCTCCCTGCCTGTTGGTGTATTGATTGCCTTTATCGTCATGCGTTACCAAGGCATCAACGCCAACATCATGTCCTTGGGTGGGATTGCCATCGCCATCGGCGCCATGGTCGATGCCGCCGTGGTCATGATCGAGAACGCCCACAAGAAGGTTGAGGCCTGGCACGCGGCCAATCCTGGTGAGGAACTGAAGGGTGAGCGTCATTGGCATGTAATGACCGAAGCGGCGGCAGAGGTAGGCCCAGCACTGTTCTTCTGTTTGTTGATCATCACCCTGTCATTCATTCCGGTGTTCACCTTGGAGGCGCAGGAGGGGCGCCTGTTCGGCCCGTTGGCTTTCACCAAGACCTACGCCATGGCCGCAGCGGCTGGATTGTCAGTGACCCTGGTGCCAGTGCTGATGGGTTATTGGATTAGGGGGCGAATCCCCAGTGAACAACAAAACCCGTTGAACCGGTGGTTGATTCGGATCTATCAGCCTGCCCTGGACGTAGTCTTGCGTCGACCAAAGATCACGCTGCTGGTGGCACTCTTGGTTTTTGTCAGTGCGCTATGGCCAATGTCTCGCTTAGGTGGCGAGTTTCTTCCCCCATTGGACGAGGGCGATCTGCTCTATATGCCTTCGGCACTACCGGGATTGTCGGCGCAGAAAGCGGCGCAACTGCTGCAACAGACCGACCGCCTGATCAAGACCGTGCCCGAGGTCGAACATGTCTTCGGTAAAGCCGGTCGTGCAGAAACCGCCACCGACCCGGCACCGCTGGAGATGTTCGAAACCACCATCCAGTTCAAGCCACATGAGCAATGGCGTCCAGGCATGACCCAGGAAAAGCTGGTGGAAGAACTGGATCGAGTGGTACGAGTCCCTGGGCTTACGAATATCTGGATACCACCGATTCGCAACCGTATCGACATGCTGGCCACTGGGATCAAGAGTCCCATCGGCGTGAAAGTTGCCGGCACCAACCTGACGGAGATCGATGCCGCTACTCAGGCGGTCGAGCGGGTGGCGAAGGGTGTGCCCGGTGTCAGTTCGGCTCTGGCCGAGCGACTGACCGGTGGCCGCTATATCGACGTGGATATCGACCGCAAGGCCGCCGCCCGCTACGGACTAAATATCGCTGACGTGCAGTCCATCGTTGCCGGCGCTATCGGCGGCGAAAACGTCGGGGAAACCATTGAAGGCCTCGCACGCTTTCCGATTAACGTGCGTTACCCACGTGAGTGGCGTGACTCGCCAGGCGCTTTGGAGCAGTTGCCAATCTACACTCCGCTAGGTAGCCAGATCACCCTCGGCACGGTAGCGAAGGTCACGGTCACGGACGGCCCGCCAATGCTCAAGAGCGAGAACGCACGGCCTTCAGGCTGGGTTTATATCGATGTGCGTGGTCGGGACATTGCTTCTGTGGTCGCCGATCTACGCCAGGTCGTCAATGAGCAGGTCAAGTTGCAGCCAGGCATGAGCCTGAGCTACTCAGGACAGTTCGAGTTTCTCGAAAGAGCCAACGCACGCCTCAAACTGGTGGTGCCTGCCACGCTGTTGATCATCTTCGTGCTGCTCTACCTGACTTTCGCCCGCTTCGATGAGGCCTTGCTGATCATGGCCACTCTGCCATTCGCACTGACTGGCGGGGCATGGTTCCTCTATCTGTTGGGGTTCAACCTGTCGGTCGCCACCGGAGTCGGCTTTATCGCCCTGGCCGGGGTGTCTGCCGAGTTCGGCGTGATCATGCTGCTCTACCTGAAGAACGCCTGGGCCGAACGTGAAGACCTAGGCGACAACACTGAGCGTGGGCTGGTTGCGGCCATTCGCGAAGGCGCTGTGCAGCGCGTTCGACCCAAGGCCATGACCGTTGCCGTGATCATTGCCGGCCTGTTGCCCATCTTGTGGGGCAGCGGTACTGGTAGCGAAGTGATGAGCCGCATCGCCGCGCCTATGGTAGGCGGCATGATCACGGCACCCTTGCTTTCCCTGTTTGTCATTCCGGCAGCCTATCGCCTGATGCGTCGCCGGCACCTAATAATTGAACCCATGAAGCCTCAAGGAAAAGTCGTATGAAACTGACCATGATTGCAGTTGCAAGCACCGTATTTGCGCTTTCACTTTCTGTCCACGCTGAGGACATGCCGGGGATGAAAATGGACGGTATGGAGGGCATGGAGATGAAGCAGGATGCAAAACAGGCTCAAGTTGCCAATGCCGAGGGAACGATCAAGGCTATAGATACTACGAAGCATACGGTGACCATCTCCCACGGAGCTGTTCCAGCCGTAAAGTGGCCGCCAATGACTATGGCTTTTTCCGTAACGGAGAATCAGCTGGCAGGGCTGAAGGCCGGAGACCGTGTTTCGTTTTCGTTTCGGCTAGACGGTAGTAAAGCCACGATTGTTTCCATAAAAAAGTAAGGCTGTAGTGATGACAATTGCCGGCACGCTCTATTGTGCCGGTTTTGCGGTCATTACGAGGCGTTACGAAACGAATGGATCAGAGACTCAGGGGCATACGACCTACACCGTGCTGACGTGGATTCTCGGCATTCAGGAGCGAACAAACAGCCTCTGCCTCGACCCTGGCCTTGAACACACCGTGCTTACTAGCAGAGCCTCCCTCGACGAGATCCACAACCCGATATTGCTTGATGCCATCATCCATTCTGGTTGTTTCGATGACCCTGAATCTTGAATGCATGGTGCGTTCCCTGCTGAAACTGGTGCTTTAGGAGTACCGGTATGGCTCCATGATTTCAACAATTATGCGGGACTGAGCTGAGACAATTTATGACAGGGCGCAATGATTCTCTGCATGAGGACAGAGACTTTGCGGGAGGTGGGAGGGGTAGGTTGTGTTCAAATCATTGTGTGCGAGTCATCGCACAATTCTTACCTACCAGCCCTCGTAATGAGTAACCAGGTGGCCCCAGTACGAGAGCGCCGGCCCATTTCTGCGAAGGATGTTCATTGCCTCGGCGGCGGGAATTTTGGTCGGACAGCCCCCAGTCAAGTATGTCTTGTCTTTACCCGGGCAGTACAAGTGCATGATCGTTAAAACCATGATCTGTTGCAGCGGCGACATTGCGCGATAGCTTTTGCGCATTGCTTTCAAGGATTCGGGGACGGGCTCTTCTCCGCCACCCCAATCGAAGCCGCGAGGCCGCAAGTTGTAATGGCTACCTTCACTACCATACGCGCGTTCGACGTACTCAAAACAACCTTCAAGCGAGTAGGCTTCTACGATCCTCCACACCGCTTGTCCAAAAATATTTTCGCGCTCTGAGGCACTGGTGAACGCAGGGATGGAAGCTCCGCAAACCATCGACAGCGCAGTAAGCTCAGCACCGTCCATGCAAGGCACTCTATCCACCATATCGACCAACGCCCAGTTGGGAAAACGGCCTGCAGCGAACGTGGGGTTAACTGCCGCGTAAGCAGCAAGGGCGGCTGGCTGGAGTGAGTGGTGGATGTAAGCTTGACTGGCAGTGTGAACATCCGTGAACGCCCATACACCTTCCGAAAATTGGTGGATGCCAATCTCAGACAGAAGACTTTTAGCTTGGTCAACGTAGTTGTTGTTCATGCATTCGAATCCCTTTGCCCTTGGTGTCACACTGGCCTACGGCTCTGTCAGCAGGTGCTCGCACGAGGAGCTTTAGCGCACGACGGGTTGCGATCACGCGGTCTCAGATTTCCACGCGTAGAGTTAGATGAGCGGTTTCGTAGCTAAAGTAAACTGTAGAAGTAAACGCTGATAACCGCCTTATTTGATCAAGGGCTTGGGGACGTTAGTCTGATTGAGATTCCTGCGCGCACCGCCTGCATGCCTAATGGAAATTCGGTAGGAGATCGAGTGCAATCCAGGCCCGTAAGCCTATTTCCAGCCTATGAAGGTTAGATTGCGGGCTCATCACGATGCCTAGCTTGATCAACCGGTTGATCTGATCGTCTACTGCTTCATACGGAAGCCCGGTAAAAGTTAGGAACTCGCTTCGAGGCAATGCGCCTTGGAGCAGCAGCGCTAACAACGCAGGCATCGTTTCTGGTCGAATGCCTGAGTCCTTCAAACGCGAGTTTGTTTTGTAGGCACGAGTGACGGACTCACGAAGCCTGCGACGATTCAGGGCGGTAGTCACGTAGTCCACCTCCTCATGACAGACACCAAGCATAAAGTCGATGAAAGCGAGCTGCTCCCTGCCTATGAGTTGTTGGGCACCCTCAAACCCATCTGTCTGCATGGGATCATTCATACCTGTAGCAGACTGATACTCGTCGAGCCTTCGGCCCAGGCCTCGCGAAAGCGACCACAGCTGTGGGTGAAGTCCAAGCAGTGCGAAATACTCGAACGTAAGCGCCCGCGCAAAAGCCCCTATGCCATTACGGAGTGTTCGCCTATGGAGAAGCTGGTAGTGCTGACACAAGACCGCCACGATACGTCGACGAAGCTCCGGGATGTCCGCGAAGGTGCTCTGATGGTGCTCAAGTACGAATTCACGCTCCAGTATTTCTGGCTCAGAAGGGCTCCCATCAATAAGTCTTGAGTAATGAGCGTCGGTGAATTTCAGCAGTTCGCTCAAGCATGCAGCGGTCTCTGGTGCGACCATGCCAGCGAGGAAGGCAGTATTCCTTACAAGCTCATCTGCTCGAACCAGAGTCGATTCAGGAATCGAACTGGGAATGATGGGGCGGAGCCAGAGCTCAGTCATCTGCGTGAGTATCTATAAAAGGGCATTGCTCACTCATCATCCGCTGAAAGCGGAGAGTTGATGTCAACCTCAACACCGCCGACTAAAGAGCCGAGGCGAGCCAGGAGGGTTGAATCAACGGCGATCAGTTTTTCAGGGTGGCTCTGGATGTCGTCCTCCAGCCATTTTAGAAACTCGCCAAGCTCACGGTCATGCTCTGTGGCGTTGATGCACTCCGACCCATTGCGAGAGTGGCTCGTCGGAATGGATGGGGTAGGATCTGATTCGTTCATGCTCTGACAATATCCGTGAGTGAAGTGCTTGTCATGCGCTGCCTTCGGAAGTCGCAAACTTGTGCCTGCCGCCGAGAGGGTATGTCGCTGATTCGGGCCTTGGCCCGGCTCGCCTAAGGTCTGTCAGAGGGAGATGAAAGTGCTGTCATCGATCAAGGAATACCAGCCAGGACTTCCCGCGTCTGATTGCATTTGGTCAACTTTAGGACTGCCATCGCGCGGAACCAGATTGCATGAACTCATCCACCAAGGTCTGCCTTTCAAGCACCTTGATCAGATTGCGACCCTACTGCAGATGCAGCGAGGAGAGATCTCCAGAGCCATAGGCTTGTCGCCCGCAAGGTTGGCACGTAGGGCGAAAGCAGGGCGATTTAATACGGCAGAAAGCGACCGACTGGTTGCGTTGGTAAATCTCTTTGACGGAGCACTTTCCCTCTTCGAAAACGATAAGGTCGGTGCAGCGGAATGGATGACGTCACCAGTGCCGGGGCTCGGAGCGAAGCGTCCAATCGACATGCTAGGGACGAGGGTGGAAACGCAAGCTGTTGTCGATCTTATCGGCCAGCTGGAAAGGGGCGTTCTTGTGTGAGATTCGTCGGGCTAAGGCTTAGCGCATTCCCAATGCGCTGCCAGGTGCTGCATCTCGGCTTTCCATAGTCGTAAAAACCGACGCCAATCTCTCGCATAGCAACCCTCCCGTAAATGGGTAGACCCAGTACTCGCCTCTTCGAAACGAGTCTCCTAGGGTTCAGGTATGTGCTCGTCAAGCACGACTACAAAGTGGGATCCGCTGGCACCCTCGATCTCGGTTTCTGGGACACGCTCTCGTAGCTCCTCAACCGACATGTCAACTGCATCGCCAATGGGGGCATCTCGATCTTGGCGCTCTATTTCAAGGTACTGAATCGCTCGATCAGATCCAGGCTGCAGTTTTTCTAATTCCCACAATGCGTAGCGACGTTTTCGTTCGCGCTGCCAGAGATGATTCGTGTCAATCATCATTATTGCCCGCTAATCCAGGCCCCAGTGAGTTCGTCTAGTATCTCGAATGCTATAGATTCCTTGAGGGTGCTCATCATACTTCTCTTGTGTGGCCCATATTGCCCCTCTGTAAACTCGAGCGTTTATAACGCTATTTGGTTTCTTTACGAATAGAAACTGGGAGTGGCCTGTCGAGGTCTTTTAGCGCAAGCCCATGACGAGTGGCGTTATGAGCCCAGCGCACAAATTGCTCAAGGAGCTGATGGTTTTCTCGCTGAAGTCGCTCCACGCGGTCTTCTAGTTGTTGTATGCGGCTTACGGACAGCGTGAGTGCTACGTTGCCATGACCAACATTTGGCGCAGACTCTCTACCTCTCGCTTTAGCATGATCCCATGCTGTCTTTATCCTAGGCTGTCTTAGCATCGCTGCTTTTGTATATCTATGCCCGATTTCAACCTCGAGAATCGCCAGGTAGCGATCCCAAATAAGTTTGCCAGCCCAGCCGTCTAACACCATCACAGCTTTTTCGATTTTTTCATCAGTCAGCTTAGGAGCGCCCATTAGAAGAAATCCAAGTCATGCAAGGTTTTATCAAGATCAATCTCCTCATCCGCTTGCTGAGCGTCAGGTATCCCCTGGATTGTCCGCACCGCTTCAACTAAGCCAGTTTTTGACTGGGAGTGAGTCGGCGGCGGTAGCGTTATCACCGCTCCATCGGGGATAGAAAGATCGTTCATTTTTTCCAGCATCAAATTCCACCTTTCGAGTTTTGGTGCGTTGACAGAAATCCATCTAGAAGCGCCTGCGTCGCCTGCTGCAAGCGCAGCTTGAGCTCTCATCAACGCTCCTTCGAGCAGTTGTTTCTGATACTGAGCCTCTTTGTAGTGGCGTTCATCGCCCTTTACACAAAAGAATTCCCCGCAATTAGGACAGTCTTTGTCCTTTGGACAGGGCGTTAGCGCATAGTCATGTCTGCACAAGCCAAACCGTGTGGTGTGAACGGCTCCAAGTTCAACTTTGATCGCTTCTTGACGGGACAGCATATTCGCTATGGCGACCGATTCGATTTTTTCATCTAGTGGGCCGTTGATAGATATAGTCGGTATTTGCTTACCAAGCGAGGTATAAGCCTCGATGAACGCCTCTTGAGGTAGATGATCATACCATTCGTTTTGAGCGATACTTTTTCGGCCAGACCAAAAAGCAATCAGTGCCTCGCTCAAATGCTTAGATTGGGCGAGCGTATTTAAAAGATGCCGGAATTGGTGAGTTGTAATGGCTGCGGGGCTGCCATCAGGTAAAGTTTTAGCGTGCCTTGTGAATATAGTTATGTCACCCGGGTTCGCTCCCAGTTGGTTGTTTAGCTGGTTGACGCTTATAGGTGTTGGTATGTGTTTTGAAGGCTCGACGTTAGGTCTGAATATGTTCTCAGGAAGAATGAATAAAGCATCGTGCCAAGCTAGTCCCGTCAAAGGATCCAATATTGGGAAATTCGCAGGAAGTTTTTTGAGTACAAACGACTCCAGCGATGAAAAGGAGTATGCAGGAGCACCTCGTGGGGGCATTGACTCATGCCGGGCGGGGTCAGTGATAATTTCTTTGAGTTTTTCCAGCCCATACCTACTCGCTCTGGAGGAGTGGATGGCGGTCTCTTTCCCTAGGATTTTTGCTGCTTCCCAAAGCGTTATAGGCTGATCGCGCAAGTGCTCAAAACCTGGCGGTAAATACAAAGCTGTAGGATTATTCGCGTACCATCTAGCTGCGTCCCTAGCTGGTGCACCAAGTTGAATTAAATATTCAATTGCCTCAGTAGTGACTCGTTCAAACGTTTCTGAAGCAGCAAATTTCGTTAAAGGCATCCCTTTCTTCAACGGTGTCCACTGTAGCCCCATCAGAGGGCCTGCATCGCTTTCTACACTAGTAATACATTTGACCGGAAGCGTAAGTACCTCTGTCGCCCGGTTAGGTGCGAACATGGCTAAGGTTACAAAACAAGTCACTACTTTGTCCGGGATATGATCAGATGTATGGTGAATCTCTGCTAAATCCAATATTGATTTTACATGCGGGAGCCTCTCATGCGCTCTGTCCGTACCCGCTTGACGCACTCTGTCGTTGCGCGTAGGGGCTTTATAGGATGTAGATGATTTCCAGCTTAGCTGGTGGGGTACCATGTGTCCTGGAATAACAATATCGTGAACGAGGCGTTCGAGGCAGCGTCCTACGCTCCAGGCGTCAGCATATCGCTCATCTAACAGTTTCGCCGCATCGTCAAGTACACTCGCACTTATCGACGTAATGCATGGCGTAAGTTTTAAATTAAGTAAGGCTTGCTCTATTGCCTGCATCGCATAAAGATATCTTTTGAACTCTTGAAGCCTTGAATGTCTCATTATTTCACTAAATGCAGATTTAGCAAATGTCAAGAATGGTTCGGACAGCGGGATAGTTACAATGGGTTTATTGCCGCTTGGATCCTGCGAAGAGCGAAAGAGCACGATTTTTCGTCGTTTCCCTTGGTTACGATCCGGTGCGAAAGTGGATATATCCCAGCTATTGTCCTCCCAGTAAACATCCTTAAAAGGAAAGTTTGCTTTTGCGTGAGTAACAAACCGTGCCAGATTTTCCTTTGCTGTCAGCGTAGGTTTACCTACGAAGTGTATTATATCACCCATGAAGCTCTCTCGCTGCGATACGCTGTCGATTGTCTCGTTCGACTATGATTTCATTAATAGCGGACATCGCATTGTGATTGATCTGGCGAATGCGACTGTCGCTTTCAACTGCTTGGTCATCTTTGAGCGAAGCAAGGAGCTCCTCCCAAGGCGCCTCTTCAAGCGGTTCGAAAAATGGACAATATAGGCATGCGATTGGAGCATTTTGATGGCACTCAGCTCTAGTGCCGCATGCCCCCAATGATTGCCCGGCTAAACGAAGGAAGTCTGCGATAACTGATGACTCCTCGCCGGCGCGGGTTGCTTCTCCGAGGCTGTTAATCAACTTACCCTGGAACGCCTTGGCAAAATAGTCCATTTCGTCCCCCAGAGCCTGACGTATCGGCTTCTGGAGTTCGGGCATCGAGGCTCTATAAAACTGGATACAGCTAGTGCCACGGTGAGTTAGCAGTCTGGCAACCTCAAAGTCGGAGGCACCATGTATTAATGCACGCGTGGCCATGGTATAGCGAAAACGATAAGCGTTGACTGGTATCTGGCCTTCGAGCCTTTCGGAGTACGTATCGAGAGAATCAAATGTATTGATGATTCTCTTTGAAAGCACATTGGAGTTTCCGTCGAACAACGGGGAGTCTTTAGGGCGTTCCGACATGAACTCGCTGTCCAAATAATTGATAAGACATTCGGCCAAAACAGTGGGCGCGCGACGAAGCCAGTATTCTTGGGTGCTGGTCTTATCCCCTTTGGCCAGAGGAATACGCAATGTTACCTCTTTGCCTTCCGGCCCAGATGCAATCTGAACGTCTGATATTTTCATTCGAACTACTTGTATCGGTCGAACACCTGTGGCAATGAAAAACCAGCAAAGGGTAAATGTACTTTTGCTAATTTTAGCATGAGCGTAAGCATGATTGAGGGCGCCGTGTATATTATGTAGTTCCTGGCTAGTAAGCGCACCACAGGTTGGATCATTAGTAATTAAGGAGTAATAGGCGCCTGTTCCTCTCTCCTCCCATTGATGCCCAGATGTTAGGAAGCTACGTACGTCTGGTGATAGTCCAGCCAGTTTTTGGGCCTGAATCCTGCGTAATACCGGCAAAATGAAAGAGCGATAATCTAACGGGATAGTGACCAGGCTTTCGATGTGAGTGAGTTCTAGTAAGGCAACATCGCTCATTTGTTCAATTGTTAACCAGCTTTTGAGCGCTCGAATAATTGTATGATTGTAAACCAAACTATGAGTCGCGAGAGTGCCATACAGCACTCTGAAAATACTGGCGTGCAGCTCGTTTTCTTCCGACAAGAATGTAGTATTGAGGTTGATTTTAGCTCCATCTGAGTCCAGAATTCGCAAATCTTCCCCTAACCTAATACTTATGGCTCTGCCATCTTGCAGTACCACTGTTTTAGAGGTGGCGTTTGGTCGGTTAACGAAGTCGAATTCCTGCTGTTCAAGTCTCATTATTTTGCCCGCCGTTGGCAATTTCATTAGCCATTTCTTCTGCTATCTTGTCAGCCGCTTCTTTGATGCTGCGCCTGGCGTATTTGGCCGCTATATTAGATTTTTTACTCCAGCCCATCAGTCTGTTACGAACCTGAATCTCTTTCTCTGCAGACATGCGTTTATCTTCAGGTAAGGCATCGTTTTTCCTGCTCAGCCGATCATTCCAAGTTCGACGAAACGCATGTGGCGCAACATGCTCTGGTACTCCAGGTACCTTGCTCCTCAATGTCCTAAAGATTAGGTTGATTGAGTCTTTCGCCATATGTGCACCAAACTCAGTAATAAAGAGGTATCCGTGCTTGGTATTTTGCTTGGAAACTTTACTCCAGAACCTGACAACGAAATCGTGGAATGTTTGCGCTGTAACGCTCGAGATCGGCACAGTACGGGGCTGTGTTTTGGATACTCGGACGGTGACCCTGTTCTGGGAGTAGTCGACATCGTTGACTTTGATATAACGAAGTTCACTCCGGCGAATACCTGAGTCAGCAAATATCTGAAACATGAGATAGTTGCGGTGCCTGACGAAGTCTGTAGTAAAAGGGTTGTCAGAAGAGCTGGGATCTAACACCCTATGAATCAGGCTCATCGTGGCTTCAGGAAGACCTTCCAATGTCTCATCTTCATCAGCATATGCCGCCAGAGGTATTAGCGCCTCAAAGCGGCTAATGGCTGCATCAGCAGCTTCTTTAAAGGCACTCAGTACTTCTGGTTCTTGGCCGAGCGATGCCAGGTGGCGGTTGATGTAGAACTTGAAAAACCTAGAAACGGCTCTGATTCTATATCCGCCCTCAACAGCAGTTATGTGCGGGCCGTCCACGGGCGGTTGATTAAATCCGCCTCGGACTTTTTCAAAGCTCAACACTTTCGCCGAACTAGCTGTCTGAATATTTACTTGCAGACACTCGTCTTGGGTTTTTCGACTCAACCTCAAGAACAGGGCAAGATCTTCCACTTGGTCAATGGTGAGAAAACTGCCGCTGTTGAGCATATTGGTTAGATTAATCTGTCTGGCGCTTGCCCACAGAAATGTCATGCCCAAGGCTCTGAGAGCTTTATCAATGGTTGCGATGGATGCGCCACAGTCGCGGTATTCAAGAGTGGCGTAAGCATTGGGGAGAAAGAGAGGGCATCCTTGGTCGTCAACCAGGACAGCCATCTCAACGCCGTCACTGGCGGTGAAGGTGCGTACAGCAAAGCTTCTCAAAGTATACGGCTCCTACCCATCGTCTAGATGGGGTAGGAGCCTATACCCGATGTTTACAGCCTGTAAAGCTAAAAATCTCAATGAATACAGGCTTTAGCGTGCAAAACGTTCGTATAAGTATACGTTTTTTAGCCTGTCGTCCCTATTGGCAAGCTTCGCAATCCGGCTCGTCGATGGCGCAAGCCTTCGGCACTGGAGCAGGGCCGGCTGGTGCTGCCAGGACCGAATCGTCACCGTGGTTGCCACCGCTGGAAACAGCGTTGAGCTTGCCGGTGTTGATGGTCGACTTCTCGGTGCTGGTCGCGGCCAGGGCACGGAGGTAGTAGGTGGTTTTCAGGCCACGGTACCAGGCCATGCGGTAGGTCACGTCCAGCTTCTTGCCCGAAGCGCCAGCGATGTACAGGTTCAGCGATTGAGCCTGGTCGATCCACTTCTGACGACGGCTGGCCGCATCGACGATCCACTTGGTATCCACTTCGAACGCAGTCGCATAGAGCTCCTTGAGTTCTTGCGGGATGCGCTCGATCTGCTGCACCGAACCGTCGTAGTACTTCAGGTCGTTGATCATGACCGAATCCCACAAGCCGCGAGCCTTCAGGTCGCGAACCAGGTACGGGTTGATCACGGTGAACTCGCCCGACAGGTTCGATTTCACATACAGGTTCTGGTAGGTCGGTTCGATCGACTGCGAAACGCCAGTAATGTTGGCGATGGTCGCGGTCGGTGCGATGGCCATGATGTTCGAGTTGCGGATGCCGTTCTGAACACGGGCGCGAACCGGTGCCCAATCCAGGGTTTCGTTCAGGTCGACATCGATGTACTTCTGGCCGCGCTGCTCGATCAGGATCTGTTGCGAATCCAGTGGCAGGATGCCCTTGGACCACAGCGAACCCTGGAACGTCTCGTAGGCGCCACGCTCGTCAGCCAGGTCGCAGGAAGCCTGGATCGCGTAGTAGCTGACCGCTTCCATCGACTTGTCGGCGAACTCGACGGCAGCGTCGGAACCGTAAGGGATGTGCTGCAGGTACAGCGCGTCCTGGAAGCCCATGATGCCCAGGCCGACCGGACGGTGCTTGAAGTTGGAGTTCTTCGCTTGCGGCACCGAGTAGTAGTTGATGTCGATCACGTTGTCGAGCATGCGAACGGCGGTGTTCACGGTGCGTTGCAGCTTGGCGGTGTCCAGCTTGCCGCCCACGATGTGGTTAGGCAGGTTGATCGAGCCCAGGTTGCAAACGGCGATCTCGTCCTTGTTGGTGTTCAAGGTGATCTCGGTGCACAGGTTCGAGCTGTGGACCACGCCGACGTGCTGCTGCGGGCTGCGCAGGTTGCACGGGTCCTTGAAGGTCAGCCATGGGTGGCCGGTTTCAAACAGCATGGACAGCATCTTGCGCCACAGGTCTTTGGCCTGGATGGTCTTGAACAGCTTGACCTTGCCTGGGTACTCGGTCAGGGCTTCGTAGTACTCGTAGCGCTCTTCGAAGGCCTTGCCGGTCAGGTCGTGCAGGTCCGGCACTTCCGATGGCGAGAACAGGGTCCACTTGCCATCATCGAAGACGCGCTTCATGAACAGGTCAGGGATCCAGTTGGCGGTGTTCATGTCGTGGGTACGACGACGATCATCACCGGTGTTCTTGCGCAGCTCGATGAACTCTTCAATGTCCATGTGCCAGGTTTCCAGGTAGGCACACACAGCGCCTTTGCGCTTGCCACCCTGGTTCACGGCGACGGCGGTGTCGTTCACTACTTTCAGGAACGGCACGACGCCCTGGGACTTGCCGTTGGTGCCCTTGATGTACGAGCCCAGCGCACGAACCGGGGTCCAGTCGTTGCCCAGGCCGCCAGCGAATTTCGACAGCATGGCGTTGTCGTGGATCGCGTGATAGATGCCCGAAAGGTCATCCGGCACGGTGGTCAGGTAGCAGCTGGACAGCTGTGGACGCAGGGTGCCGGCGTTGAACAGGGTCGGAGTCGACGACATGTAGTCGAAGGACGACAACAGGTTGTAGAACTCGATCGCACGGTCTTCTTTCTGTTTCTCTTCGATCGCCAGGCCCATGGCCACGCGCATGAAGAAGATCTGCGGCAGTTCGAAACGCACGCCATCCTTGTGGATGAAGTAACGGTCGTACAGGGTTTGCAGGCCCAGGTAGGTGAACTGCTGGTCGCGTTCGTGGTTGATCGCCTTGCCCAGTTTTTCCAGGTCGAAGTCGGCCAGGACCGGGTTCAGCAATTCGAATTCGATACCTTTGGCAATGTAGGCCGGCAGGGCCTTGGCGTACAGGTCGACCATCTCGTGGTGGGTCGCGCTTTCGGCAACACCGAGGAAGCCCAGGCCTTCGGCACGCAGGGTGTCCATCAGCAGGCGCGCGGTCACGAACGAGTAGTTCGGCTCACGCTCGACCAGGGTACGGGCGGTCATCACCAGGGCGGTGTTGACGTCGGTCAGGGCCACGCCGTCGTACAGGTTTTTCAGGGTTTCACGCTGGATCAGGTCGCCGTCGACTTCTTCCAGGCCTTCGCACGCTTCGGTGACGATGGTGTTCAGGCGGCCCATGTCCAGCGGCGCCAGGCTACCGTCGGCGCGGGTGATGCGGATCGACGGGTGAGCGTTGACCGCTTCTTCGGCTGGAGCGTGGGCGGCGCGTTCCTTGGAACGCGCGTCACGGTAGATCACGTAGTCGCGAGCGACTTTTTGCTCGCCGGCACGCATCAGGGCCAGTTCGACCTGGTCCTGGATTTCTTCGATGTGGATGGTGCCGCCCGATGGCATGCGACGCTTGAAGGTGGCAGTGACCTGTTCGGTCAGGCGCGCCACGGTGTCGTGGATTCGCGACGAAGCGGCAGCGGTGCCACCCTCAACTGCGAGAAACGCTTTGGTGATGGCGACGGTGATCTTGTCATCGGTATAAGGAACGACAGTGCCGTTACGCTTGATCACGCGCAGCTGGCCCGGCGCGGTGGCGGACAGATCCGAATTCGAATCAGCGGCCTGCGGCAAGGTGCCCTGCGGGTTCTCGCGAGTTGTGTCGGTTTGCATCGGGGGGTGTCTCCACATTCTCTATGTTTGATTGGGCACCATCTCGGTGCCCACCGTTCCGTCCTGAAGCACTACAACCGGCTAAGGCCGGGCATAACAACTTCGGGACAGTAGGAAGGGGGCTATTGGGCGCCGCTTCCATGCCGAAGTCTTTGGTCTCACGCCTTGGGCCTGAGACCTTGGTCCTTTTGAGATGACAGTTGGGAGGTGGCAGCTGCACTGCAACACCCGTACCGTTTTTCACCCCATGGGCCGAAATACAGTAGCCATCCGCGCGCGCGGTTTTGGGCTTTGGAAATTACGTTTGGTTCAACCGGAAAGAGGCAATAAAAGCGCTTGAATTTGGTATCCGGTTTGTGTTTGGTAATTTTCGAAAAACCCTACATCTAGGGTTTTTTTTACGCTGGGCTACAAGATAATGCGTTTTGGGGGGTGATTGCAACGTACTACCTGTGGATAAACCTGTGCGTAAATTGTGTGTTGTGAAAGGAATCGGCGTGCAGGCCGCGACGCTGCTGGACCCGGCTTTTTTTCATCGATTTTCAACCCGCGAAAACGCCCGAGCGGATTTTTAAGGGCGCGAACCCTATCACAAAAAACTCTGTTGTCCGAACGCATTTGCCAGCTTGTGTTCTGGGTGGGCGACGTTTATACAATCGGTCGGCGTGTACGCAATTTATCCACCCCTATCATTACAAAAAGACGGGCGGATCCTTCCTTATGAGCGTTCTGGCAAGTAGAGGTCACCGGTGGAACAAGAAGCCTGGCAGGTATTGATTGTGGAGGACGATCAACGTCTGGCCGAACTGACACGTGATTACCTGCAAGCCAATGGCCTGCGTGTATCGATCGAAGGCAACGGTGCGCTGGCCGCGAACCGCATCATCAAGGAACAACCGGACCTGGTCATTCTCGACCTGATGCTGCCAGGCGAAGATGGCCTGAGCATTTGCCGCAAGGTTCGTGACCGTTATGACGGTCCGATCCTGATGCTCACCGCACGCACCGACGACACCGACCAGATCCTCGGCCTGGACCTGGGCGCCGACGACTATGTGTGCAAGCCGGTGCGCCCGCGCTTGCTGTTGGCGCGCATCCAGGCATTGCTGCGACGCAGCGAGGCGCCGGAGGTGACCCCGGAAAAACAACGACGCCTGCAATTCGGCCCGCTGGTGGTGGACAATGCATTGCGCGAAGCCTGGCTGCACGACAGTGGCATCGAACTGACCAGCGCCGAATTCGACTTGCTCTGGCTGCTGGTTGCCAACGCCGGACGCATCCTGTCCCGGGAAGAAATCTTCACCGCGTTGCGCGGCATTGGCTATGACGGCCAGGACCGTTCCATCGACGTGCGCATCTCGCGCATCCGCCCCAAGATCGGCGATGACCCGGACCATCCGCGACTGATCAAGACCGTGCGCAGCAAAGGTTATCTGTTTGTCCCCGAGGCCTGCGTAGACCCAACCCCGTGAATTCGATCTTCCTGCGTATCTACGGCGGCATGTGTGCCGCGCTGATATTGGTGGCGGTACTTGGCGTGCTGGCCTTGCACATGCTCAATCAGGTGCGCGGCGAGCAGTACCGGGAACGACTGGCACACGGCACCTTTTCGCTGATGGCCGATAACCTGCAGCCGATGAACCAGACCGAGCGCCAGCGGGCGTTGCTGGTGTGGGAGCGGCTGCTGGGGATTCCGCTGGCGCTGAAAACCTTTGCCCAGACCGATCTCGACCTCACCCAGCGCACCCGCGTCTTGCGTGGCCAGGCCCTGGTGGAGAAGACCGGCCCGCATGCGGCCCGAGTCTATCGACTGGTCAGTGACCAGGAGCAGCTTGTGCTTACGGGGGACGTCCAGCAGATCAGCGAACAACTCGCCCGGGCGACGATTTACCTGTTGGCGGACGAGTTGGTGCGCTACCCCGTGGGCGAGCAGCCGGTGCGCCTGGCGCAATTGAAAAAGGACAAAGGTTTTGGCTTCGATTTGCGTCTGGTCACGGTCCAGGAAGCCGACATGGACGAAGACCAGAGCCGTCGGGTGTCCGAGGGTGACACTGTGATGGCGCTGGGCAAGGAGGGCGATTCGATCCGGGTGTTCGCCGGCATGGTTGGCACGCCGTGGGTGCTGGAAATTGGCCCGTTGTACCAGATGAATCCGTATCCACCCGAGTGGCTGGTGCTGATTGCCGCACTGGGGCTGAGCCTGATCGGCCTGATCGTCTACCTGCTGGTGCGGCAACTGGAGCGCCGTCTGCGCGGGCTGGAAGCAGCGGCCACGCGGATCGCCAAGGGCAGTCTGGAAACCCGTGTGCCGACGCGGGGCGCGGACTCGGTGGGGCGGCTGGCGTCGGCGTTCAACGGCATGGCCGAGCACCTGCAACAACTGCTGGCCATTCAGCGCGAGCTGGTACGTGCCGTGTCCCACGAGTTGCGCACGCCGGTGGCGCGCCTGCGCTTTGGCCTGGAAATGATCGGCTCGGCCAAGACACCGCAAGCGCTGGAAAAATACTGCGAAGGCATGGACCACGATATCGAGGACCTCGACCGCCTGGTCGACGAGATGCTGACTTACGCGCGGTTGGAGCAGGGCTCGCCGGCACTGAATTTCCAGCGTATCGATCTGGACGCCTTGGTCAATCAGGTGATCGAGGAGCTGGCGCCCTTGCGCGCCGACGTCACGGTGCAACGAGGATTGTGCCTGTCGGCCGCCGACTGTGACGACGCGTGGGTCGAGGCAGAGCCGCGCTACCTGCACCGGGCACTGCAAAATCTGGTGAGCAATGCCATGCGCCATGCTCATTCGCGGGTCACCGTCAGTTATCAGGTGGGGCAACAGCGTTGTCGAGTGGATGTCGAAGATGACGGGCCGGGAGTTCCGGAAATGGCCTGGGAGAAAATTTTCACACCATTCCTGCGACTCGACGACAGCCGGACCCGGGCCTCGGGCGGCCATGGGTTGGGATTGTCGATCGTGCGACGGATCATCCATTGGCACGACGGCCGGGCGTTGATTGGCAAGAGCAAAAGCCTGGGCGGCGCGTGTTTCAGCTTGAGCTGGCCAAGGAGTCAGGAGAGGCGGTGAGCGGTTTTGTGTCGAACCTCATGTTGTGGATCGATGTAGAACTGTAGGAGCGAGGCTTGCCCGCGAAGAGTCCCTTACAAACTGCAGAAGTCTTCAGGCCTTGATGCTGACCAGACTCAACAACTGCCCATCCTTGACCCCGAACTGCGCCTCGAGCTCGGTACCGTTGCGCCACTCGCCGGACAGGTCGGTCAGCAACCGCAACCGCACTTCACCTGATTCGCTCCACTCCAACACCTCTGCGTGTTCGAAGTAGAAGCGTTGTTGGACGATCGGGTAAAGCGCCTTGAACAGGCTCTCTTTCACTGAAAAAGTCAGGGTGACCAGCAACGCCAGTTGATCACGATGCCCAGCGGTCATGCGCTGCATTTCCGGCGGAGTGAGGATTTCTCCGGCCAGGCGTTCGGCACGTTCGGCATTGAGCAGGTTTTCCAGGTCCATGCCCAACCCTCGCCAATGGGTTTTCCTGGCGACAATCGCCGCGGCCCGACCGGTGCTGTGAGTGATCGAGCCGGTGATGTGCGCAGGCCACACAGGTGCCCGATCATCACCGATGGCCGGGCTGAAGTTCAGGCCTTCCAATTGATGCAGGGCTGCGCGGGCGCAGATTCGCCCGGCGAGAAATTCTGCCTGGCGTTTGGCGACGGACCGCTGAATGCTTGCGGGCGCCTCGATGGCGCTGCGCTGGAAATCATCGCTGTGCAGTTGCGAAGTATCGAAGTGGGTACTCAGCAGCACTGCGTCGGGCAGCACCATCGGCAGCGGCCAATGGGCATCGAGGGGCGTGCAGCAGACGGGCAGGGCAGGGACGGAATTCATGTCGGGCATTTTGCCGGGTTGCCTTGATGCTGGGTAGTGCTTGCCACAAAAGCCCCTCAATACGGGATCTACTTGCTAAAGATCTTCTTGAAAAATGCCTGCATATCCGCCCACGATTTTTCATCCGCCGCCTTGTTGTAGCCGATATCCGGCCCGCCATGATCGCCATGGCTCAAGCGATCAGCATCGGGGTTGCTGAAACCGTGCTTGGCGCCGTCGAGGCTGACAAACTGGTAGTCAGCGCCGGCCTTGTCCATCTCGGCCTTGAAGGCCGCGACGTTTTGCGGTGTGACCAGGCTGTCCTGGGCGCCGTGTTCGACGAGGATTTTCGCCTTGACGCTGCCTGGTGTCGCAGGGGTATTGGTCGCCAGCGCGCCATGGAAACTGACGACACCGGCCAGAGGAACACCCTGGCGAGCGGCATTGAGCACCACGCCGCCACCGAAGCAATAGCCAATGGCGGCAAGCTTGTTCGGATCGGTTTGCGCCTGTCGCTTGAGCAAGTCGAGGCCCGCCTGAAACCGCGCGCTGGCAATTGCGTTGTCCCTTTGCACGGCCTGCATGAAAGCCATTGCGTCCTTGGGATGCTCGGTATTCTTGCCGTCGCCATACATATCGATGGCCAGGGCGCTGTAACCCAGACCGGCGAGGTCGCGGGCGCGACGCTTGGCGTAGTCGTTCAAACCCCAGAACTCATGTACCACCACGACACCGGGACGCGGACCTTTTATCGCGTCATCAAAGGCGTAGTAGCCAATCATCCGGGTGCCGTCGGGACCTTGGTACGGGATTTCCTGAGTCTTGATGGCGGCCTGGGCCAGCCCGCTGGCGGCGAGCAAGAAGAGGGCGAAGAGCATGCGCATGGTCGGTCTCCTGCAAGAAAATCCTCGAAACATCCAGGTGGATAGGGTTCAGCTTAGGTTAAGCGGGTGTTCAGGGTGAGTTCAGGGCTGCGTGGGTAATCTTGCCCCGTAGCCAAGACAACACTAATTCTTGAGGAGTCTCACCCATGACTGGATTCAAAAAACTGCTGCTGGCATTCACCGTCTTCGGCGCTAGCACCGCAGCGATCGCTTCCAACGACAGTTTCGCCAGCCTTACTTATGGGCAGACCAGCGACAAGATCAAAAAATCCCACGCCTTGAACAATAACCTGGACAGGCCGAACGCCGACGGCGTGATTGGAAAGGACAACACATGGGGCTTGCGTTTAGGCCAGCAAAACAGCCAAGGCCGCTACTACGCCACTTACGATAACGTGTCGGGCTCGCACAATGGCATTAAACTGCGCCAGGAAAACCTGCTGGGCAGCTACGATCTGTTCCATCCGCTGGGAGCCAATACCAAGCTGTTCGGCGGCGCCTCGGCCGGATTGACCAAAATGACCCAGGAATCGCCAGGCTTCAGTCGCGACAGCGACATCGGTTACGCCATTGGTGCACAGGCAGGCATTCTGCAACAGGTTTCGCAAAACACTTCTGTTGAACTGGGGTACCGTTACCTGCGCAGTAACGCCAGCACCGAAATGAGTGAGCGAGGTGGTAGCAAACAAGGTTCGCTGAGCTTGACCAGCAGCGCGCAGACTTACCTTTCAGCCAACTACGCTTTCTGAAAAGCGAGTGTGACCGCCGCGCCGGGTCAATCCAGGAGATTGATCCGGCGCGGCCCGTCAACCATGGAGGTCCGTCAATCGTGCCTCAGAAGTATTTGATTTGCCTGGGAGAGCGAGATGAAACTGCTGGTCGTCGAGGATGAAGCGCTGTTGCGTCATCACCTGCAAACCCGCCTGACGGATAGTGGCCATGTGGTCGAGTCCGTGGCCAACGCCGTCGATGCGCTGTACCAGACAGATCAGTTCAACCATGACCTGGCGGTGATCGATCTCGGGTTGCCGGGTATGGGCGGGCTGGATCTGATCCGTCAGTTGCGCTCGCAGGGCAAGACCTTTCCAATCCTGATCCTCACAGCACGTGGTAACTGGCAGGACAAGGTGGAAGGCCTTGCTGCCGGCGCCGACGACTATGTGGTCAAGCCCTTCCAGTTTGAAGAACTGGAAGCTCGGCTAAATGCCTTGTTGCGTCGCTCCAGCGGGTTTACCCAGTCAACGATCGTTGCCGGGCCGCTGCTGCTGGACCTCAATCGCAAGCAGGCGACCCTTGATGAGCAACCCTTGGCGCTGACTGCGTATGAATATCGGATACTCGAGTACTTGATGCGCCACCACCAGCAGGTGGTGCCCAAGGATCGTTTGATGGAGCAACTTTATCCCGATGACGACGAACGCGATCCGAACGTGATTGAAGTGCTGGTTGGCCGGCTGCGTCGCAAACTCGAAGGTACCTCCGGTTTCAAGCCAATTGATACGGTGCGCGGCCTGGGCTATCTGTTCACCGAGCGTTGCACTTGATCGGTTCTCTTCGCGTTCGCCTGATGCTCGCCGCCACGATCCTGGCGGTATTGTTCATGCTGGCATTGTTGCCGGCGATGCAGGGAGCATTCAGCCTGGCGCTGCAGGATGCCATCGAGCAGCGACTGGCGTCGGACGTCACCACGTTGATCTCTGCCGCAAGGGTCGAGAACAACCGCTTGCTGATGCCGGAACAGTTGCCCGATGAGCGCTTCAACCTGGCCGATGGCAATTTGCTCGGTTATATCTACAGCCGCGAAGGCCAATTGGTTTGGCGCTCGAAGGACACCCTTGACGAGAATATCAATTACACGCCGCGTTACGACGGGCGCGGTAATGAATTCGCCAGGATTCGCCAGGACAATGGCCAGGAATTTTTTGTCTATGACGTCGAGGTCAAACTGCTCGGTGGCAAAAGTGCGGCGTTCAGCTTCGTCGCGTTGCAACCGGCGCGTGAGTACGACGCCACGCTCGGCGGCCTGCGGGACAACCTGTACTTGGGTTTCGGCGCGGCGTTACTGGTGCTTCTGGCGTTGCTTTGGGTCGGCTTGACCTGGGGGTTGCAGGCATTGCGCCGGCTGAGCCAGGAACTGGACGAGATCGAAAGTGGCACCCGTGAAAGCCTGAGTGAACAGCACCCGCGTGAACTGCTGCGCCTGACGGGCTCTCTCAACCGCCTGCTGTTCAGCGAGCGCGAACAGCGTAGCCGTTATCGCGATTCACTCGACGACCTGGCCCATAGCTTGAAAACCCCATTGGCGGTATTGCAGGGTGTCAGCGAAGGCATGGCGCAACGCCCTGAGGACCGGGAGCAGGCCTGGGTGCTGCAGACCCAGATTGAGCGCATGAGCCAGCAGATCAGTTACCAACTGCAACGAGCCAGCCTGCGCAAAAGCGGTCTGGTGCGTCATCAGGTACGCCTGCAGCCGGTGTTGCAGAGCCTTTGCGACACACTGGACAAGGTCTATCGCGACAAACAGGTACAGGTAACCTTCGATTTGCCGGAGCCGTGTCTGGTCCCTATCGAGCAGGGCGCCTTGCTGGAAATGTTGGGCAATCTGCTCGAGAACGCTTATCGACTGTGCCTGAGCGAGGTGCGCGTCAGCGTGCGCGCCCTCAACGGAATCGAGATATGTGTAGAAGACGATGGTCCAGGCGTCCCGCTCGATCAGCGCACGCGGATCCTGCAGCGCGGTGAGCGCCTGGACCGACAGCATCCGGGGCAGGGTATTGGCTTGGCGGTGGTCAAGGACATCATCGAAAGCTACAGCGCAAGACTTACCCTGGGTGACTCGCCCTTGGGCGGTGCGGCTTTCCGTATTCAGTTTCCGCAGGCGTGATGCTGCATGAGCCGGCTTGCTGGCGATGGCGATCGTACAGACGCTATCGCCAGCAAGCCGGCTCCTACAAATCCCGAGCCCGATAGGCCCCTGGCGTCAGTCCGGTCCACTTCTTGAATGCTCTATGAAACGCTGACGGTTCGGAAAATCCCAATTGCTCGGCGATCTGTTGCAATGGCAAGTCGTTGCGGCCCAGGTGATAAATGGCGATGTCGCGGCGTAGTTGGTCCTTCAGTTCCTGAAAACTGGTGTTTTCTTCACGCAGATGCCGGCGTAGCGTTTGCGGGCTGATGTGCAGGTGCGCAGCCACGGCCTCCAGATCCGGCCAGGGTGACCGGTCGCGACTGAGCAAGCGTCGTAACTGGCTGCTCAGGCTATGGCCGTCATCGGGGCGTGATAACAGATCGGCAGGCGAGCGTTCAAGGAACTGCTTGAGCGTGCGTTCGTCTTGCAACAGTGGCATGTCCAAGTAGCGGCTGTGAAACAGCAGGCTGCTCTGTTGTGCCGAAAACTCGAGCGGGCACGAGAACAGCAACTCGTATTCGGCGCCATGTTCCGGTCGCTGATAGCTGAACGTGGCGTGCTCCAGCCGAATACGCTGGCCGATCAACCAGCTGGCGAAGCGATGCCAGATCACCAATAGACTCTCGGTGAGAAAATGTTCCGGGTCCCAGAGGTGTGAGTCATCCAGGCTCAGTCGAATCATTTCGTCTTCGCGCGCCAGCGTCAGGCGCGGGGAGTCCGGGAATAGGCTATAAAACATTAATCCGCGATGCAGTGCCTTATCCAGATTGCGGCAATGGATAACGGCATGACACATCATCGCGAAGCTGCCTGGCTTGCTGACACCTTGCCCGAAACCCAGGTACTCATCGTCCAGTGCCAGCCAAAGTCCCTGGATCAGGCGGGTGAATTGTTCCGGAGGAATGCGCGCTCGAGGCTCGTCGAGCAATTCGGGGCTGATCCCCAATTGCTGCAGCAGTCTTGAATAATCGTAGCCACGCCGTTGCGCCCCACCGAGGACGGCGCGGGCGAAATGACTGGCGATGGTGCGTTCGCGCATAGCTGGCAAGTCCGTCCATTGAACGACGGATGGTAGCCGCGCTTCATACCCATGAACAAGGCGGATATCCGCCAGATTGCCGGGGTGTGATTCGACGAGTGGGCGGAAATCCGCCATGGCGCAAACGTCGTGCGCGGCCCTGGAAAAACCTGCAGCCCTTGTTGTCACAAGGCTTACAGACTTTTCGTACAAGGTGGCACGGCCCTTGCGATTAAACCAGCAGATGCCTGCCGTCGCGCAGCTCGAAAAAACAAATCCCTCCAGTGCAGGAGGGTTCGCCATTGAGGTGGGGTGGGCAACAGATGGATGTTGTCGCCGCGCACTCTTGAGGAACTTTGCAATGACGACTCGTCAGCCACTGTACAAATCCCTGTATTTCCAGGTGATCGTTGCAATTGTCATCGGTATTTTGCTCGGTCACTACTATCCACAGCTCGGTGTGGCCGTAAAACCGCTGGGTGACGGGTTCATCAAGCTGATCAAGATGATCATCGCGCCGATCATCTTCTGCACCGTGGTCAGCGGCATCGCTGGCATGCAGGACATGAAGTCGGTCGGCAAGACCGGCGGTTACGCACTGCTGTACTTCGAGATCGTTTCGACCATCGCGCTGCTGGTGGGCCTGGTGGTGGTCAACATCGTCCAGCCGGGCGCCGGCATGCACATCGACGTGTCCACGCTGGATGCCTCCAAAGTGGCTGCCTATGTCTCGGCCGGTGCGGATCAAAGCGTCGTCGGCTTTCTGCTCAACGTGATCCCGTCCACCATCGTCGGTGCGTTCGCCACCGGTGACATTCTGCAAGTGCTGATGTTCTCGGTGATCTTCGGTTTCGCCCTGCATCGCCTGGGTGCCTACGGCAAGCCGCTGCTGGACTTCATCGATCGCTTCGCCCACGTGATGTTCAACATCATCAACATGATCATGAAACTCGCGCCAATCGGTGCCTTCGGTGCCATGGCTTTCACCATCGGTGCCTACGGTGTCGGCTCGCTGGTGCAACTGGGCCAGTTGATGGCTTGCTTCTACATCACTTGCCTGCTGTTCATCCTGATTGTGCTGGGCAGTATCGCCCGCGCTCATGGCTTCAGCGTGTTGAAACTGATCCGCTACATCCGTGAAGAGCTGCTGATCGTGCTGGGTACATCCTCTTCGGAGTCGGTGCTGCCGCGTATGCTGATCAAGATGGAGCGTCTGGGGGCGCAGAAGTCCGTGGTTGGTCTGGTGATCCCGACCGGCTACTCGTTCAACCTCGACGGTACTGCGATCTACCTGACCATGGCGGCCGTGTTCATTGCCCAGGCCACCGACACCCACATGGACATCACGCACCAGATCACCTTGCTGGTGGTGTTGTTGCTGTCTTCCAAAGGCGCTGCAGGCGTGACCGGTTCGGGCTTCATCGTACTGGCGGCCACCCTGTCCGCCGTAGGCCACCTGCCGGTTGCCGGCCTGGCGCTTATCCTGGGTATCGACCGCTTCATGTCCGAAGCCCGTGCGTTGACCAACCTGGTCGGTAACGCCGTTGCCACCATCGTTGTCGCCAAATGGGTCAAGGAACTGGACACCGACGTGCTGCAGGCAGAGCTGGCCTCGGGCGGCCGCGGGATTGCCGACGAGCCTAAAGACGATGTTCTGGGCCACGTCGAAGGGGCTACCCCGACGAACGCCAAGTAAGCCTTGTTGTCATGAAAAACCCGCTTCGGCGGGTTTTTTCTCGCCCGGGATTTGAGCGCAACGGTCATTGCGTTTGGCGCATAAGGTGATTGCTGCAAAGCGCTTGGCTGCCTAGGCTGGGGAATCATCCAGGGAGAACGCTCATGCTCGGTCCACTGGCATCACTCAAGGTTCTGGATTTCTCGACACTGCTGCCGGGGCCGTTCGCTTCGCTATTGCTGGCGGACATGGGCGCCGAGGTGCTGCGCATCGAATCGCCGGCCCGCATGGACCTGCTGCGCGAGCTGCCGCCGCACGATCAAGGTGTATCGGCCAGCCACGCCTACCTCAATCGCAACAAACGCAGCCTGGCTCTGGATCTCAAGCAGCCCGAAGCACTGGAAGTGGTCAGGCAATTGTTGCAGGACTACGACATCGTGCTTGAGCAGTTCCGCCCCGGCGTCATGGAACGCTTGGGCCTGGGTTATGAGGCCCTGAAGGCGATCAATCCAGGACTGATCTATGTATCGATCACCGGTTACGGCCAAACCGGCCCCTATAAGGACCGTGCCGGCCATGACATCAATTACCTGGCGCTGGCCGGGCTTTCGAGCTACAGCGGTCGCGCTGACAGCGGGCCGCTGCCGTTGGGCATGCAGGTGGCAGACATTGCCGGTGGTTCGCTGCACGGGGTCATCGGCCTGCTGGCCGCCGTGATCGCTCGACAGCAAACCGGACAGGGCCAGCACCTGGACGTGAGCATGACCGACTGCGTGTTCAGCTTGAATGCCATGGCGGGTGCCGGGTACCTGGCTTGTGGTGTCGAGCCGGATCGGGAAGCCCAGATGCTCAATGGCGGCAGCTTCTATGACTATTACCGTTCCCGGGATGGGCGTTGGCTGTCGGTGGGCAGCCTGGAACCGGGGTTCATGAAACAGTTGTGTGCGGCGCTGGGGCTGGAGGAGTGGGCCAGCCTGGGGCTATCTGCGCAACCTGCACAGCAACGCAGGCTCAAGGATGCGTTGAAGATTGAGTTCGAAAAGCATGATTTTGCCGAGCTGTGTGCGCTGTTCGCCGAGCTTGACGCTTGTGTCGAGCCGGTACTGAGCCTGGGTGAGGCGGTGCGGCATCCGCAGTTGCAGGCGCGGGAGCTGGTGACGCAAGTGCCCCGGGGGGATGGTTCGAGTCAGGCGCAGATGGCGTGCCCGTTGAAGTTTTCCCAAGGACTGCCTCAGCCTCGGCATATTGGCGCGGCGCTGGGGCAGCATACGGATCAGGTGTTGGGGGAGTTGGGGTTCACTGCTGAAAGGATTGCCGAGTTGCGGCGTGCCAAGGTAATTCTTTAGCGCCTGCCAGTGCGCCTTCGCGAGCAAGCCCGCTCCCACATCGGATTTGAGCTGGAACGAAAATTCCCTGTGGGAGCGGGCTTGCCCGCGAAGAGGCCGGCGCAGACACTGAAAATCCTGTTACTCGACCCGCATTTCGCCGCTGAATACCAAGGTGTTGCGACACCGCCGACATAAATACCGCCGCCCCTGGCGCACCAGGCCATGACGTTGCGCCGAGAACGGGAAATCGCTGTCGGCGCACGGGCACTTGTAGATGTAGCGGGTCACGCTGCGGCGCTTGACGTCGTAGGTGTGGCAGCGGTTGGGCGGCAATTCGTAAACGCCGCGCATGATCAGTTGCCACTCTTCGCCATGGGGCTGGATGCGGTCGCCGAACAATTGATGGGCGATCAGGTGCGCGACCTCGTGGGCGACGGTCTGCTTGAGAAAATCTTCGGTGTTTTCACGGTACAACTGCGGGTTGAAGCGCAGCAGGTTTTCGTGCAAGTGCGCGACACCGGCTTTTTGCCCACGCAGCTTGAAACTCACCACGGGGCGCTTGAAAGGTCGTTTGAAAAAGGATTCGGCTTGTTGGAAACAGTCTTCGACGCGGTTATTGAGTTGCTCGGGCATGCTTGATGGATCTCCAGAGCGGTCGAGTATGCCGCAAGCCAGGGGCCTTGCGAATCTGCGAGGTGCCGAATGGTCTTCGGACTCTTTGTGCCTGGGCATTAAAAGGCCGCCTTGCGGCGGCCTGTGTCGGCAGATCTGATTTTTTTGTGGTGAGCTGTTAATTGGTATAGACCGGCCCCACGCCGAGTCCCCAGACAATCACGGTGAACGCCATGATGGCGACCAGCACCACCAGGCCTACGGCGAGCACCGAACTTGAAAACAGAAAGCCCTCGTCAGATGGAATGTTCATGAAAGTTGGCAATCCCACATACAGCAGGTACACCGTGTAGCAGATGGCCGCCGTGCCGACGATCATCCCCAGCCACAAGTGGGGGTACAAGGCCGCGAGGCCGCCGATGAACAGCGGCGTAGCGGTATAGGTTGCGAACGCAATGCAGCGTGCGAGGCTCGGATTGGCGTCATAGGTGCGGGCCATCCAGTGGATGAACGCGCCCATCACCGCCACTCCGCCGAGCATCGCCAGGTACGACATGACTGTCATCCATAGTGCGCTTTCCACGGTCAGCATTACCGGCGGGCGATTGCCGATGACCCAGCCCACCTGCGTGGTCCCGATGAATGCCGATACCGCAGGTATCGCCGCCAGGATCAGCGTATGGGTCAGGTACATGTGGCTGATACTTTCTTCCTGATCGCCACGAATCTCTTTCCATTCTTGGTCAGGGTGGGTAAATAGCCCCACTACGTGATGGATCATGCCAGTCACTCCTCTTGTTTTTACCGTCGCCCCCCAGTGGAGCGCCCTACGGGCCAATGAGGCCAAGTAAGTACTAGGTCTGTATGTGATTGCGACCTTATGTCGCAGTATAGGAAGGACTTAACCCCACAGGGGGTAGGGCTTAGAGCAAATTGCGCTGTAAAGCACCGGGGTAATCGCTGTTGCATCTGTAGGACGGGCGATCCGTCGGGGCACTTCGCCCCTGGAGGGTTTTTGCGTAAAATGCCGGCCTTTCGTCACACCTCACGGATTTCGCGTCATGGGCACTCTTACGGTCAACCAGAACAAACTGCAAAAGCGCCTTCGCCGACAGGCCGGTGAGGCGGTCGCCGATTTCAACATGATTGAGGACGGGGACAAGGTCATGGTCTGCCTGTCCGGCGGCAAGGACAGCTACACCATGCTTGATGTGCTGATGCACTTGCAGAAGGTCGCGCCGATCAAGTTCGAGATCGTGGCCGTTAACATGGATCAGAAACAGCCGGGTTTTCCCGAGCATGTGCTGCCGGCCTACCTCAAGGAATTGGGCGTCGAGTATCACATCGTCGAGAAAGACACTTACTCGGTGGTCAAGGAGCTGATTCCGGAAGGCAAGACCACCTGTTCCCTGTGCTCGCGCCTGCGTCGCGGCACGCTCTACACCTTTGCCGACGAAATCGGCGCGACCAAGATGGCCTTGGGGCATCACCGCGACGACATCGTCGAAACGTTCTTCCTGAACATGTTCTTCAACGGCTCGCTCAAGGCCATGCCGCCGAAGTTGCGTGCCGATGACGGGCGTAACGTGGTGATCCGCCCCTTGGCCTACTGCAACGAAAAAGATATCCAGGCCTACTCGGACCTTAAGCAATTCCCGATCATCCCTTGCAACCTCTGCGGCTCCCAGGAAAACCTGCAGCGCCAAGTGGTCAAGGAAATGCTGCAGGACTGGGAGCGCAAGACCCCAGGCCGTACCGAAAGCATTTTCCGCAGCCTGCAGAACGTGATCCCGTCGCAATTGGCGGACCGCAACCTGTTCGATTTCACCAGCCTGAAGATCGACGAATCCGCCGCTTCGCGCTTCGTCAACGTGGTCAACCTCTAAACACGATGACTGTGGGAGCCAGCCTGCTGGCGCCCACAGGTGTTGTTTCCGGAGTGGGGCGTTTATTTTTCAATCCTCAGGAGAGGGCATGCGCGACTACAAGTGGCTGAACGAATACTGCTTGAACCGCTTCGGTTCGGCGGCTGAACTGGAAGCCCATCTGCCCGTTCCCAAGACTGCGGCACAACTGCGTGACATCACCGACGATCGTTACTTGTCGACCATGGCGCTGCGCGTATTCCGCGCCGGACTCAAGCACAGCCTGGTGGACGCCAAGTGGCCGGCCTTCGAAGAAGTGTTCTTCAAATTCGACCCGGAAAAAGTCGTGCTGATGAGCGCCGAACACCTGGAGCGGCTGATGCAGGACACGCGGATCATCCGCCATCTGGGCAAGCTCAAGAGCGTACCGCGTAATGCGCAGTTCGTGCTGGACGTGGCCCATGAGCAGGGCAGCTTCGGGGCGATGATCGCCGATTGGCCGGTGACCGACATCGTCGGACTGTGGACCTTGCTGAAAAAACGCGGTCATCAATTGGGCGGCTTGTCGGCGCCACGATTCTTGCGCATGGTCGGCAAGGATACGTTTGTGCCGAGCTATGACGTGGTGGCGGCGTTGAATGCGCAGAAGATCGTCGACAAGGTGCCGAGCAGCCAACGGGATCTGGCGTTGGTGCAGGACGTGTTCAACCAGTGGCATGAGGAAAGTGGCGGGCGGCCGATGAGCCAGATTTCGATGATGCTGGCCTACACCGTCAACCATTAAGACCGAGTTGCCCCCTTCGCTGGCAAGCCAGCTCCTACAAAAACACCAGACTTGTAGGAGCTGGCTTGCCAGCGATGAAGGCCGATCAGGCGACGGAGATTTCTCCCTCGCCAGCCAACTTGCGGTTCAATTGATATCGCCACCGCACATACAACAGTGCCGAACAGAACACCGCCAAACTCGCGGCCATCTCCAGCATGCCGAAGATCTGGCGATTCGGGTCATAAGCGGCCAATGCGCCCTTGATGAAATACAGGTTCACCACAAAGCACATCCACGAATGCCCGCGGGCATTGCCGACTATCATCCCCGGCGCGAGCAGCAGCAACGGCACCAGCTCAATCAGCAGAATCACCCACGGCCGTGCTCCGTGCAGGTCGGCGACCATCAGGTAGTAAACGCACAGCAACCCCACCAGGCCGAAAAAACACAACAGGCTGATAACGCGCATGGCCCGAACCCTTGGTTCAAGCCATTCGATAGCGGGCAGGACCTTCGGTTTCCTGGCCACCCTTAACCCTCCAGTTTCTGAGCAGTCTTGGCCAAGCGCATGCCCAAGGCCCGGCACAGTGCAACTTCATGGGCATCCAACCCGCTTTTGCCATCGGCCCCGGCGTGATGGCTGGCACCGTACGGCGTACCGCCGCCCTGGGTTTCGAGCAATGCCGACTCGCTGTAGGGCAGGCCGGTGATCAGCATGCCGTGGTGCAACAGCGGCAGCATCATCGACAGCAGGGTGGTTTCCTGCCCGCCATGCAGGCTCGCGGTGGAGGTGAACACACCGGCGGGTTTGCCCACCAGGGCGCCGGTCAGCCACAAGTTGCTGGTGCCGTCGAGAAAGTACTTGAGTGGCGCCGCCATGTTGCCGAAGCGGGTCGGACTGCCTAGCGCCAGGCCTGCGCAGTTCTTCAGGTCATCGAGGCTGGCATAGAGCGCGCCTTCATCCGGGATATCCGGCGCGACGGCTTCGCACTCGGTGGAAATGGCCGGTACCGTGCGCAATCGGGCTTCAAGGCCGGCCTGTTCGACACCGCGGGCAATTTGCCGGGCCATTTCGTTGGTCGAACCGCTGCGGCTGTAATACAGCACCAGAATATACGGCGCAGTCACGGCAACAACTCCAGGATCTGCTCTGGCGGACGGCCGATGATTGCCTTGTCGCCGACTTCGAGGATCGGTCGCTCCATCAGTTTCGGGTGGGCGGCGATGGCGGCGATCAATTGCGCCTCGCTCAGGCTGCTGTCGGCCAGGGCGAGGGTCTTGTATTCGTCTTCGCCGGTGCGCAACAGTTGCCGTGCACTGATCCCGAGTTTGCCCAGCAGGCTCTGGATTTGCGCGGCGTCCAGCGGCGTTTCCAGGTAGCGGACCACCGTCGGAGCCAGGCCGCGGGCTTCCAGCAGTTCGAGCGCACCGCGGGATTTCGAGCAGCGCGGGTTGTGATAAAGCGTCAGATCGGTCATGAGCGGGTCGCATCTTGCGTAAGGTGGCGGCTATTCTAACTGGGCAGCGCGTAATCCTGAACCTTGCCGGGCGATGGGTCGCAGGCGCTTTCAATTTTTGACAAGGAACACGACATGACTAGGCGACTGGCAGCGGCATTGACGATTATCGGGGCGTTGATGTTGGGGGGCTGCGGTAACGACTACGGGATCGATCAGAACGGACAGAAGGTCGCCGCCGAGCGCCTGGATGGCAAATGGCTGGTGATCAATTATTGGGCTGAATGGTGCAGCCCGTGCCGTACCGAGATTCCGGAATTGAACGCGTTGGCCGACCAGCTCAAGGACAAGAAGATCGGCGTGTTCGGGGTCAACTTTGACAATGTGCAGGGCGAAGAGCTGAAAAGTGCCAGTGAGAAACTCGGAATCAAGTTCACTGTGCTGGCGCAGGACCCTTCCGAGTTATTCGAATTGCCGCGCAGTGAAGCACTGCCGGTGACCTACATCATCGATAACAAGGGCAAGGTGCGCGAACAGTTGATGGGCGAGCAGACGGCGGCGGGGGTGGTGGCGAAGCTGGAGGCGTTGCAGGCTAAAAACTGATTGAGCTGATGGTTCCCCCTGTGGCGAGGGGATTTATTCCCGTTGGGTTGCGAAGCGGCCCCAAAAAAGGGACTGCTGCGCAGTCCAACGGGGATAAATCCCCTCGCCACAAGAACGATCAGGCAGAGGAGATCAACCCTCTTCCAGCCACCAGCGCAACGGCTTGCCTTCAGCGGGCCAGAAGCGCATCTGGTCGATCGACGAGACGTCCCAGCGCTGCACGCTTTCCAGCGCCTGGAGGAAGCGTTTTTCCTGCTCCATCAGCGCCGGTGCGCAGAGTTTGCGGGTGCTGCCGATCTTGCCGAAGCTCAGCTTGTCGCCTTCCAGTGTGTACGGCGCGAACCAGTGGTTGCAGCCGCCGCTACCGTAGGCGCGACCGTCTTCACCCAGGGTGATGGTCAGGTGGCTGTAGTCCATCAACGGCCGTTCGCCGATCCACTCCAGGATGTAGCTGCGATTTTGCTGCAGTTGCACTGGCTCCGCGGCGCAACCCAGCAGGCTTGCACCGGCCATCGCGGTCAGGGCGAGGCGTTTCATCACGCAGGCTCCTGGCATTTGGGGCACAGGTGTTTTTCGCCAACGGTGGTCCAACCCAACTCGGCAATCCGCGCGGTGGCAGCAGGCTTTTCGGCCTTGTTGCCGAGCTTGGCGTCAACGGCGAACTCGAAACTCAGTTCCTTGGCGCAGCTGTCGCAGTTCACCTGCCAGGTATGGATCGCCAGTTCGCCGAACACCGGGCCACTGGCCACAGCGACCCATTGCCCTGGCGGGTTGATCAGGTGTCGAACCGTTTCGACGGTCAGGCGCATGGACAGGTCCTTTGCGCCCTTGAGAGTCACGACCAGCACGTCGTTATTACGAATCGAGCCGCCGTTGCCGGTGACTTGATAACGTCCCGGCACCAGGGCGCGGCATTCAGTGAGGGTGTGTTGCGGGTTCATCAGGGTGTAGCGGAAATCGTGTTCGACCATGGGTCCTCCAAATATGCGCGATATGCTAGCACGGGCATAAGCGCAGCATGGCGCAGGCATATGACCTTCGATCAGGTTCAATCACCCTCGACCTGATTCTGCGGGGTTCCTGCCGCCCAGGCCGCGATGTTCTGCAAGGTGGTCGCGGCAATCGCGCCCAGGGCTTCGCGGGTGAGGAAGGCCTGGTGTGCCGTGACGATCACGTTGGGGAAGGTCAGCAACCGCGCGAGTACATCGTCCTGCAACGGCAGATCGGAACGGTCTTCGAAAAACAGTTGCGCTTCCTCTTCATACACATCGAGTCCCAAATAACCCAGTTGGCCGAGCTTCAAGGCATCGATCAGCGCCGGGGTGTCCACCAGGCCGCCGCGGCCAGTGTTGATCAACATGGCGCCAGGCTGCATGTGCGCCAGGGACTGGTGGTTGATCAAGTGCTTGCTCTGCTCGTTGAGCGGGCAGTGCAGGCTGATGATCTGCGACTCGGCCAGCAGCTGCGGCAAGCTCAGGTAACGGGCGCCCAGCGCTTCGACCTGCGGATTGGGGAAGGGATCGTAGGCCAGCAACTGGCAGCCGAAGCCATGCATGATTTTCGCAAAAGTCGCGCCGATCTGTCCGGTGCCGACCACGCCGACGGTCTTGCCCACCAGGTCGAACCCCGTCAACCCGTGCAGGCTGAAATCGCCTTCGCGCGTGCGGTTGTAGGCGCGGTGCAGGCGTCGGTTGAGGGCCAGGATCAGGGCTACCGCATGCTCGGCCACGGCGTGGGGCGAATAGGCCGGGACGCGCACGACCGCCAGCCCCAGTCGCTTGGCTGCCGCCAGGTCGACATGGTTGTAACCGGCCGAACGCAGGGCAATCAGACGGGTCCCGGCCGCAGCCAGGCGTTCGAGCACCGGGGCGCTTAGATCATCGTTGATGAAGGCGCAGACCACCTCGTGGTGCTCCGCCAGCGCGACGGTATCGAGGCTCAGTCGTGCCGACTGGAAGTGCAACTCGATACCCGGTGGCAGGCTGGCGGCGAGAAAGCTGTCGCGGTCGTAGGTCTGGCTGCTGAAAAGAATCGTGCGCATCTGTTCTCCTTGAAGACTCATGCCCTGGCGTTTTCACAACCTTGCAGGAGCTGCCGCAGGCTGCGATCTTTTGATCTTGAAAATCAATATCAAAAGATCGCAGCCTGCGGCAGCTCGTACATTATTAGCCCTCCCATCGCCCGGCGCCTTGCGCTGCATCAGGCGTTGATGCGCGCCTGGGCGGCCAGGCGGTTGATCGCCCGGTCGAGATCTTCAAGTGCGCCGAAGGCCTTCGGGTCTTGCTGCTTGAGCAAGGTTTCACTGCGTTGGCAAGCGGCGCGCAATTGCGGAACGCCGCAATAGCGGGTAGCGCCATGCAGGCGATGAACCCGTTCGATCAAGGCGTTGTGGTCATTACTTTGCCGAGCCTGGCGGATGGCTTCGCGGTCGGCTTCCAGAGATGCCAGCAGCATTGCCAGCATGTCTGCCGCCAGATCGGCCTTGCCGGCGGCCAGGCGCAAGCCTTCTTCGTGATCGAGCACCTGCAACTCGTAGGTGTTGGCGTGGCCATCGCCTGCACGCTCTGGCGAATGGTTGCGCAGTGCCAACCCGCTCCATTTGAGTACCACTTGCGCCAGTTGCCGCTCGCTGATCGGCTTGGTCAGGTAATCGTCCATGCCGCTTTGCAGCAATGCGCGTTTTTCATTGGCCATGGCATGCGCCGTGAGGGCCACGATCGGCAGCGGCGTGCAATGCCGTTCGCTTTCCCATTGGCGGATCGCTTCGGTACTTTGGCGCCCATCCATGCCGGGCATCTGCACGTCCATCAATACCAGGTCGAATGTCTCGTTCTGCACCGCCTTGATCGCCGCGTAGCCGCTTTCCACGGCGAGCACCTTGGCGCCCATGTCTTCAAGCAGGGTTTGCACCAGCAGCAAATTGGCCGGATTGTCGTCGACGCACAGCACCTTCGGCGCACGGCTCGACAGCGGCTCGCTGGACTCGGTGCGCGACTGCCGCGGGTTGGCCAGGTCGGACAGCGCGCGCCGCAGCTTGCGGGTACAGGCCGGTTTGGCCTGGAGCTGGCTGTGGGGGTTGGGCACCGACAGGTGGAATAGCGTCTGCTCCGTGGTGGGGCACAGCACCAGCACCTTGCAACCCAGGTGCTCGAGGTCCCAGATGTGTTGGTTCAAGCGTTCCGGTGGCATGTCGTTGCTGGTGATGCCGAGGACCGCGAGTTCGATCGCCTGATCGGTCTGATGCACGCCGGTGACGCCGTTCGTCAGGCTTTCCAGGGTATTGAACGTGGTGACGTCCAGGCCACAGTCTTCCAGTTGATGCTGCAACGCCTGGCGTGCCAGCTCATGATTTTCCAGCACCGCAACCCGCCGTCCGAGCAGCGGTGCACTCGGCAGGTCCTCGGCATCGTCGCGGGTCTTGGGCAGGTTCAGGCTGATCCAGAACTCCGAACCCTCGCCCGGGGTGCTGTCGACGCCAATCTCGCCCCCCATCTGTTCGATCAGGCGCTTGGAGATCACCAGGCCCAGGCCCGTGCCACCGGGTTGGCGCGACAGCGAGTTATCGGCCTGGCTGAAGGCCTGGAACAGCGCGCGCACGTCCTGGTTCGACAGGCCGATGCCGGTGTCCTGGATGCTGATGCGCAATTGCACGCTGTCTTCGTGCTCTTCTTCGAGCATGGCCCGGGCGACGATGGTGCCCTCGCGGGTGAACTTGATCGCATTGCTGACCAGGTTGGTCAGGATCTGCTTGAGCCGCAACGGATCGCCCACCAGCGACAGGGGTGTATCGCGATACACCAGGCTGATCAGTTCCAGCTGTTTGGCGTGGGCGGCCGGGGCGAGGATGGTCAGTGTGTCTTGCAGCAGGTCACGCAAATTGAACGGAATATGGTCGAGCACCAGCTTGCCTGCCTCGATCTTCGAAAAGTCGAGGATCTCGTTGATGATCCCCAGCAGGCTGTCGGCAGACTTTTCGATGGTGCCCAGGTAATCGAGCTGGCGCGGGGTCAGTTCACTTTTTTGCAGCAGGTGGGTGAAGCCGAGGATGCCGTTGAGCGGCGTGCGTATTTCATGGCTCATGTTGGCCAGGAACTCGGACTTGATACGGCTCGCCTCCAGGGCCTCCATGCGCGCCAGGTCCAGTTCGATGTTCTGGATCTCGATGGTCTCGAGGTTCTGGCGCACGTCCTCGGTGGCCTGGTCGATGCTGTGTTGCAGTTCTTCCTGGGCATTCTGCAGGGTGCCGGCCATGCGATTGATGCCGGAGGCCAATTCATCCAGCTCCTGGCTGCCCAGGGGGGGCAGGCGGGTTTCCAGATGACCGTCCTTGAGTTGAGCCACGGCTTGTTTGATCTGGGTCAGCGGCCGATTGATCGTGCGGCCCATACGCAATGCCAACAGCGCCGCGCCGCCGAGACCGGCGCCGATCATCAGCAGGCTGGCGAACAGGCTGCGGTAGCCACGCAGCAGCATGCCGTTGTGGGACAGTTCGAGTTCGACCCAGCCCAGCAGGCGGTCGGTTTCATCGGGGATCACGTCGCCGGCGAGGTTGCGGTGTTTGCCAAACACCGGCAGCAGGTAACGCGTTGCTTCGCTGCCACTGCGACGCTGCATCTGCGAGCCTTCGCCCATTGGCGCCTGGGTCAGCATGATCGGCCCGGCGTGGGCTCGCGGCGTGCGGTCTGGCGCAAGGAAGGTCACGGCTCGCACGTCCGGTTGTTCCAGGGACTGGGTGGCGATACGTTCCAGCATTTCGTTGTTGTTGTGCCCCATGGCTGGCGCCACCAGCGGCGCCAGTTGCTCGGCGATCATTTCGCCGCGCTGAAGCAGTTGGGTTTGCAGGTCCGATTGCTGCATCCAGGTGAAATAGCCGCCCAGGACCAATGCCATGAGGCTGGTCGGCAGCAACGTCAGCAACAGCACACGGCCCTTGATTCCCAGTTTCGTCAGCACGCCACTCTCCTGCAACCGGCTGTTTATCGAGCTGCGCGTGCGTCTGGCACGCGCCACTTGCGCAGTGTAGCGATTTGCAGGCGGGCGATCCTCGATAATTGATGCCGTCACTCGTCGGTTGGTCGTGCGCTTTTGCCCCCCGCGCAAACCCTTGGGTTGCCCCAAGAGAAGCAATCTTGAATAATTACCAACTGAGAATTATTTGCAGATACTAATGACGACCATCAACGCTGGCCATCCCCGTATCCTCTCCATCGAAGACGACCTCGTACTCGGTGCCTATGTGCATGAACATTTGTGCCGTAGCGGCTTTCAGGTGACGTGGTGCCAGAACGGCCGGGAGGGCCTGGACATTGCCCGAGAGCAGGCCTTCGATGTGGTGTTGATGGACATTTTGTTGCCAGGTATGGACGGGCTGGCGGTACTGACGCAACTACGCCGCAGCCATTCCACTCCGGTGTTGCTGATGTCGGCACTCGGTGCCGAAGCCGATCGCGTTAGCGGTTTTCGCCTGGGGGCCGATGATTATCTGCCCAAACCCTTCAGCATGATCGAGTTGCGCGTGCGCATCGAAGCCATCCTGCGCCGCGTAGCGCTCGATCGCCGGCCGACGCCTGTGGCGATGGTGGCCGAGGTGGACAGCCTGCGTTTTGACGACGATCACTTCGACGTTTTTCACGGCCAACAGCCTGCCGGCCTGACTCGAACTGAGTATCGCCTGCTGGAAACCCTGAGCCGCAGCGTCGACGAAGTGCTGAGCAAAGCCTTTCTTTATCAACAGGTACTGCAACGCGGTTATGCCGCCCACGATCGTAGCCTCGACATGCACATCAGCCAGATTCGCCGCAAACTCAAGGCCATCGGCTATACCGAGCGGGAGGTGCGCACGGTCTGGGGCAAGGGCTATATCCTGAGTGCCGTCGATGAGATGTAACTTGCCGGGCCGGCACTCGCTGTTCTGGAAACTGGCGTGCCTGTTGGTGGCGTTCTGTCTGCTGATGATCTGGTTGAGCTGGTCCTGGGGCCGCTACATGGAGCAGCGCAACCAGTTTCTCTCCGATGAGGCCCGCGGCACCCTGGCGCGCTATGCCGCCGAAGCCGAACAAGCCTGGCAGCAGGGCCAGAGTGTCGGCGTCGATGACTGGCTGCAGGGCATGCATCAGCGGGAGAAAGGCTGGGTCGGTGTCATCGGCGGTGATTTGCAATCCTTGAGCAACCAATCGCTGACGGACAAGGAAGTCGAGCGCCTGACTTTTTTGCGTGGCCTCGATTGGCCGATCCACAAAAAAGGCCGGCCGTGGATGCGCATACCGTTTCCCAGTGACCCGTCCGTCGGCAGCCTGGTGATCGAACTGCCGCAACGCTTCGTGCCCGGGCGCTACCGGGTGTTCTGGCGGGTGATCACCAACGGCGTGATTCCGGGCTTGTTCACCTTGCTGTTGTGCGTCGGCCTGTATCGCTTGTTGGTAGTGCCACTCAATCACTTGCGCGAACAGGCCAATGCCTGGCGTGCCGATCAACTGAACGTACGCCTGTCGAGCCGCACCACCAATCGTTCCGATGAATTGGGCGAATTGGCCAGGGCGTTCGATCACATGTCCGAGCGCCTGCAAAGTACCGTGGCCCTGCAGCAACAACTGCTCCGCGACCTGTCCCACGAATTGCGTACGCCGTTGAGCCGCCTGCGGGTGGCCAGTGAAAGCGAGCAGGGGCTTGAACAATTGTGCGAGCGCATTGGCCGCGAGGTCGATGGCATGCAACGGCTGGTGGACGACACGCTGCAATTGGCCTGGCTCGATACCGAACGCACGCGATTACCCGACGAATCGATCCAGGTCCAGGCCCTGTGGGAAATGCTCACGGAAAACGCCTGCTATGAAAGTTGCTGGCCGGAAACGCAGTTGCAATGCTCGGTGGACGCCTCCTGCTGGGTGCGCGGCCATCTCAACACCCTGGCCCAGGCCCTGGAGAACATGCTGCGCAACGCCATTCGACATTCACCCAAGGGTGGCATCGTCCATCTGGGCGGGCGGCGCGACGGCGACTTCTGGCACCTGTGGCTGGAGGATCAGGGTGGCGGCGTGGCGGAGGCGGATCTTGAGCGGATCTTCCTGCCCTTTACCCGCCTCGACGGCTCGCGGCCGGGGGATGGCGGATTTGGCCTGGGCTTGAGCATTGCCAGGAATGCGGTGCGGCGTCAGGGTGGAAGGCTTTGGGCTCAGAACACAGGGAGCGGGTTGCGGATGAATATGCGCCTGGTGGCGGATGATGGAACTGTCAGTGACGATGCCATCGCGAGCAGGTTCTCCCATCCTGCAACGCGCTGATTTTGCCGGAGCGTTCCTGAGTTTCTGTACGACATTTCCCAAAGGGTATCACCGGTCATTTCAAGCAGCCTTGACGGTTTAAGCTCAGGCTCTAACTCGTGTCCAAGGAGCCATTGCATGACTGTAACCCAGGTGCCTGGTGGTACCACCGACGATCGCTTCAAGTCGCACCACTGGCGCGACAATTGTCCTGGGCCCACAACTTGATCATCTTCGGCCAAAGCAGGCACCCGCAAGAGCGCGAGTTTTATCTGCGAAGCTCAATCGGAAGAGGGCTGAATCAGACGCTTATTCCCATAAGCCATAAGCACCACACTTTGCGTGATATGGCCTTGCGAGGTTTGCCGGTATGATAGGCGCCCCCGCAGTCTGGATTGCGAATACGCCATGACCTTGCAGTACCCAACCATCGCCGATTGCGTCGGCAACACTCCGCTGGTCCGTTTGCAGCGCCTGCCCGGCGAAACCAGCAACACTCTTTTGCTCAAGCTCGAAGGGAACAACCCGGCGGGTTCGGTCAAGGACCGTCCGGCGCTGTCGATGATCACCCGCGCCGAGTTGCGCGGGCAGATCCATGCCGGCGATACGTTGATCGAAGCGACCTCCGGTAACACCGGCATCGCGCTGGCCATGGCCGCGGCGATCAAGGGTTACAAGATGATCCTGATCATGCCGGACAACTCCAGCGCCGAACGCAAGGCCGCCATGACCGCTTATGGTGCCGAACTGATTCTGGTCAGCCAGGAACAAGGCATGGAAGGCGCCCGCGACCTCGCCCAGCGTATGGAAGCAGAGGGCCGCGGCAAGGTGCTGGACCAGTTCGCCAACGGTGACAACCCTGAGGCGCACTACACGACCACCGGTCCGGAAATCTGGCGCCAGACCCAGGGCACCATCACCCATTTTGTCAGCTCCATGGGCACCACCGGCACCATCATGGGCGTCTCGCGCTACCTGAAAGAACAGAACGAGAACGTGCAGATCATCGGTCTGCAACCGATGGAAGGCTCGGCGATCCCGGGTATCCGTCGCTGGCCCCAGGAGTATCTGCCGAAGATCTACCAGGCCGATCGCGTGGACCGTATCGTCGATATGGCCCAGAGCGAAGCCGAAGACGTGACCCGTCGGCTGGCTCGCGAAGAAGGCATCTTCTGTGGCGTGTCATCCGGCGGTGCCGTGGCAGCGATGCTGCGCCTGTCCAAAGAAGTTGAAAACGCGGTGATCGTCGCGATCATCTGCGACCGTGGCGACCGATACCTGTCGACCGGCATTTTCGACGCGCCCAACTGATGGCCAAGCATGAGAGAGGCCTGCGCTTCCAGCCCACGGGCGGCAGCAAGGCCCCGCAAGTCCCGACCGGCAAAAAGCAGCGCCTGAACATCGAGCGCCTGGCCAACGACGGTCGCGGTATCGCGTTTTTCGAAGGTCGCACCTGGTTCGTCATCGGCGCACTGGCCGGTGAAGAAGTCGAGGCACGCGTGCTCGGTGCCCACGGCAAAGTGGTCGAGGCGCGTACCGAGCGGGTGTTCAAGTCCAGTGAACTGCGTCGCCCGGCACCGTGCGCCCATGCTGGTAGTTGTGGCGGCTGCAGCGTGCAACACCTGCCCCATAGCGAACAGCTCGCCTTGAAACAGCGCATGCTCGCCGAGCAATTGTCGAAGGTCGCCGGTGTCGAGCCCGAAGAGTGGGTTGCGCCTTTGAGCGGTCCGGAGTTCGCTTATCGCCGTCGCGCGCGGGTAGCGGTGCGTTGGGACATGAAAGCGAAAAAGCTCGAAGTCGGTTTCCGCGCCGCCGGCAGCCAGGACATCGTCGGCATCGATGATTGCCCGGTGCTGGTACAGCCCTTACAGCCGATCATGGCCCACTTGCCGCAGATGCTGCGACGATTGAGCAAACCTCAGGCCCTGGGGCACGTGGAATTGTTCAGCGGCTCATCGCTGGCGGTATTGCTGCGCCACATGGCGCCGTTGTCCGAAAGCGACTTGACCATCCTCAAGGAATTCTGCGCGCTCCATGAAGCCCAGTTGTGGTTGCACGGGGACGGCGAGCCGCATCCGGTCGAGGCCGATCAGTCCTTGGGCTATCGTCTTGAACAGTGGGATTTGAATCTGGCGTATCGGCCCGGGGATTTCATCCAGGTCAATGCCGGGGTCAACGAAGCGATGGTTGCCCAGGCGCTGGATTGGCTGAAACCGCAAGCCGATGAGCGAGTTCTCGATCTATTCTGTGGGTTGGGTAACTTTGCCTTGCCATTGGCTAAAGCCGTTCGCGAAGTCGTTGCGGTGGAGGGTGTGCAGGTGATGGTCGATCGCGCAGCCGCGAATGCTGTCAGCAACAATCTGCATAATGCGCAGTTTTTTCAGGCCGATTTATCCCAGCCTTTGACCGATGCTGAATGGGCGCGTGAAGGCTTTTGTGCGGTACTCTTGGACCCACCGCGTGACGGCGCTTTCGAGGTCGTGCGCAAGCTCAAGTCCCTGGGGGCCGAGCGGTTGGTCTATGTGTCGTGCAACCCGGCTACCCTGGCGCGCGACACGGTCGAATTGATCAAGCAGGGCTACCGGTTAAAACGTGCCGGGATTCTCGATATGTTTCCTCAGACGGCACATGTCGAAGCCATGGCGTTATTTGAAGCGAGCTAGGATGCTCGTCTGGTCCGACTGGCCCGCCCGTGCAGCCGCGTACCAGCCCGACGTGGGCTCATGGGCAACGAAGGTCAGCGATTTGACGCATTGAATCTGCGTCGTAGGGAAGGTAAGCAAGATGGTACAGGTGAGAGCACACCAGCCGATCAACACCGACGGCAGTATCAATCTCGAGGCTTGGCTCGATCACGCGGTCAGTGTCGATCTGGCACTGGATCGCGAAGCCTTGAAAGAAGCCTGCGAGTACGCTCGCGAGGCCGAACAACAAGCCAATGCGGCGAAGAATTTGTGGTCCGAAGGGACCTCGAGTTTCCGCACCGGCCTTGAGATCGCCGAGATCCTCGCCGACCTCAAGCTCGATCAGGACTCGCTGGTTGCCGCGGTTCTCTACCGCGGTGTGCGTGAAGGCCAGATTCCGTTGCCGGCCGTCAGCCAGCGCTTTGGTCCCGTAGTCGCCAAACTCATCGACGGCGTGCAACGCATGGCCGCGATCAGCGACAGCCTGAGCCCGCGCAAGTCCATGGTGATGGGTACTCAGGGCCAGGTTGAAAACCTGCGCAAGATGCTGGTGGCCATGGTCGACGACGTTCGCGTCGCCCTGATCAAACTGGCCGAGCGTACCTGTGCGATCCGTGCGGTAAAAACCGCCGATGACGAAAAACGCAACCGCGTTGCCCGCGAGGTGTTCGACATCTACGCGCCGCTCGCTCATCGCCTGGGTATCGGTCACATCAAGTGGGAACTGGAAGACTTGTCCTTCCGTTACCTCGAGCCGGACCAGTACAAGCAGATCGCCAAGTTGCTCCACGAGCGGCGACTCGATCGCGAGCGCTTCATCAGCGACGTGATGAGCCAGCTGAAAAACGAATTGCAGGCCACCGGGGTCGATGCCGACATCAGCGGCCGGGCCAAACATATCTATTCGATCTGGCGCAAAATGCAGCGCAAGGGCCTGGAGTTCAGCCAGATCTACGACGTGCGCGCCGTGCGTGTGCTGGTGCCGGAAATGCGCGACTGCTACACCGCGCTGGGCATTGTCCACACCTTGTGGCGGCACATCCCCAAAGAATTCGACGACTACATCGCCAACCCCAAGGAAAACGGCTATCGCTCGCTGCACACGGCGGTGATCGGTCCTGAGGGCAAGGTGCTGGAAGTACAGATCCGTACCCACGCCATGCATGAGGAGGCCGAACTCGGTGTATGCGCCCACTGGCGCTACAAGGGCACCGACGTCAAGTCCGGCTCCAATCACTATGAAGAAAAAATCTCCTGGCTGCGTCAGGTGCTCGAGTGGCACGAAGAGCTGGGTGACATTGGCGGGTTGGCCGAACAGCTGCGGGTCGATATCGAACCGGACCGGGTCTACATCTTTACCCCGGACGGTCACGCCATCGATTTGCCCAAGGGCGCTACGCCACTGGACTTCGCCTACCGTGTGCACACCGAGATCGGTCACAACTGCCGTGGCGCCAAGATCAACGGGCGCATCGTGCCGCTCAACTACAGCCTGCAAACCGGTGAACAGGTCGAGATCATCACCAGCAAGCACGGCACGCCAAGCCGCGACTGGTTGAACCCCAACCTGGGTTACGTCACGACGTCACGGGCACGGGCGAAGATCGTTCACTGGTTCAAGTTGCAGGCCCGCGACCAGAACGTCGCCGCCGGTAAAACCCTGCTGGAACGGGAACTCAATCGCCTCGGCTTGCCAGCGGTGGATTTCGACAAGCTGGCCGACAAAGCCAACATGAAAACCGCCGAGGACATGTTTGCCGCGCTCGGTGCTGGCGACCTGCGCCTGGCGCAACTGGTCAACCTGGCGCAGCAACTGGTCGAGCCGGAACGCGGCAACGAACAGCTGGAACTGATTCCACGCAAGGCCACCGGCTACAAGCCAGGCAAGCGTGGTGATATCCAGATCCAGGGCGTGGGCAATCTGATGACCCAGATGGCAGGTTGCTGCCAGCCGTTGCCGGGGGATGCGATCGTCGGCTACATCACCCAGGGGCGTGGCGTCAGTATCCACCGCCAGGACTGTGCCTCGGTGCTGCAATTGGCCGGGCGCGAGCCTGAGCGGATCATTCAGGTCAGCTGGGGGCCGGTACCGGTGCTCACCTATCCGGTGGACATCGTCATCCGTGCCTACGACCGTTCCGGATTGCTGCGTGATGTCTCGCAGGTGTTGCTCAACGAGCGAATCAACGTGTTGGCGGTCAATACCCGCTCGAACAAGGAGGACAACACCGCGCTGATGTCCCTGACCATCGAGATTCCAGGGCTGGACGCGTTGGGGCGGTTGCTGGGGCGGATTTCCCAGTTACCGAACATCATCGAAACCCGGCGTAACCGTACGCCATGAACCTCACCCCTGTAGGAGCTGCCGCAGGCTGCGATCTTTTGATCTTGATTTTTTAAGATCAAAAGATCGTAGCCTGCGGCAGCTCCTACAGTGCGTTTGAATGGGATTAATGATGTACAGCCTTGAAGACTTATTGCACCTGATGAACCGCCTGCGCGACCCGCAGTACGGCTGTCCGTGGGACATCAAGCAAACCTACGCCACCATCGTCCCGCACACCCTCGAGGAAGCCTATGAAGTTGCCGATGCCATCGAGCGGGGTGATTTCGATCACCTGCAGGGTGAGTTGGGCGACCTGCTGTTCCAGGTGGTCTACTACAGCCAGTTGGCGCGGGAAGAAGGGCGTTTCGAATTCGCTGGTGTGGTCGACAGCATCACCCGCAAGCTGATCCGCCGTCATCCGCATGTATTTCCCACCGGTGATCTGTACGCGCCGCTGGATGTACCGCGCTTGAATGAAGAGCAGGTCAAGCAGCGCTGGGAGGAGATCAAGGCCGAAGAGCGCGCTGAGAAATCCGCTGCACCGCAACAGCTGTCCTTGCTCGATGATGTCCCGGCAGCATTGCCGGCATTGTCCCGTTCGGCAAAATTGCAGAAGCGCGCTGGGCAGGTCGGTTTCGACTGGCCCGACGCCTTGCCCGTGCTGGACAAGGTCCGGGAAGAACTCGATGAAATACTCGAAGCGATGGCCGATGACGACTCGGTGGCGATTGCCGATGAAGTCGGCGACCTGCTGTTTTCCGTGGTCAATCTGGCGCGTCACCTCAAGGTCGATCCGGAAACCGCGCTGCGTGGTGCCAACAGCAAGTTCGAGCGACGCTTCCGTTTTATCGAACAGGCATTGCGCGACACCCATCGTCCCATGGAAGATTGCACCCTCGAAGAGTTGGACGCCCTGTGGGGCGAAGCCAAACGCCAGGAAAAGAATGTGCCCAGCTGCGGTTGAGCAGTTGCCTAAGTGAGTAATAAGCACCATGAGCATTTCCCTTCGCGACCAGTTGCTCAAAGCAGGGCTGGTCAACCAGAAGCAGGCCAAGCAGGTCAGCAAAGACAAACAGAAGCAGCAACGCCTGGCCCACAAGGGACAGATCGAGCTTGATGATTCCCAGCAGCGCGCAGCCCAGGAAGCCATGGCTGAGAAGGTCAAGCGTGACCAGGAACTCAACCGCCAGCAGCAGGAAAAAGCCGAGGCCAAGGCCCGTGTCGCGCAGATCAAGCAATTGATCGAGGCCACGCGCCTGCCGAAATTGACGACCGAGGACTACTACAACTTCGTCGACGACAAGAAGGTCAAGCGCCTCTCGGTCAACACGCTGATGCGTAACAAGCTCAGCAACGGTTCGCTGGCTATCGTGCATCACGCCGGCGGTTATGAAGTGATCCCCCGTGAAGCCGCCCTGAAGATCCAGGAGCGCGATCCGCAGCGCATCGTGCAACTGAATGTGCAGACCGAAGAAGTGGCCGCCGAGGACGATCCGTACGCGGCCTATCAGATCCCGGATGACCTGATGTGGTAAGTGGTTAACCGCTGCAATAACGACAAACCCCGCTCATGGCGGGGTTTGTCGTTTTCAATGCGGTCATTGCTCAAGCGGAGCGTAGCGCTCGTTGCTGCTCCAGGGTTTCCAGTTCGGCCTTGTAGTTGTGGGCGTCAGTCTCGCTATGGAACATCCCGACCAGCAGGTCCTGTTGGTACACATCCCAGATGCGGACACCGGCGGCTACGCCTTCGTGTGACATGCGTGAATCGTCGCGTTCAGTTACTTTTACAGTCATCTGCTAGCTCCAATTTCTATTATCTGCAGCAAGGCATGTGCAGGACTTCGTTATAGAGTTTGGTAGCTTGCTAAGTAAACGACTGAGTTTGGAAAGAGTTTGTTGCAGAATTGGAAACAGTCCTGCAGCCCGCGTAATCCGCGACATTCGGTCGCAGCGCCGTAAGTTTCATGACAAAAGCTTCATCTCCAGAGGCCTCACGCACCCCCGTAGGAGCTGCCGAAGGCTGCGATCTTTTGATCTTGTTTTTCGGCGATGCCAGGAAGATCAAGATCAAAAGATCGCAGCCTTCGGCAGCTCCTACAGGGGTTTGTGTTTGCCGCGAGGTTTTCTCAAGACGAAAAAAAACGCCCCGAACCAGTCGGGGCGTTTTCATGTGCGACTCAGCAGCGGGGAATTACTTGCCTTCCCAGCGCTTCAGTACCAGCGTGGCGTTGGTGCCACCGAAACCGAAGCTGTTGCTCATCACGGTGTTGATGGTGGCGTTTTCGCGGGTCTTGGTCAGCACCGGCAGGTCGGCCACTTCAGGGTCCAGCTCGTCGATGTTGGCGGAACCGGCAATGAAATTGCCTTCCATCATCAGCATGCAGTAGATCGCTTCGTGAACGCCGGCGGCGCCCAGGGAGTGACCCGACAGGCTCTTGGTGGAGCTGATGGCCGGAGCCTTGTCGCCGAACACTTCACGCACGCCTTTCATTTCCGCGACGTCGCCGACCGGAGTCGAAGTGCCGTGGGTGTTCAGGTAGTCGATCGGGGTGTCGACGGTGGACAGCGCCTGCTGCATGCAGCGGATCGCGCCTTCGCCGCTTGGGGCGACCATGTCGTAGCCGTCGGAGGTCGCGCCGTAGCCAACGATTTCCGCGTAGATCTTCGCGCCGCGGGCCAGAGCGTGTTCCAGCTCTTCCACCACGACCATGCCGCCACCGCCTGCAATGACGAAGCCGTCACGGTCTGCGTCGTAGGCGCGGGAAGCTTTTTCCGGGGTGTCGTTACGCTTGCTGGACAGTGCGCCCATGGCGTCGAACAGGAACGACTGGCTCCAATGCTCTTCTTCACCGCCGCCAGCGAACACGATGTCCTGCTTGCCCATCTGGATCTGTTCCATGGCGGTACCGATGCAGTGAGCACTGGTGGCACAGGCAGAAGCGATGGAGTAGTTCAGGCCCTTGATCTTGAACGGCGTGGCCAGGCAGGCGGAAACGGTGCTGCTCATGGTCCGCGTGACGCGGTATGGGCCAACGCGCTTTACGCCTTTCTCGCGCAGGATGTCCAGCGCTTCCATCTGGTTCAGTGTCGATGCGCCACCGGAACCGGCGATCAGGCCGGTGCGCGGGTTGGACACTTGCTCTTCGGTCAGGCCGGAGTCAGCAATGGCGTCTTTCATGGCCAGGTAGGCGTATGCCGCCGCGTGGCCGACGAAGCGATAGATCTTGCGATCGATCAGTTCTTCAAGGTTGAGGTCAATGGAGCCGGAAACCTGGCTACGCAGACCCATTTCGGCATATTCCGGGTTGAACCGGATGCCAGGGCGGCTTGCACGCAGGTTAGCGGAGACGGTCTCTTTGTCATTGCCCAGGCACGAAACAATGCCCAGACCAGTGATAACGACGCGGCGCATGCGGATAACCCTTAGAAGTTGTCAGTGGAGGTGAAAACGCCGACCCGGAGGCCTTCGGCGGTGTAGATTTCGCGACCGTCGACAGTCACCGAACCGTCGGCGATGGCCAGGTTCAGCTTGCCCTTGAGGACGCGCTTGATATGAATGTTATAGGTGACTTTCTTGGCGGTCGGCAGGACCTGGCCGAAGAATTTCACTTCGCCCGAACCCAGCGCACGGCCACGGCCCGGCAGGCCTTGCCAGCCCAGGAAGAAGCCGACCAATTGCCACATGGCGTCGAGGCCCAGGCAGCCCGGCATCACCGGATCACCTTCGAAGTGGCAGGCGAAGAACCACAGGTCCGGAGTGATATCCAGCTCGGCGACCAATTCACCTTTGCCGTACTTGCCACCCTCTTCGCTGATCAGGGTGATGCGATCGACCATCAGCATGTTCGGGGCGGGCAGTTGCGCGTTACCTGGGCCGAACAGCTCACCGCGACTGCAGCGCAGCAGGTCTTCCCGGGTAAAGGCGTTTTGTTTGGTCATGCGAGCTCCTCAATAGTCCCATGCGGCAGGTGGGGCAAATCATCCCGGCCGATCGAAGCGTTCATGCCTCGAGCCGGCAGCCTACTCATAGACTATTGCGTTGTAGTGAAAGTCACAGCACCAAGGACATGAATGTACACTTGTGCACTGAAATTTTTAATCAAGCCCCTTTTCGAGCTTGTTCGGGTGCCTAAGACTGCCGCACTTTCGCCTTTCACGCCAGTCACAGATGCTCGAAAGGCCTGTACTACTGCACCCATCGCTGCAGAATTTGCTGAAGATCAGTGCGTTTGAAGGGCTTGGCCAGGTAATCGTTCATTCCCGCCGACAAACAAGCTTCGCGATCCCCCTGCAAGGCGTTGGCGGTCAGGGCAATGATCGGCAAGTCGGTACAGCCAGGCAGTTCACGAATCTGCCGGGTGGCCTCATAACCGTCGATGACCGGCAGTCGGCAGTCCATCAGTATCGCCTCGAAGATAAGGCTCTCGGCACTGCGCACTGCCTGTGCGCCATCGGCGGCAACGCTGACAGTAAAGCCCAGGCTGCGCAGCATGGCTTCGATCACTGTCTGGTTGACCGGATTGTCTTCGACCAGCAGCACATTGCGCCCTTCGCCATCCCCCTTGTGGGTCGGTACGCGCGGTACCCGAGCCGGCAAGGCCTGCTGATACAACGCCAGCGGAATTTCGAGGGTAAAGACCGAGCCACGGCCTTCCTCGCTCTGGGCGCGCAAGGTGCCACCCATGCGTTCGGCGAGTGTGCGTGCAATCGGCAGGCCCAGGCCGGTCCCACCATAGCGTCTTGATATGGAGCTGTCGGCCTGTTGAAACGCGTCGAACATCAATTCCAGGCTTTCGGGGGGAATGCCAATCCCACTGTCGCGCACCGTGCAGGTGAACCACAGCAGTTCGTGATCCAGGGACTGCCACTGCGATTCGATGCGCACGCGTCCCTGTTCAGTAAACTTCAAGGCATTGCCGACCAGATTGACCAGTATTTGCCGGATGCGCGTCGGGTCACCCTGAACCTGCAGCGCGCGCATGTCTTGTGGGATCTGCAACTGTAGATCGAGCCCGCGTTGGACGGCGCTGTGCTGGAACGACTGGGCGCAACTGCCGATCAGGTCCGCGAGATTGAAGGGAATATGCTCCAACTCCAGTTCTGAGCGTTCGATACGCGAAAAATCCAGGATGTCATTGATGACTTTGAGCAGGTGCTCGGTGGATTCCGAAGCCAGGGCAGCGTATTCGAGCTGTTCTTCGGTCATCCGGGTGGTTTCCAGCAACTGCAGCATGCCCAGCACGCCATTCATCGGCGTGCGCAGTTCGTGGCTCATCATGGCGAGGAAGTCGGACTTGGCGTTATTGGCCTTTTCCGCTTCCTCGCGGGTCTGGATCAACTGCGCCATGGCCTGGTGCTGTTCGTGGCTGGCCTGCTCGAGTCCCTTGGCGAGGTTGTTGATGTGTTGCGACAGGGCGCCGAGTTCGGTGTCATCAACGATGGGCAGGGGCGTTTTGTAGTCGCCAGCCTGGATCGCCTTGACCGCATTGCCGATATCGCGGATCGGTTGCGACAGGCTCGCGGCCAGGCGCCGGGCGACCATGAAGGTAAACAACAGGGCGAACAGCGCCAGAATGCCAGCCTTGAGCAGGATTTCCTGCTGACGCTGGCTGAACGCATCACTGGAAAGCCCCACAATCACCCGACCCAGGTAATCCTCGGTGGGAGCCGTGGGGGGCACGCTGGCGTCCTGGAAAAAATCATTGTGCAGCGCGATCCGTTGCAGGCGCACGGGGGCCTGGAAGACTTCAACCTGGTGCGGCTTTTGGTAGCTTGCCGAAGGTTGCTCGACATACACCAGAATCCGGTTGGCGCTGTCCTGCACCTCCAGGAACCGTACGTTGGGCGTGGCCAGCGTGGCCTTGAGCAGGCTCTCGAGCACTTCGTTATTGCCCGAAATCACCCCGTATTCGGTGGCCGGCGCCAGTTGGTTGGCAATCAACTGGCCGGTGTGGTTGAGCTCCTGGCGCAGGTCCTGGATCCGCACGAAAGTGAAGAAGCTGATCAACAGTAACGTCAGCAGCAGGGCGGGGCCGAGGCTGATGATCTGGGTACGGGTACTGATGTCCCAGCGGCGACGGAAGGTCATGGCTGGCGTTCTCCTTCTGCCAACAGCGTTGCGACAGCCACTTCATTGACCTGTTCAAGCCCCAGGGAACGAGACACCTGCCGATTGCTCGAGACTTTGAAGCGGTGTGGATATTGCGTGCGTGGCCACGTGGCGGGTGGCAGGTCGAGCAGCTCATCGAGAATCGCCAGCCAGTCGCTTTGATCGCTGTAGGTACTGGCCAGGCTCCCGGCCTTGACGAACCCTGCATTGGGACCGATCAAGGCCAGTTGTCGCGCATAGCTGCTGAGCAACAGGTTTTTCGCGGTTTTCGGGTTGTACAGATCGGGGTCGTCGAGGCCCAGTACTACATCGCTGTTGTCCAGCAAAGCCTGCAAGGGACGACTGTCCTGGGTGTTTTCCCAACGTTCGGTGACCACTTCAAGACCCAGGGGGTAGGCGGCCTGGCGCAATTCCCGCAACAGGAACTCGCTATGGCTGTCGTACAGGACGCCAACCCGCTTGGCCTGGGGCAGCAGGACACGGGTGAGGCGCAATTGCCGGTCCAGTGGCGGATCGCTCCAGAGCAGGCTGAGGTGCGGGGGCAGGGCGTGCCCAAGGTGTTGTCGCGCCTGCAGGCGGCTGATACGCAGCACCAGTGTCGCCGGGCCGCGAGGGTCCTGCAGGCGCCAGTCGAGACTGGGCAGGTCGAGCAGGATCAAGCGGGTGTCCGCCGCCAGCTTGCCAGGTGGCGGCAGGCTGGCCAATGGCTGGAAGTGCACGTTGTCGGCCGGTCGCATTTGCACCAGGGCCTGGACGAAGGATTGCACGCCGGGGCTATCGTCGACACCGGTGAGGAGAATGTCCGCGGCGCTGGCCGACTGGTTGTGTAGCCAGCCACCGGACAACAGGCAAGCCATGGCCAGCAGGTGGCCAAGGATTGACGGCTTGCGTGACGGACGATGGGGCATCTTAAAACGCCAACTGCGCGCTGAAATACATCAAGCGACGCTCGTCATAGTTGTTGTCGACAAAGGAGGTGGGCTGGTTGTCGAGGCGCTGCTGCAGCACACCGGCCAGTTCCAGATGAGTCTTGCCCAGGCGGATGCGCCTGGCGATGCGCGTGTCGACGCGTTCGAAGCGGTAGCCGTTGAGCGCGTCGTCAGCATAATAGAAGAGCGCGCTGTTCCAGCCATGGCCCCAGTCGCGCAACCAGGCGGCAGAACCACTGTTGCCTGCAGTCTGTTGTGCATCTAGCCGGTTGCTCGCGTCAGCGTCGACGTAGGCATAGGTTAGGCGCAAGCGGTCGGCGCTGCTGATTTTCCAGTCGAGTTGGGTTTCCGCTCCGGTGTAGCGAGCGGTGTTGGCATTGCTGGCGATGTACTGGTTATTGCGCAACGGCTCACTGATCATCCCGGTGATCTCGTCGTAGAACAGCTTTACATCGACGGCCAGGCCCGATTCGGCAAAGTAACCGTTATAGCCCAGTTCCCGGGAACGCATGTGTTCCTGGTCGAGGTCGCCGGGGCCGCGGGTCTTGACGAAATAGCGGGCACTGGGCTGGCCATAGGCGCCGGGTTGCAGGTGGGTGACCTGGTAGCTCCAGTTGACGTTGTTCTCGAACATGTCCGGCGAGCGGACGGCTTGCGAGTACACCGCACGCAAGCCGTGGCGCGGATTGATCAGGTAGTTGACCGCCATCCGTGGGCTCAGTGAGCTGCCGATCAACTGCGTGTCTTCGAACATGGCACCGCCCTGCAGGAGCCAGTGTTCGCTGGCGCGCCATTCGAGCTGGCCGAACGCTCGCCAGGTGGTGTCATCGAGAGTGCCATTGAAGTAGGTCTCGGAATCTGCCCGGTCGTAACGATAGTTCAATCCGCTGACCAGCCGCAGGTTATCGGACAGGCTCAGGGTGTCCTGCAATTCAAGGTCGTAGCGCGATTCCCGAGTGCTTTGGTCGATATCGCCGCAGACCGTTTGCCGGGCGCCGTTGCGCCACTGGTCAAGGACTTGATTGGCCAATGCGCGTTGGGTCGGATCGGCGTCAGGGGGCCCGGAGACCAGAAAGCTCTCGATGTTACGCGCCAGGCGTTCCGTGTAGTTCGGGTTGAGTTGCCAAAGCTCGCTGAGTTCGGGGCTGAACGATACTTCGGCATCGCAGGCGCGCCAGGTTTGCTGACGGTCCCAGTGCTGGGCCGACCCCTGGATGTAAAGGCTGTGCTCGGTGTCCAGGTCGAGATTCCAGCGCAGCGAGCCGGCGTAGTCCTTGGCGCTGACGTCGGAATTGTCCCCAGCGCGGGTAATCCCTGAAAACACCGGGCGGTAGGTATAGGGGCGCTGATTGGTGCCGTCCTTGGCATTCACCTGCCATTCGATGCCTTGTCGTTCGTCGAGCGACTGACTGACGGCAAGGTTGAAGCGCTTCAAGCGTCGACTGTCATGGTAGTCGCCGCCCCAACGGTCGGTATCAAAGCCATCGTCTTGCTGGCCAGACAGCGACAGACGTAAATCGCCGTCCTCCCAACCCACGCCCTGGCTGGCATAAAAGTCGTCGATGCCACGCTGGCCGCGGGTGACTTTCAGGCGCGTACCGTGGCTGTCGGCCGGATTACGCGTGATGATGTTGACCACCGCCATCAGCGCATTGGCGCCATAGCTGACGGTATTCGGGCCGCGGAAAACCTCGATACGCTCGATGTCCTCCATGGCAACCGGAATATCGCTCCAGTCGACCGTGGCCAGCCCTGCGCGGTACACCGAGCGGCCGTCGATCAATACTTGCAGGCGCCGTGCTTCGGTGGCGCTGGTGCCGTGGTAATTCACCGTGGCCTGATTACCGCTGATATTGCCGACCATCATGCCGGGTACCAGGCGCAGCACTTCACTGATGTCGCGCGCGCCGCTGGCATTGATCAGCGCAGTGTCGAGCACCGTCATGCTCCCCGGCACGGCAGCCGGCGACTGTTTCAGGCGCGTGGCCGTGAGTACTTGCGGCAACGGTTCGCTGTCGAGAAACAAGTCGTCGGCCATCGCCGGCGAGCTGAACACCAGCGCCAGGACCAACGGCGAATGGGGTGAAGTCGAACCCAGGGACACAGCACATCCTTGTTAACGATCGATGGCGCGCATGTTAACCGAGCCCGTTGACTTTTCCAGTCACGATGTAAGCATTTTCCTGGGTATTACCGGACTTCTTCCTACCCGTGCCGGTAATTGACGCGGGGACTGGCCGACACGGGGGCGCTCCGTATAATGCCGACATTGCCACTGGTATGGATTAACGGATTACATATGACTCAACAGCGCCCGATCGCGGTTTTGGGAGGCGGAAGTTTTGGTACCGCCGTGGCTAACTTGCTGGCCGAAAATGGTCATCAAGTCCTGCAATGGATGCGTGACCCTGAACAGGCCGAGGCCATTCGGGTCAATCGCGAGAACCCGCGTTACCTCAAAGGCATCAAGATCCTGCCCGGCGTCACGCCGGTCACTGACCTGCTGGCCACCCTGGATGCGTGCGACCTGAGTTTTGTCGCGCTGCCCTCCAGCGCGTTGCGCTCGGTGCTGGCCCCGCAGGCTGATCGACTCAGCGGCAAAATGCTGGTGAGCCTGACCAAGGGCATCGAAGCCCACACCTTCAAGCTGATGAGCCAGATTCTCGAAGAGATCGCGCCACAGGCACGCATCGGTGTGTTGTCCGGGCCGAACCTGGCTCGTGAAATCGCCGAACATGCATTGACCGCCACAGTGGTCGCCAGCGAAGACGAGGCGCTCTGCCAGCATGTCCAGGAAGTTCTGCACGGCCGCACCTTTCGTGTGTATGCCAGCGCCGACCGGTTTGGCGTGGAACTGGGCGGTGCGTTGAAAAACGTCTACGCGATCATTGCCGGCATGGCGGTGGCGATGGGCATGGGCGAAAACACCAAGAGCATGCTGATAACCCGGGCGCTGGCGGAAATGACCCGCTTCGCGGTGAATCAGGGTGCCAACCCGATGACATTCCTCGGCCTGGCGGGCGTGGGTGACCTGATCGTGACCTGCTCGTCGCCAAAAAGCCGTAACTATCAGGTCGGGTTCGCCCTCGGCCAGGGCCTGAGCCTCGACGAGGCAGTCAATCGCCTGGGCGAAGTCGCCGAAGGCGTGAATACCCTCAAGGTGCTCAAGGCCAAGTCCCAGGAAGTTGGCGTGTACATGCCATTGGTCGCCGGGTTGCACGCGATCCTGTTCGAAGGGCGCACGCTTGAGCAGGTGATCGAACTGTTGATGCGGGGCGAGCCGAAGACCGATGTCGACTTTATTTCCACCAGCGGCTTCAACTGAACCCCCACTTCACAGGAACGGAGCGAGAAATGAGTGATCCAAAAGTAGAAGCCAAATACGAGTCCATCCTGCTTCGAGTGCTGTGGATGGTGGTGTTCCTGCTGGTCTGGCAGGTGGCGCAGTTCATGCTTGGCGCCGTGGTGCTGGTGCAATTGATCTATCGTTTGATCTATGGCGCCCCGAGCGCCAGCCTGATGAACTTCGGCGACAGCCTGAGCCAGTTCCTGGCCCAGATCGGTCGTTTCGGCAGCTTCCACAGCGACCAGAAACCTTGGCCGTTCGCCGATTGGCCGACGCCGCGTACGCCGGAAGGTGAAGCGCCGCACGTGGTGGCGCCTGCGCCGCACCCGGCCAGAGATGAGGAACCCAAGCTATGAAACTCTGGGTATTGCGTCATGGTGAAGCCGAGCCACACGGCTCCAAACCCCACGATTCGGAGCGGGAGCTGACCGACAATGGTCGTGAAGAAGTGCTGCGGGCCGCCGCCAACCTGGTTGGCCAGCCGCTGACAGCGATTTACGCCAGCCCTTACATGCGAGCGCAGCAAACCGCACACCTGGTGAAAGATGCATTGGGTTTCGAACCGGAAATCCGCACGGTTGAGTGGCTGACCCCGGATTTCGATCCCGACCGAGTCACCGATCAACTGAAATCGGTGACCAACGTGCTGCTGGTTTCTCATAACCCGCTCGTGGGAAACCTGCTCAGCTACCTGCAACATGGTGCGGGTCATCCGCCAGAGAAGGTCAGCACCGCGGGCCTGGCCGAGCTGGAAAACTCTGAATTGCTGATTGGCGCAATGAAGCTCAACAGCATCAAGCACCCTTAAAGGCAAAAGACCACTGCCAGCGGCGGCGCCTAAAAGGGGTTTCAGCGTTTCCGCCGTAGGAGCTGCCGCAGGCTGCGATCTTTTGATCTTGAAAAATAGCCAACCAAGCATTTGCTTGGTTGGCTACGCTTGCTCCAGACCAAAACAAAGGAGCGAGTCCCATGCCTGCTGCTTCCCGTTTGCCCCTGGACGTCTTCTACGAGCGCGAGGCCCGTCATCCTCGCCAGCGCTTTCTCGTCCAGCCTGTGGGCGGTGGCCGAGTCGAGACCTTGAGCTGGGAGGACGTCGGTCATCAGGCACGCTGCGCGGCCCATTGGCTGCGATCCCGGGAACTGCCCCAGGGCAGTCATATCGCCCTGATCTCAAAAAACTGCGCACACTGGATCATTGCCGACCTGGCAATCTGGATGGCCGGGCATGTCTCGGTGCCGTTGTACCCCAACCTCACCGCCGAATCGGTGGCCCAGGTGCTCGAACACTCTGAAGCGGCGCTGGTATTCATCGGTAAACTCGATGACTGGCCTGGCATGTCCCGTGGGGTGAATCCCGAGCTACCGACCATCAGCCTGCCGCTACATCCGCCCGGCACTTTCGATTTCAGCTGGGACGACCTGCAACGCAGTTCGCCGATCCAGGACGATCCCAAGCCCGCCGCCGATCAACTGGCAACCATCATCTACACGTCCGGCACCACCGGCATGCCCAAGGGCGTGATGCACAGCTTCGCCAACCTGGGATTCGCCACCACGCGCGGCACGCAGTTATTCGGTCTCAATGAGTCGGATCGACTGTTGTCGTATTTGCCGTTGTGCCACGTTGCCGAACGGATGTTCGTCGAACTGGCATCGATTTACACCGGGCAAACCGTGTTCTTTGCCGAAAGCCTTGACACCTTCCTGACGGACTTGCGACGTGCCCGGCCAACGGCGCTGTTTGGCGTGCCGCGCATCTGGACCAAGTTCCAGATGGGGGTGTACAGCAAGATCCCGGCAAAGCGCCTGGATTTCCTGCTCGGGCTGCCGATTATCGGCAAGCGGGTCGGGCACAAAGTCCTCGCCGGGTTGGGGCTCGATGCCTTGCGCGTGGCCTTGTCCGGTGCGGCGCCGGTGCCCCTGAGTCTGCTGCTGTGGTATCGCAAGCTCGGACTGGACGTGCTGGAGGTCTATGGCATGACGGAGAGTTGCGGTTACTCGCACATTTGCCTGCCGGGCCAGAACAAACCAGGCTGGATTGGCATGCCGTGCCCGGAGGTCGAGGTGCGCATCGACGAATCGGGCGAGGTCATGGTACGTAGCGGGGCGACCATGCTGGGGTATTTCAAGGATCCGCAGAAAACCGCCGACACCATCACCGAGGACGGCTTCCTGCGCACCGGCGACAAGGGCGAGGAAGATGCCGAAGGCAACCTGCGCCTGACCGGGCGCTTGAAGGAAATCTTCAAGACCAGCAAAGGCAAGTACGTAGCGCCGGCGCCGATCGAAAATCGCCTGGCGGTGCATTCGCGCATCGAGCAGGTGTGCGTGGTCGGTGATGGCTTGAATGCGCCACTGGGCCTGTGCGTGCTTTCGGCCGTCGGGCAGCAGGAGACACGGGCCGGGTTGCATTCAAGCCTGGAAAAGCTGCTGGAAGAGGTCAACAGCGTCCTCGACAAGCACGAACGCTTGCGGCGGCTGGTGGTAGTCAAGGACAGCTGGGCGGTGGAAAACGGTTTTCTCACACCGACCCTGAAGATCAAGCGCAACGTCATCGAAGCCACTTACGGCGCTCGCTTCGAAGAATGGAGCGAGCACACCGAAGCGGTGCTGTGGCAGGATTGAGCCACGATAAAACCAACAAGGAAAACCTGCTATGAGTCTGTGGCGTACCGTTCCCAACATCGAACAACTGAACGCAATTCAGAAAAACACCATCGGCGAACTGTTGGACATCCGTTTCGAAGCCTTCGATGAAGAGTCCCTGACCGCGAGCATGGTCATCGACCATCGCACCCATCAGCCGTATGGCTTGCTGCATGGCGGCGCTTCGGTGGTGCTGGCTGAATCAGTCGGCTCCATGGCCAGTTACCTGTGCATCGATGCCAGCAAGTTTTACTGCGTGGGGCTGGAAATCAACGCCAACCACCTGCGCGGCTTGCGCAGCGGCCGCGTGACGGCGGTCGCCAAACCCATTCACATCGGGCGTACGACCCATGTCTGGGATATCCGCTTGACCAGTGACGAAGGCAAGGCCAGTTGTGTCTCGCGGCTGACCATGGCTGTGGTGCCACTGGGTGATAATCCGCCAGCACGTTGAACTCCCCGTTCCTTTTATTCGCATGGCCGGACTGTCATCATTCCTGTCAGTTACGGTCATTGCTCAAGAACGCGGTCTTGCGGACAATCGGGTTTGTTTTCGCGGATGGATCGACCGGTATGTCGCAACAGATATTTTTCGCCCACGCCAATGGTTTTCCTTCGGGAACCTACGGCAAGTTGTTTGCGGCGCTGGCACCCGAATTTCAGGTGACGCATCTGGAGCAACACGCCCACGACCCACGTTTTCCGGCGGACGACAACTGGTACAACCTGGTGGATGAACTGATCCACCACCTGCAGCAGCAGTCGCAGCCGGTGTGGGGCGTCGGTCATTCCTTCGGTGGCGTACTGCATCTGCACGCGGCGTTGCGTTGCCCCCAGTTGTATCGCGGTGTGGTGATGCTCGATTCGCCGGTGCTGACGCGCACCGATCAATGGGTCATTCGCGCAGCCAAGCGCTTGGGTTTCATCGACCGCCTGACCCCGGCCGGGCGCACCCTGGGGCGTCGTGAAGAATTCGCCGACCTCGAGAGCGCCCGCCGTTATTTCGCTGGCAAGAGCCTGTTTCGCAGCTTCGATCCGGAGTGTTTCGATGCCTACCTGCACTATGGTTTGCATCAGGACGGCGACAGGTTGCGCTTGCGTTTCGACCCAGCCACGGAAATCAGCATCTACCGTGGCGTACCCCACACCAGCCCGGGCCGCCTGCGGCAGTTGCAAGTGCCGCTGGCGGTCGTTCGCGGGCACGAGAGCCGGGTGGTGATGCGGCATCACACCAGTTCAGTCGGGCGCATGCCAAATGGCGAGGCGCTGAGCATGCCTGGCGGGCACATGTTTCCTCTGGAACGGCCGCAGGAGACGGCCGTACTGCTGAAAAACCTGTTCGAACGCTGGACCGCTCGCCAGCAACGGGATTGCGCATGAGCCAGGTCGTCGAAGAAGTGCGCCTGAGCCTGCCGCATATCGAGTTGGCGGCGCATTTGTTTGGCCCTGAAGACGGTTTGCCGGTCATTGCCCTGCATGGCTGGCTGGACAACGCCAATAGCTTCGCCCGCCTGGCACCCAAGCTCAAAGGCTTGCGCGTGATCGCCCTGGACATGGCCGGTCACGGGCACTCAGGGCACCGCCCACCCGGTGCCGGTTACGCCATGTGGGACTATGCCCACGATGTGTTGCAAGTTGCAGAGCAGCTTGGATTGAAGCGGTTTGCGTTGCTGGGACATTCGATGGGCGCCATCGCCTCGCTGATCATTGCCGGTTCGTTTCCGCAGCGAGTCACTCACCTGGCGTTGATTGACGGGGTCATCCCTCCCACCGACAAAGGCGAAAACGCTGCCGAACGTATGGGCATGGCCCTGCAGGCGCAACTGGACCTGCGGGAAAAACGCAAACCGGTCTACAGCACCCAGGACCGCGCCATCGAAGCGCGCATGAAAGGCCTGGTGGCGGTCAGTCGCGAAGCCGCCGAGTTGCTGGCCCAGCGTGGCTTGATGCCGGTGCCGGGCGGCTATACCTGGCGCACCGACAATCGCCTCACGCTACCATCGCCGCTGCGCCTCACCACCGAGCAGGCCATGGCCTTCGTCCAGCGGGTCGCCTGTCCGGCGAAACTGGTGGTCGCCGCTGACGGCATGCTCGCCACACATCCGGAGTTGCTGGAGCGTCTACCCTTTAGCCTTGAACAGCTGCCAGGCGGCCATCATTTGCACTTGAATGATGAACCCGGTGCCGACCTTGTCGCAGACTGTTTCAATCGGTTCTTCGCCATTCCTTGACTTGCGCCGGGCAACTGTCGAGGCTGGGTGGGTTGAAAAGGGAGACAACCATGATAGACCTCTACACCGCTGCGCCCCCGAATGGCCACAAGGGCATGCTGATCCAATGAGTCTATCCATGCGCTCATTCAGTTTGCTGGTGCTCTGTTGTTTCAGTCCACTCTCATTAGCCGCCGATCTGCCCGGCAGTCAGGACTTGCCGATCGTGCCGCGCATGACCGATGCGCAAATCGTCGACTATCGCCCCATGGCAGAGCTTGAACGGATCTACCCGCTCGGCTCGATCCGCAAGATCAGCGGTCAGTTGCGCTTTGACGGGCAGGTCAGTGCTCGTGGGCATGTTACCTCGGTGACCTATGAATTGCCGGCGGAGCATTCCTCGACCGAGGCCTTCACCGCTGCGCGCGAAGCGCTTCAACAGCAGGACGCCCAATTGCTGTTCTGGTGCCAGGCGCGAGATTGCGGCGAAAGCAGCCTATGGGCCAACGAAGTGTTCGGCAACGCCAAGCTCTATGGCGCCGATAGTGAGCAGGCTTACCTGCTGTTACGCCTGGCCGCACCGAAGGACAATACGCTGGTGGCGCTCTACAGCATCACCCGTGGCAATCGCAAAGCCTATCTGCACGTCGAACAATTCGACGCCGTCGCCCCGCTGGGGGAATTGCTGCCGACGTCCGCAACCTTGTTGCGCGAGCTCAAGAGTACCGGTGAACTCGACTTCCCCAAGTTGACGCAAGCACCCGATGACACCTGGTTGCGCCTGATCTCCCGGGGCCTGAACCTGGACACCACCTTGCGGGTCAGTGTGTCCGGGCCCAACGCTGAAGCCTGGCGTCAATCGTTGATCGAGCAGGGTGTACGTGCGGCGCGGATGGAAACCGGTGGTGTCGACGGTTCTGGATTGCATATCAAACTGCTGCGATAAGTGTCATCCGGCGAACACGCGTGGCGTGTTCGCCTACTCTTTTTGCTGAATGACTTTTTCGAGACTGTGATGATCAATAACGATCGGCTGTTGGTGCAGATCCTGCTCCTGGTGCTGTTTGGCGCGAGCTTATGGGTGATGGCGCCGTTCTGGTCGGCCCTGTTCTGGGGCGCGGTACTGGCATTCGCCAGTTGGCCACTGATGCGCCTGCTGACCCGCTGGCTCAATGGCCGCGAATCCCTGGCAGCGGCCCTGCTGACCGTGGGCTGGATGGTGCTGGTGGCGGCGCCGCTGGTATGGCTGGGGTTCAACCTGGCGGACCATGTGCGCGACGCCACGGCGTTCATCAAGGACGTGCAGGTCGACGGCCTGCCTGAAGCGCCGCACTGGCTGGGTGGCATTCCCCTGGTGGGCGAGCGGCTGGTGGTCATCTGGAACAGTGTCGATCAGCAGGGCGCGGCGATGATGGTGTCGCTCAAGCCTTATCTGGGGCAGGTCGGCAACTGGTTGCTGGCGCGTAGCGCACAGATTGGCGGCGGCATCCTCGAGCTGACCCTGAGCATTGTCTTCGTATTCTTTTTCTATCGCGATGGCCCACGGTTGGCGGCCTTTGTTCATGGATTGCTGGAGCGGCTGATCGGCCACCGTGCCGGTTACTACATCGAGCTGGTGGCCGGCACCGTGCAACGGGTGGTAAACGGCGTGATCGGCACCGCCGCGGCCCAGGCGGTCCTGGCGTTGATCGGCTTCCTGATTGCCGGGGTCCCCGGGGCACTGGTGCTCGGTATCGTGACCTTCCTGCTCAGCCTGATTCCCATGGGGCCGCCGCTGGTATGGATTCCAGCCACTGCCTGGCTGGCCTGGAAGGGCGAGTACGGGATGGCGGTGTTCCTCGGCGTATGGGGCATGTTCATCATCAGCGGCGTGGACAACGTGCTCAAGCCTTACCTGATCAGCCGGGGTGGGAATTTGCCGCTGGTGATTGTGTTGCTAGGGGTGTTTGGTGGGTTGATCGCGTTCGGATTCATTGGCCTGTTTATCGGGCCGACGTTGCTGGCCGTGGCTTACAGCCTGTTGACCGACTGGAGCAAAAGCCATTCGCGGATTGATGACCGTCGCTGAATTCAATCCTTGCGCTGCACTCAAGTCCTGGGCAGGCGGATGATCGCCGTCAGCCCACCACCGGGCGTTTCTTCCAGGCTGAGCTGCCCGCCCAGGCGTTGCGCTGCCTCGCGAGCAATGGTCATGCCCAGGCCGACGCCGCCGGAGTTGCGGTTGCGTGAGCCCTCCAATCGGAAGAACGGTTCGAATACGGCTTCACGTTTATCCGCCGCGATCCCTGGACCATGGTCGATGACCCTGATCACCAGGTGTTGGCGATTATCTTCGAGCGTGATCAACGCATTCCCGGCATAACGCAAGGCGTTGTCCAGCAGGTTGTTGATACAGGAGCGCAGCGCCATCGGCTGGACTTGCAGCGGCGCGCAATGACCGCTGGCCTGGACGTTTGCCCCCTGATCCTGGGCGTTTTCGCTCAGGGACTCGACCAGCGCCTGCACATCCATCCACTGTGACGCCTCGCTGGTGCGCTGTTCGTGCAGGTAGCCGAGCGTTGCATCGAGCATGCTGATCATGTCGTCCAGATCCTGGCGCATCTGTCCTTGCAGCTTGTCATCGTCAATTTGCTCCAGGCGCAGTTTGAGCCGCGACAGGGGCGTGCGCAGGTCGTGGGACACCGCGCCGAGCATGCGCGAGCGCTGCTTGACCTGCTCGATGATGCGTTGCTGCATTTTGTTGAACGTGTGCGCCGCTTGTCGCGCTTCCCGCGGGCCGGATTCCTCCAGTGGCTTACTGTCGAGGTTTTCACTCAGGCGTTCGGCCGCGTCGCTCAGGCGCTGAATCGGCCGGCTGAGTAATTTGGCGCCGTACCAGGCTGCAATGATCAGCGAGATCAGCTGAAACGTCAGCGGTACCAGTGGTCCGCCAAACCATGGCCTCGCAGGGTGGGGGGCCAGGCGCGGGTCCATCGGCGGGCGTTGACCCGCCAGGTCTTCGGAAAATGTCGGTGGCGTGGGGGGAGGGGGCGGCGGGCCGTAATAGTGAAACCATGCAAATGCCAGCAGGTGTGCCAGGACAATCGCGATCAGCAGTACTCCAAACAGGCGGCCGAACAACGTATCGAAGCGCGCCCGCATCAACCGATGTCCCGGGCGTCAAACAGGTAACCCTCACCACGGACGGTTTTGATCAGTTGCGGGGCCTTGGGATCGTCACCGAGTTTCTGCCGCAGGCGCGACACCAGCAGGTCAATGCTGCGATCGAAGGCTTCGATCGAACGGCCACGAGCGGCATCCAGCAGTTGCTCGCGGCTGAGGACCCGGCGCGGACGTTCAATAAACACCCACAACAGGCGAAATTCGGCATTGGACAGCGGCACCACCAGGCCATCGGCTGCAACCAATTGGCGCAGCACGCTGTTCAGGCGCCAATTGTCGAAACGGATGTTCGCCCGTTGTTCGCTGCGGTCGTCCCGCACCCGGCGCAGAATGGTCTGGATGCGTGCGACCAGCTCGCGGGGTTCGAACGGCTTGGCCATGTAGTCGTCGGCGCCGAGCTCGAGGCCGATGATCCGGTCGGTGGGTTCGCAACGTGCCGTGAGCATCAGAATCGGAATATCCGATTCGCCGCGTAACCAGCGGCACAGCGACAGGCCGTCTTCGCCGGGCAGCATCAAGTCGAGCACCACCACGTCGAAATGCTCCGCCTGCATCGCCAGGCGCATGGCGGCGCCATCGGTGACACCGCTGGCGTGGATGTTGAAGCGCGCCAGGTAGTCGATCATCAGCTCGCGGATCGGCACATCATCGTCGACGATCAGTGCGCGAATGCTCCAGCGCTTTTCATCGCCGGGCGCTTTTTGATCGTCGTTCACGGGGGCTGGAGAGTTGTGCATGCGTGGGTTCATCTGCCAGGTAGGCTGCCAACCACAAAGATAGGCTGCGAGGTTGTGGTTCCAGCATAGGCGTCCTGCCCGGAGGCGGGAAGTGCTGAGCCGAGGACGTAAAGCGGTTGCCGAGGGTAGCGGAGAAGGATGTTGGGGGCGTGTCGTGACTGTACCGAACTCGACACAATTGCCGCAGAGGCTAGTCTTGGCGCAGCGATCTCGACGATTTACCGATCATCGGGTCCCGCAGGGCCATTGGTTCCGCTACAATGCGCGCCGATTTCGACTTGCCTGAGAGCCCACTCATGTCCGCCTGCCAGACTCCTATCATCGTCGCCCTGGATTTCCCTACCCGTGACGCCGCACTGAAGCTGGCCGATCAATTGGACCCGAAACTGTGCCGGGTCAAAGTCGGTAAAGAACTGTTCACCAGCTGCGCCTCGGAAATCGTCGGCACCCTGCGTGACAAGGGTTTCGAAGTGTTCCTGGACCTCAAGTTCCACGACATCCCCAACACCACGGCCATGGCCGTCAAGGCCGCGGCGGAAATGGGCGTGTGGATGGTCAACGTTCACTGCTCCGGTGGCCTGCGCATGATGGCGGCTTGTCGCGAAGTGCTGGACCAGCGCACCGGGCCAAAACCGCTGCTGATCGGGGTGACGGTGTTGACCAGCATGGAGCGTGAGGATCTGGCGGGTATCGGTCTGGACATCGAGCCGCAAGAGCAGGTTCTGCGCTTGGCCGCCTTGGCGGAAAAAGCCGGTATGGATGGCCTGGTGTGCTCGGCCCTGGAAGCCCAGGCGCTGAAATCGGCGCACCCGTCGCTGCAACTGGTGACCCCTGGGATTCGCCCGGCGGGCAGCGCCCAGGACGATCAACGCCGTATCCTGACTCCGCGCCAGGCGCTGGATGCCGGTTCCGATTACCTGGTGATCGGCCGCCCGATCAGCCAGGCCGCAGACCCGGCCAAGGCACTGGCTTCTGTAGTGGCTGAGCTTGCCTGAATACCTGTAGGAGCCGGCTTGCCGGCGAATGCACCACCGCGGTTCACCTGAATAACCGCGGTGCCTGCATCGCTGGCAAGCCAGCTCCTACAGAACAGCGTCAGACTTTCAGCACCAACTTGCCGAAATTCTCCCCGCTGAACAACTTCATCAGCGTCTCCGGGAAGGTCTCCAGGCCTTCGACGATGTCTTCCTTGCTCTTGAGCTGCCCCTTGGCGATCCAGCCAGCCATTTCCTGTCCGGCGGCGGCGAATTGCGCGGCGTAGTCCATCACCACAAAACCTTCCATGCGTGCGCGGTTGACCAGCAGTGACAGATAGTTGGCCGGGCCCTTGACCGCTTCCTTGTTGTTGTACTGGCTGATGGCGCCACAGATCACCACCCTTGCCTTGAAGTTCAAGCGGCTCAATACCGCGTCGAGGATATCGCCGCCCACGTTATCGAAAAACACGTCCACGCCTTTGGGGCACTCGCGCTTGAGGCCGGCAACGACATCTTCATTCTTGTAGTCAATGGCGCCGTCAAAACCCAGCTCGTCGATGAGGAACCTGCACTTGTCCGCGCCGCCAGCGATACCGACTACCCTACAGCCCTTGATCTTGGCAATCTGCCCGGCAATGCTGCCCACCGCACCGGCAGCGCCCGACAGTACGACGGTATCGCCGGCCTTGGGCGCACCCACGTCAAGCAACGCGAAGTAAGCGGTCATACCGGTCATGCCCAGTGCGGATAAATAGCGCGGTAGCGGCGCCAGTTGCGGATCGACCTTATAGAACCCGCGCGGCTCACCCAGGAAATAATCCTGTACGCCGAGGGCGCCGTTGACGTAGTCGCCCACCGCAAAGCCGGGGTTGTTTGAAGCGATGACTTTGCCCACGCCCAACGCGCGCATCACTTCGCCAAGACCGACCGGCGGGATGTAGGACTTGCCTTCGTTCATCCAGCCGCGCATGGCCGGGTCCAGGGACAGGTATTCGTTCTTGACCAGGATCTGGCCTGCAGCCGGTTCGCCGACCGGTACTTCCTGATAAGTGAATGTTTCCCGGGTCGCGGCACCCACTGGGCGTTTGGCGAGCAGAAATTGGCGATTGGTCTGGGACGTCATGGCAGGCACTCAGGATGAATGAAACCTTGTTGATAGACCCTCGAGGTCGATGCCGCAAGTTCGGCTGATCCGGCGAATACGGTCTTATCCAGTACAGTGATAGTTGGTACGGTAGTTCCATCACTGCCACTCATGGGGACTCAACCGGCCTTTTGATAGTGCTGCCGGGCCATGGGGGCTGTGGCTATGCTGGGAACTCGCGATCCCCCGCAAACTACTCTTCGAGGACAGCACAATGAGCATGACGTTTTCCGGCCAGGTGGCAGTGGTGACAGGCGCGGCAGCCGGCATCGGCCGAGCCACTGCCCAGGCGTTTGCCGCCGAAGGCTTGAAGGTGGTGGTGGCCGACCTGGACACAGCGGGCGGCGAGGGCACGGTCGCGCTGATCCGTACGGCTGGCGGTGAAGCGACCTTCGTGCGGTGCAACGTGACAGTGGAAAGCGATGTAAAGAACCTGATGGATGAAGTGGTCAATACCTACGGCCGTCTCGACTATGCGTTCAACAATGCCGGTATCGAGATCGAAAAAGGCAAGCTGGCCGAAGGTACGGTCGAGGAGTTCGACGCCATCATGGGCGTCAACGTCAAGGGCGTCTGGTTGTGCATGAAATACCAATTGCCTTTGTTGCTGGCCCAGGGCGGCGGTGCAATCGTCAATACCGCGTCAGTGGCAGGTCTCGGGGCTGCGCCGAAGATGAGCATCTACGCGGCGTCCAAGCACGCTGTCATCGGCCTGACCAAATCGGCCGCGATTGAATACGCCAAGAAAAAAATCCGCGTCAATGCCGTGTGCCCGGCGGTGATCGACACCGACATGTTCCGCCGTGCTTATGAGGCAGACCCGAAGAAGGGCGAGTTCGCCAATGCGATGCACCCGGTCGGCCGCATCGGCAAGGTCGAGGAAATCGCCAGCGCGGTGCTGTACCTGTGCAGTGATGGTGCGGCGTTCACCACCGGGCATTCATTGGCCGTGGATGGCGGGGTTACGGCGTTTTGATAGCGGATCGACCTCCAGCGTTCTGAAAACGACGCGGGCGTAGCTTTTTGCCATTATTCAGGCGCCAGAGTCTTGTGTTGATACGGGGCCGTTGCGACTCTGCCGTAACGATAATGGCGGGGGACTGAGTGCAATGAATTCGGCCGTGCAAGGACGTTTTGCCAACCTCGGTATGGCAAAAAAACTGGGTATAGGGTTTGCGCTGGTGTTGCTGCTGACGGCCCTGGTGGCGGCGATCGGTGTATGGTCGCTGCAAACCATCAGCCATCGCTTCGATGGGCTCAAGCAGATGTCTTCGCTCAACAGCGGTTTGCTCAAGGTGCGACTGCTGGAGCAGGAATATGCCTTGCATGGCAGCTCGAAAACCGTCGATGCCCTGCACGCAGGCGTTGACGGCCTGATCGCCCTGGCAAACCAGCTCAAGTCAGCATCGGCGGCCAATGTACCGGTCATGAATGATGTCGAGCAGTCCCTGGGGGCTTACCGCAAGGCGTTTGACGAGTTCGTCTCGCTCAGCCAGGCCAAGGACCTGGCGCTGGAAATGGCCAGTTGGTCGGTGTCCAGCGTGGCCAACAATCTCGACATCCTGCAAGCCGGGCTCGCCGATGATGGCGCTTACACGCTGAAGGAAACCGAAGGCAAGGACGGGGCCGCGTTCATCGAGCAAGCCAGTCAGGTCAGCCAGGTTTCGCGGTTGATGTTGCAAGCCATGAACGAAGCACACGTGCGTCTGGCCCAGAGCCGCAAGGGCGACGACAGCGCCGGGCAGGGCAAGATCGAGCAGGCCAGTCAGGCGCTGGCCCAGGCCGAGCAACTCAAGACCACGGTCAAGGATGAGGGCTACCAGACGGTCCTCAATGAAGTCACCGGCCATATCGCCAGTTTCAGCGACAAGCTCGCTGAGTACACCGGCCTGCTGGAGCAGGAAAAAACCGTCTACCAACAATTGCACCAACGCGCTGCCCAAGTGGTGGAGCGGGTGGATCAGGCCTATGTCGCCGAAGACCAGTCGATGCAGGTGCAACTGAAAAACAACTCGCTACTGATACTCGGCTCTTCGGTGCTGGCCTTGCTGGTCGGCTTGATTGCAGCGTGGGTGATTACCCGCTTGATCGTGGCGCCGCTGCGCTCTGTGATTCGTGTGGCGCAGCAGATCGCTGCAGGGGACCTGAGTGCGAAGGTCGAGGTGACCCGCCGTGACGAGATCGGTCAGTTGATGCAGGCCATGCAGCAGATGGGCGCAGGGCTGAGCCAGATCGTCAGCGGTTTGCAGGCGGGCATCGAGCAGTTGGCCACTTCAGCGCAATCCTTGTCTGCCGTGACTGAGCAGACCAACCTCGAAGTCAGCAGCCAGAAGGAAGAAACCGAACAGGTTGCCACGGCCATGAACCAGATGACCGCCACCGTGCACGACGTTGCGCGTAACGCCGAAGAGGCCGCGCTGGCGGCGCAAACGGCGGATGGCAAGGTTGAAAGCGGGCAGCAGGTGGTGCGCCAGAGTATGGTGCGGATCGAGCAACTGGCGGATTCCGCAACGTCGGCCAGTTCAAGTATCGAAAGCCTAAGCGCGGAAATCCAGAACATCGGCACGGTGCTCGGCGTTATCAAGAGCGTGGCGGAACAGACCAACCTGTTGGCCCTGAACGCGGCCATCGAAGCAGCCCGGGCGGGCGAGCAGGGCAGGGGGTTTGCGGTGGTGGCCGATGAAGTGCGGGCCCTGGCCAAACGCACCCAGCAATCGACCGAAGAGATCGAGCGACTGGTCAGCGCCTTGCGCGCGGCGGCGCAGGCCTCGGTGCAGCAGATACAAAGCAGCGGTGAGTTGGTGAAGCTGGCCGTCAGCGATGCACTGCAGACCGAGAGTGCGCTGGGGAGTATCGCGGCGGCCGTGTCCTTGATTCAGCAGATGAACCAGCAGATCGCCGCTGCTGCCGAGGAGCAGAGTTCGGTGGCCGAGGAAATCAATCGCAGCGTCACGAGCATTCGAGCGAGTGCGGACCAGTCTTCGCTGGCGATGCAGGGCAACGCGGCGTCGAGTATCGAGCTGGCGCAGTTGGGGGTTGAGTTGAAGGGGATGGTGGGGCATTTCAGGCTTTAATGCTGGCCTGACAGCCGCTAAAAGATCGCAGCCTGCGGCAGCTCCTACTGGATCACATTTCATGTGGGAGCTGCCGCAGGCTGCGGTCTTTTGATCTTCGTGTGTATTACTGCTTTTTTACGTTCGTTCTGTGATCAGTCGTAGATCACTTTCTTCTTCCAGTCCGCATCCGCCTCGACGTCCTTCAGGCCTTCGGTCAATTGGTTGACGTCACCTTCTACCGGAGCGATACGGTCCATGACCTGGTCGTTGGCGCGGGCCAGGAGTTTTTCCAGGTATTCCAGTTGTTCGGCGTAGACCTGGGGTTCCTGTTGTTTGCGCAGGTACTGCACGCCGCGTTCGAACGCCAGTCGCGCTTGGCCGGGCTGGTTCTGCTGCAGGGAATGCTGGCCGAGGTTGTTGAAAAACTCGATGTGCAGCAGCACAAGGATATGGCGCACTTGACGAATCCAGCCCTTGGCTTCATTGGGTGGCAAAAAACCATCCTGGGCAGCGCGGGTGATTTGGCCGTGCAGGGCTTCGAGCAGGAAACGCACGTCCTTGGCCTTGGCCTCGGTCTGGATCGGTGCCGGCGGGTTGTTGACTGGAATTGATTCGCCCTGGCCGACCAGAGCCTCCAGTTCAGTAATCCGTGCCTTGAGGTTGGCGCTGGTCTTTTCCAGGTTCAGCAGGCGTTGGCAAACATTCAGTTCCAGGCGCGTCAGCAACAGTTTCAGCGCTGGCGTCATCAACTGGCCGGGAAACGTCTCGGTGATCTCCCCACAGCGACGCAGTCGATCATTGAGTTCAACCTTGGTGCGGGCCCTTTCCAGCTTATTGTTTTCCACCACATGGTTGATGTAGCCAATGGCGATCAAGAGTGCAATCCCGGCTACGACGAGCAGGGTGATCATGAGTGGTGTCACCGGTAAGACCTCTTTATAGGGTTTGCATGCGAGTGAAGTGGCCTGGCCTTCAGGCGCCTGGCTCGGCGTGGCTGAAGGTTTATCGGCCGCGGTCCGCGTATATAAATGCTGGCACTCTGAAGCATATTGCCATCACTCATGGCGTCGACTATAACGTCTTGGCGAGTGTCAGAATATAGGCGCCAGACCCCAGGCGACAGAAAAGCCGGGAGGGGTCGCAAAGCAGCGCGAAGTCATTGATTTAAATAAATTTATAACAGGGGGTTGACGACCTCTCAATCCATCCATAGAATGCGCGCCACTTGCAGCGTAAAGCGAACAGCGAAACGAAGCAGGGAGTGAATGTTGTAGTGTGTCCCCTTCGTCTAGTGGCCTAGGACACCGCCCTTTCACGGCGGTAACAGGGGTTCGAGTCCCCTAGGGGACGCCAATGCGGGAATAGCTCAGTTGGTAGAGCACGACCTTGCCAAGGTCGGGGTCGCGAGTTCGAGTCTCGTTTCCCGCTCCATTTTTAAACAGTATTGCCTTCGGGCGGTACTGAGTGAAACCAGAACCAAGTCTTAGGATGCGGATCTGGGCACCGAAACACACACCATGTGTTCCGGGCAGCGTGTCCCCTTCGTCTAGTGGCCTAGGACACCGCCCTTTCACGGCGGTAACAGGGGTTCGAGTCCCCTAGGGGACGCCATTTGCGGGAATAGCTCAGTTGGTAGAGCACGACCTTGCCAAGGTCGGGGTCGCGAGTTCGAGTCTCGTTTCCCGCTCCATATTTAACGAGAATGCCGCTCATTGAGCGGCGTTTTTGTTTGAAACAAGTGTTTGAGTCCCCCAGGGGATGCCATTTGCGGGAATAGCTCAGTTGGTAGAGCACGACCTTGCCAAGGTCGGGGTCGCGAGTTCGAGTCTCGTTTCCCGCTCCATATTTAACAAAAACGCCGCTCATTGAGCGGCGTTTTTGTTTGTGCGCGATTCAGGTGCTGACGCTGTTTTACATCGACAGGATCAACCGCCCGGCGAACAGAATCAGGACCACCCCCATGCTGCGTTCGAACCAGTGTCCCATGCGCATGAACAGCAACCTGACCCGGCTGCTTGAAAAGAACAAGGCAACGATCACAAACCACAGGGCATTCACAAGGCACATCCATGCACCGTATAGCGCCTGAATCTTCAGGGGTGTTGCGGCGCTGATGATTGTGGTGAAGATCGCCAGGAAGAACAGGGTGGCCTTGGGATTGGTGGCGTTGGTCAGAAAACCTGTCGTGAACGCCTTCAGCAGCGTTTGCTCGACGGCGGGCTGATCCGTCGGCTGATCACCTTCCAATACGGATTTCGGCCGGCTGCGAACCAGGCTGACACCCAGATAAAGAATGTAGGCTCCCCCCACGACCTTGGCCACCGTCAATAGCCAGGGCGTGGTATGCATCAGCGCTCCGACTCCGAGCAAGGTATACAGCACGTGCACGGAAATCCCCACGCCGATTCCCAGTGCCGTGCAGATGCCAACCATTCGGCCGAAACGCACACTCTGGCGAATCGTCACGGCGAAATCCGGTCCGGGTGCGACCACGGCCAGAAAGTGAATCGTCGCCAATGCCAGGAATTCGCCCAGGTAATTAGAAAGCATCTCAACTCCAGAAGGTCGGGGGGACTCAGTCCACGAGGTAGTGGACGGACAACGTGCCTTTCTTTTGGGAAAGCGACGTGATCGTGACCGAGCCCAAATCCTTCAGGCTACGTACGTGTGTGCCGCCGCAGCCATAGGCGGGCAGTTCGCCAAAACTGATTTCCCGGGCGCCTTCGCGCAGCGACGTCAGGCGCGGCAGGTCATGGGCGATCCACTGTTCGAGGCCGTTTTGCACGGTCTGCGCGTCTACGTCCTGCGCCGATTCTGACGGTTTGAATTGCACCCGCCCTTCACCGGGCCAGTGATGCGCCTTGATCGGCATCCAGCCCATGGCCTGGACGAAGTGTCCAATCAGATGGCCGGCTGAATGCATGCGCGTATTGATCTGGCGAGGTTGTTCATCCACCCGAATCAAGGTCATGCCAAGGTTGATCGGCTGATCGACGAAATGGACGATCCGGTCTGGGTCCTGGACTACGCGTAGTACCCGGCTGTCGCCAATCCAGCCCGTATCACAAGGTTGCCCGCCGCCCTGAGGGTGAAACAAGGTTGCGCGCAGCACCACGGCAAATTCGCTCTCGTGAGGTGCGCAGTTCAGGACTTCCACATTGGCCTTGAGGTCATCACTATGGAAAAAGAGGCGAAGCGTCATATTCCATGCTCGTATTCAAATTTCTATTTTTTATTATATGAAGCGCGGTTTAGCGTGATAATCCGTTCAAACATCAAAGGACTGTTGCGTTGTGAGCATAAATCTTCCACTGCCGTTGCTGGGTGAAATGGCGATTTTCGTCAAGGTCGTCGAAACCGGCAGTTTCTCCGAAGCCGCACGCCAGTTGGGCTCTTCGCCCTCGGCTGTCAGTCGCAGTATTTCGCGTCTGGAAAAGGCCCTGGCCACTCGCCTGCTGCAACGGACCACACGCAAGTTACGGTTGAGCGATGGTGGCGAGGAGGTCTTCAAGCACTGTCAGGAAATGGTCAACGCCGCCCGGTCAGTGATGGAAATCAGTGGCCAGTTCACCGACGAGCCCGAAGGGGTGGTGCGCCTCAGCGTGCCGAAAGCGGTCGGTCGAATTGTGATTCACCCGCATATGCCGGAGTTTTTGCGCCGTTACCCCAAGGTGGATGTGGAGCTGTTGCTTGAGGATCGTCAGGTGGATTTGATCGACGATCACGTCGACCTGGCGATTCGCATCACCGACCGGCCGCCAGCGGGGTTGGTGGGGCGACAGCTGCTGAGCATCGACCATTTACTCTGCGCCACCCCTCAATACCTGGCTGAGCACGGTACGCCGACTCACCCCCATGACCTGCTCAACCACAGTTGCATCTACTTGGGCGAAACCCCGAGCGATGCGCGCTGGAAGTTCAAGAAGGGCAGCAAATCCGTAACCGTCGGGGTGCGCGGGCGATATGCCGCCAATCACACAGGCGTACGTTTTGGCGCGGTACTGCAGCACATCGGCATCGGCAGCCTGCCGTACTTCACCGCGCGTCGTGCCTTGGAGAAGGGATTGATGGTGCAAGTGTTGCCGGACTGGACTTTCCTGGCGTCCTACCACGGAGGTGCGTGGTTGCTGTACTCGCCCACGCGATACCTGCCACCGAAGCTACGAGTGTTGATCGATTACCTGGTGGAGTGCCTGGAGAAGGAGCCGACATTGGGCAAGCCGGGCAAGTCGAGCAGTTCGAATATTGCGGTTTCGGAGTATGAGCTGCCCGAAAGTGAGGGGTTGTTCTGAGGAAAGATCAAAAGATCGCAGCCTTCGGCAGCTCCTACAGGGTGTACGTGATTTCCATGTAGGAGCTGCCGAAGGCTGCGATCTTTTGATCCTGAAAAAAGGCCCGCATGTTCAACCATGCGGGCCTTTTGCATCAGTGCTTACTGTCTTGATTGGACAAGGACAGCAGCTGTTTTTCCTGGTTCCAGTCGAAAGGCTCGTCATTCTGTTCGGCTTCGAAACGACGTTCTTCCAGTGCCTGGTACAGGTCGATTTCATCATCGGGCATGTAATGCAGGCAGTCACCGGCGAAGTACCAAAGCAGGTCGCGTGGCACCAGGTGGGCGATTTGCGGGTAGCGGGCGATGACCTGGCACAGGATGTCCTGGCCCAGGTATTGGCTTTCGATCGGGTCGACCGGCAGCAGTGCAAGCAGTTCGTCGAAGCGCTCCAGGAACAAGGCATGGCTTTCGTCGGGAACCTGTTCGGCCTCACCTACGGCGACCAGGATGCTGCGCAGATGGTCGAGCAAAACGAGATGATCGGCAACGATGTTGGACACGAGATTAGTCCTCAAGAGCAAAACGGGCGCGGGAGTATAAAGCCCCCGCGCGCATTTTCCCATGATGGTGCGCTGGATGGATCAGCGGACCTTGCCATCGGTCAGTGCTATTTCCTCTTTGTCGAAAGCATCGACATCGATCACTTTGCGACGTGCCACTTCGGCCTCGCGTAGCGTGTGTGCTTCCAACGGTTGCAGCACGCCGGCTTCCAGTGCGGCATCGATGACATTTTCTCCAGCGACCGGTTTGACCTGGCCGCTCTTGAGCGCCACATGCAGTTTTTTACGCATGGGTAGCGCGGCGTTCAACTGATCGCAGGTGTGCTGCAGGACGCCAACAGGGTCTTCGACCGATTGCGGGCGATAGCAACCCAGCAGCACTTCCTCCAGGGCCGGATCCCCCTTGGCGCGGCCAATCACGGCGGCGACTTCGGCGCCGAGTTTGTCCGACGGCCCTTTGTGGCGACGCCCGAACGGGAACACGATCACCCGCAGCAGGCAGGCCAGCACCTTGCTCGGAAAGTTGTTCAGCAATTCATCCATGGCCCGCTCGCCGTGACCGAGGCTTTCCTCCATGGCCCAGGTAAACAGCGGCTTCATGTATTCCGGCGAGTCGAGGTCGTTGTAGCGCTTGAGCGCGGCGCTGGCCAGATACAGGTTGCTCAGCACATCACCCAATCGTGCCGACAGGCGTTCGCGCCGTTTCAGTTCGCCGCCGAGCAGCATCATGCTGAGGTCTGCGAGCAGGGCGAATGCGGCTGCCTGACGGTTCAGCGCGCGGAAATAACCCTGGCTGAGCTTGTCGCCCGGTACGTGCTCCAGGTGCCCGAAACCGAGGTTCAGCACCAGCGTGCTGGCGGCGTTGCCTACGGCAAAGCCGATGTGCTTGAGCAGCAGGCCATCGAACTCGGTGAGTGCCTGATCCTTGTCCTCCCGAGTGGCCAGGGCCATTTCCTTGAGCACGAAGGGGTGGCAGCGAATCGCGCCCTGGCCGAAGATCATCAGGTTGCGCGAAAGAATGTTCGCGCCTTCCACGGTAATGAAGATCGGTGCGCCGTTCCATTTGCGGCCCAGGTAGTTGTTCGGCCCCATGATGATCGCCTTGCCGCCGTGTACATCCATCGCCTGGCTGATGCACTCGCGGCCACGCTCGGTGAGGTGGTACTTGAGAATCGCCGACAGTACCGACGGTTTCTCGCCGAGGTCCACCGCGTTGGCAGTCAGCATCCGCGCGGCGTCCATCATCCAGGCATTGCCGCCGATGCGCGCCATGGCTTCCTGGATGCCTTCGAAAGCGCCAATCGGCACGTTGAACTGCTCGCGAATCTGCGCGTACTGGCCGGTCACCAGGCTGGTGAACTTGGCCATGCCGGTGCCCACTGCCGGCAAGGAAATCGAACGCCCGACGGACAGGCAATTCATCAGCATCATCCAGCCCTTGCCGAGCATTTCCTGGCCACCGATCAGGTAATCGAGCGGCACGAACACGTCCTTGCCGGAGTTCGGACCGTTCATGAACGCCGCCCCCAGGGGCAGGTGACGGCGGCCGATTTCCACGCCGGGCAGATCGGTTGGAATTAGTGCCAGGCTGATACCCAGGTCTTCCTCTTCACCCAGCAGGTGGTCCGGGTCGTACGCCTTGAACGCCAGGCCGAGCAGGGTGGCGACCGGGCCCAGGGTGATGTAGCGCTTTTCCCAATTGAGGCGTAGGCCGAGGGTTTCCTTGCCTTCCCATTCGCCTTTGCAGATCACCCCGGTGTCAGGCATGCCGCCCGCGTCCGAGCCCGCGAGAGGGCCGGTCAGTGCAAAACAGGGAATTTCGTCGCCGCGCGCCAGGCGTGGCAGGTAATGGTTACGTTGCTCGTCGGTGCCGTAGTGCAGCAACAGTTCGGCCGGGCCGAGGGAGTTGGGGACCATCACGGTAGACGCCAGATCGCCGCTGTGACTGGCCAGTTTCATCGCCACTTGCGAGTGGGCGTAGGCCGAGAACCCCTTGCCGCCAAACTCTTTGGGAATGATCAGGGCAAAAAAGCCGTTGTCCTTGATGTAAGTCCAGGCCTCGGCCGGCAAGTCCATGGTTTGACCGAGCTGCCAGTCGCTGACCATGGCACAGAGCTCTTCGGTCGGACCGTCGATGAAAGCCTGTTCTTCCTCGTTCAGTTGCACCTTGGGATAGGAGAGCAGTTTGTTCCAGTCCGGACGACCGCTGAACAGCTCGCCGTCCCACCACACCGTACCGGCTTCGATGGCGTCGCGTTCGGTGTCCGACATCGGCGGCAGGGTTTTCTGAAACCAGTTGAACATCGGTGCGCTGAAGAATTTGCGGCGCAGGTCAGGCAATAGCAGAGGCGCCGCCACGGCGGCGGTGAGCACCCAGAAAATCAACAGCAGCCAGCCCGGTGCGCGGCTGAATGCGCCCATTGCCAGCAGAAAGACAGCCACGATGCCCAGGGCAGGCAGCGGCGCGATGCGACGATGGGCTAAATAAGCTATCCCGACAACCAGAACCAGTATCCACAACAGCAGCATATTTAATCCTCCGTGAACCCAGGGCGAACCAACCCACAGAGCTTAGACGGCATCCGCGAAACGGGCTGGTCAGAGCGAGGTGATTGAAATCGTGGGAAACCCTGGATGATTGTGTAGGCCTTAGGTGTGACAGACCGTGAAAAATCGTTCATTGAGCGGGCGGCAAAGCGCCCATGTTTGGCCGAAACGTCGTTATCTCTGTGCTTAACCTCTCGCTAGACTCGGGGCTTGCCCTGGAGATTGCCCGCATGCACGAGTATCTGAGCCCCGGCCGCTTCATCGATAGTGACCACCCTTGCGTGGTGGAGTTCGCCGAAAAACATCGTGGTGCCAGTCGCGACCCGCTCGAGCAAGCGATTCAGCTCTATTACGCCGTGCGCGAGGCGGTGCGCTACAACCCGTACACCTTCAGCCGTGACCCACAGACCTTGCGTGGCAGTTATGCGCTGGCGAGCGGGGAGAGTTATTGCGTGCCCAAAGCCACGCTGCTGGCCGGTGCCGCGCGGCACTGCGGGATTGCTGCACGCATCGGTCTGGCGGACGTGCGCAATCATCTGTCGACCCCGCGCCTGCTCAAATTGCTCAAGAGCGACGTGTTCGCCATGCACGGCTACACCGAGCTCTATTTGAATGGTCGTTGGGTCAAGGCCACTCCGGCGTTCAACCAGGGCCTGTGCGACTTATTCAATGTGGCGCCGCTGGAATTCGACGGGATCAATGACAGCGTATTTCATCCCTTCAATCGCGACGGTGAGAAGCTGATGGAGTACCTGATCGACCACGGCCAGTTCACCGACGTGCCGGAAAAGTTCTTCTTCGAACACCTTGAAAAGTGCTATCCGCACCTGTTCGGCGAGCATCTTTCGCCGCTACTTGGAGACATGCGAAGCGATTTGAGTCGCGCCTGATCCGGCGTATGCTGCCTGCGCATTCATCCATAAAGAGGCGGTCATGCTGAAGATCTGGGGTCGGAAAAATTCATCGAATGTCAGAAAACCATTGTGGGCCGCCGAGGAATTGGGCCTGGCCTATGAAGCCATTGATGCGGGCGGTGCCTTTGGTGTTGTCGATACGCCCGAGTACCGTGCCATGAACCCCAATGGCCGCGTGCCGGTGATTGAAGACGATGGATTCGTGTTGTGGGAATCCAACGCCATCGTCCGCTACCTGATGGCCAGGCATGCGCCGAACACTCCGTGGTATCCGTCAGATCTGCAAGCGCGGGCCAGCGCCGAGAAGTGGATGGACTGGACCACTTCGAGTTTGGCAGGACCGTTCCGTACGGTGTTCTGGGGCGTAATGCGCACCCCGGCCGATCAACAGGACTGGCCTGCGATCCAGGCTGCAATCAAGGAATGCGAAGCGCTGCTGGCGATGGCCGATCAGGCGCTGGCGAGCCAGCCATACCTGTCCGGTGACGAGATCGGCATGGGCGACATTCCCCTGGGGAGTTTCATTTATGCCTGGTTCGAGATGCCGATCGAACGCTCGCCGCAGCCCCATCTGCAGGCCTGGTACGCACGGTTGAAAGAGCGTCCGGCGTATCGCAAGGCAGTCATGACCGCGTTGACTTAATACTCACTATCGACACACTTGACTGTACTTGTGCGGCGGCGACAAGCACCATTGCACTGATGCGCCGCGGTTGCATTGCTCGCCGCCCGCCCATATCTGTCCCTTTCTTCCCTTCTTGGTGCGTAATCCGATATGAGTTCCGCTCTGTCCATCCGGCAGCTAACCAAAACCTACGGCAACGGTTTCCAGGCCTTGAGTGGTATCGATCTGGATGTCGCCGAAGGTGACTTCTTCGCCTTGCTCGGCCCCAACGGCGCCGGCAAATCCACGACCATCGGCATTCTTTCGACCCTGGTGAACAAGACCAGCGGCACGGTGAATATCTTCGGCCACGACCTGGACAAGAACCCGGCGGCGCTCAAGCGCTGCATCGGCGTCGTACCCCAGGAGTTCAACTTCAACCAGTTCGAAAAGACCTTCGACATCGTCGTGACCCAGGCGGGTTACTACGGCATCCCGGCGAAAGTTGCCAAGGAACGCGCCGAGCAATACCTGACCCAGCTTGGCCTGTGGGACAAGCGCGATGTGCCGTCGCGTTCGCTGTCCGGCGGCATGAAGCGTCGCCTGATGATCGCCCGTGCGCTGGTCCACGAACCGCGCCTGCTGATCCTCGACGAACCGACTGCCGGAGTGGACATCGAACTGCGCCGCTCGATGTGGACCTTCCTTACCGAGCTGAACAAGAAAGGCATCACCATCATCCTCACCACGCACTATCTGGAAGAGGCTGAGCAGTTGTGTCGCAATATCGGCATCATCGATCACGGCACCATCGTCGAGAACACCAGCATGAAACAGTTGCTCGGCCAGCTGCACGTCGAGACTTTCCTGCTGGATCTGAAGGGCAGCGTAAGCGCGCCGCCACAGTTGATCGGCTATCCGTCACGCTTGCTCGATGCCCACACCCTGGAAGTCCAGGTGGACAAAAGCATGGGCATCACTGCGCTGTTCACTCAGCTCGCCCAACAGAACATTGAAGTGCTGAGCCTGCGTAACAAAACCAATCGCCTCGAGGAGTTGTTCGTGTCCCTGGTGGAGAAAAATCTGTCGAAGGTGGCGGTATGAGTTCCGAGCTGCAGCCCAACCTCGTTGCCCTCAATACCATCGTTTACCGTGAGGTCCGGCGCTTTACCCGGATCTGGCCGCAGACCCTGCTGCCGCCGGCGATCACCATGGTTCTGTACTTCGTGATCTTCGGCAACCTGATCGGTCGACAAATCGGCGATATGGGTGGCTTCACTTACATGGAGTACATCGTGCCGGGCCTGATCATGATGTCGGTGATCACCAACTCCTACGGCAACGTGGTATCGAGTTTCTTCGGCAGCAAATTCCAGCGCTCCATCGAAGAATTGATGGTGTCACCGGTGTCGCCGCACACCATCTTGATCGGCTACACCCTCGGCGGCGTACTGCGCGGCTTGATGGTCGGGATCATCGTGACGCTGTTGTCGCTGTTCTTCACCGATCTGCAGGTGCATCACCTGGGCGTAACCATTCTGGTGGTGGTGCTGACGGCGACGATCTTCTCGCTGCTGGGCTTCATCAATGCCGTGTTTGCGCGCAACTTCGACGACATCTCGATCATCCCGACGTTTGTGCTGACGCCCTTGACCTACCTGGGCGGGGTGTTCTACTCGATCTCGTTGCTGCCGCCGTTCTGGCAGACGGTGTCCCTGGCCAACCCGGTGCTGCATATGGTCAATGCGTTCCGTTACGGCATTCTCGGGGTGTCGGATATCCGGATCAGCATTGCGATTACGTTCATGGTGGTGGCGACGATCGTGCTGTACATCGGTTGTGCGCGGCTGCTGGTGAGTGGGCGGGGGATGCGTACTTAAGATTTTCAAACGATGGCGGCCTGGCAGCCGACCTATTGATTGTTGACGGAGTACATATCCATTCCTGCGGTAACGGCCACTTAGGGTTTCGCTCTTACAGCGAGTCACTTGGAAGAGCCCCAAGTAACCAAGGGCTCTTGCCCCCGGCGTTCGGTGCCTCGCTCCGGTCCTGCTCCGTGGGTCGCCGCGATGGGCCATCCATGGCCCAGCGCGGCTAAACCGGAATCCATGCCGGTTTACCCACTGCGCAGAACCTCCACTCGGCCTCTCGATGGGGCAAGAAAATCAAAAGCCAGATCAAGATCAAACGCGAAAGCGAGGCGGCCTTAAAGCCGACCTGATTTTGCGGGTGTACCCCCCCGTAGGAGCCAGCGGTGCGGCGATCCGACTTGCCGGCGAAGAACGATAACGCGGTACAACAGACACACCGCAGCGCCTGATTCGCCGGCAAGCGTGGCTCCTACAAGGGATTGGGGTGCCTGGAAAAGATCAGGTCGGCTGTAAGGCCGCCTCGCTTTTGTTTTTGATCTGGGCGCCCCGTTAACCACGATGGCCGAACGCAGGCATTGCGCAGAGGGTAAACCGGCAGGACGCCGGTTTAGCCGCGCTGGGCCAGGGACGGCCCATCGCGGCGACCCACGGAGCAATGCCGGAGTGAGGGCATGCCGAGCCCAAGCGAGGCACCGAGTGGTGGGGCAAGAGCGCTTTGGTTACTTTCGCGCTTTTCGAAAGTGACTCGCCGTAAGGGCGAAACCATAAGCAGTCGTTACCGCAGCAACGGATATGCACACGATCAACCGGCCTCTCACATCCGACTTCGCTTACGCCGCCGCCACTGCCGCGCCACCCACCAGCGCCAATACATCATCACCAGGCAATAAGCCAACGCCCCAAGCACAACGCCTACCACCACCGACCCCAGCAAAAATGGCTGCCACAGGGTCGATAGTTCACCGCTGATCCATTCCCAGGTCAGCTCGTCCGGCAGATGCCGTGCTGGAACATCCATCAACCAGGCACCGGTCTGATAAGTACAGAAGAAGACCGCCGGCATGGTGATCGGGTTGGTCAACCAGACCAGGCTGACCGCAATCGGCATGTTGCCGCGCACGATGATCGCGAGAACCGCAGCGACCAGCATCTGCATCGGAATCGGCAGGAATGCCGCGAACAAGCCGACTGCCATGGCCCGGGCGACGGAATGGCGATTGAGGTGCCAGAGGTTCGGGTCATGCAGCAGGGTGCCAAGAAAGCGTAAGGACTTGTGTTCCCTGATGCTGGTCGGGTCTGGCATGTAGCGTTTGAATAAGCGCCGGGGCATAAGGCTTCTCGGTCGATCAAGGTGGCAAGTATGTCTGGATTCCATGAGGCACCCATTCAGACTTTGTGACAATTGTTAACGACGGACGTGCGTCGGGCCGACTATGCCTAGGGACTGGACTCTCAAGGACGGGCTTATGCGCACAGGGATGATGGCGCTGGCGTTGGGCTTGCTGGCCTTGCGTTTTTTACCGGTGTTACCGCCGGTCTGGTTGTGGTTGTTGATGCCGGTGGCAGGCTTGATGTTGCTGCCGTTCAGGGCGTATCCGGCTGCGTTTTTCCTGTTCGGCTTGAGTTGGGCCTGTGCCCATGCCCAATGGGCCCTGGATGATCGGCTGTCGCCGGCCCTCGACGGGGAAACCCGTTGGGTCGAAGGGCGGGTCACCGGGCTGCCACAGAATGGTGAGGGGGTGGTGCGTTTCGAACTGACTGACAGTCGGTCACGCCGTACCGTCCTGCCGCGACAGTTGCGTCTGGCCTGGTATGACGGCCCGCCGGTAAACAGCGGCGAACGCTGGCGGCTCGCGGTCAAGCTGAAGCGACCCGTGGGGTTGCTCAATCCGCATGCCTTCGACTATGAGGCTTGGTTGTTGGCGCAACGCATCGGTGCGACCGGGACGGTCAAGGCCGGGGAGCGGCTTGCGCCCGCCCGGTGGGCCTGGCGCGACGGTATCCGCCAGAGGCTGCAGGCCGTGGACGCGCAAGGTCAAACTGGCGTGCTGGTGGCGCTGGTGCTGGGAGACGGCGCGGGGCTCAGCCGCGAAGACTGGCAGGTGTTGCAAGACACTGGCACCGTGCACCTGTTGGTGATTTCCGGGCAGCACGTCGGCTTGTTGGCGGGACTGGTTTATCTGTTGATCGCCGGGCTTGCCCGTTACGGCTTGTGGCCAGCCCGTCTACCATGGTTGCCCTGGGCCTGCAGCCTGGCTTTCGTGGCCGCCCTTGGCTATGGGCTGTTGGCTGGCTTCGAAGTGCCGGTCCGCCGAGCCTGCCTGATGATCGGCCTGGTGCTGCTATGGCGCCTGCGTTTTCGCCACCTGGGTGCCTGGTGGCCACTGTTGCTGGCGCTCAATGGCGTCTTGCTGATGGACCCGTTGGCGAGTCTGCAACCGGGGTTCTGGCTGTCCTTCGCGGCGGTGGCGGTGCTGATCTTCACGTTCGGTGGGCGCCTGGGGCCTTGGCCATGGTGGCAAACCTGGACCCGTGCCCAGTGGCTGATCGCTATTGGCCTTGGACCGTTTTTGCTGGTCCTGGGATTGCCGATCAGCCTTAGCGGGCCGCTGGTCAATCTGCTGGCGGTACCCTGGATCAGCCTGGTGGTGCTGCCCCCTGCGTTGCTCGGGACACTTTTGCTGCCGGTGCCCTACGTCGGCGAGTGGCTGCTGTGGCTGGCGGGCGGCTTGATAGATTGGCTGTTCACCGGGTTGGCATTGGTCGCCGGCAAGCTTCCCGCCTGGGTGCCCGCGGCCATCCCGCTATGGGTCTGGGCTATCGGCACGCTGGGCGCCTTTTTGTTGCTGCTGCCGCGCGGCGTGCCGATGCGACCGTTAGGCTGGCCCATGCTGCTACTGCTGGTTTTTCCGCCACGGCCGATCCTGCCCGAAGGCATCGCCGAGGTCTGGCAACTGGATGTGGGCCAAGGACTGGCGATCATGGTGCGCACGCGTCATCACACGCTGTTGTATGACGCCGGTCCGCGTTTGCGCGGTCTTGACCAGGGGGAACGGGTGGTCTTGCCCGCGCTGCGCAAGTTGGGTGTGAAGGCGATCGACCTGATGTTGATCAGCCATGCCCATGCCGATCATGCCGGTGGCGCCCAGGCAGTGGCCAATGGATTGCCGGTGAAACGGGTGCTCAGTGGCGAACCAGCCGACCTGCCTGGCGAGTTGCAGGCCGAGGGCTGTGAGAGCGGTCGGCAATGGACGTGGGACGGGGTCAACTTTCAACTGTGGCACTGGCCACAGGCCAGGGACAGCAACCAGAACTCCTGTGTGTTGCAGATCGAAGCCAATGGCGAGCGATTGCTGCTCAGCGGTGACATCGACACCCACGCCGAGCGCGCGTTGCTCGCCAGCCCATTGGCCGTGCCTACCGACTGGTTGCAGTCACCGCACCACGGTAGTCGCAGTTCGTCGTCGACGGCGCTGCTCAACGTTTTGCAGCCCAAGGCGGCACTGATTTCCCGTGGACAGGGCAACTCCTTCGGCCATCCTCATCCGGTGGTGATCGAACGCTATCGACATCGCGCGATGGACATCTACGACAGTGCGCAGCAAGGCGCCGTTCATCTGCAACTGGGGCGTTTCGAACCCCCGCGCGCGATGCGTCAAGAACGGCGCTTCTGGCGCGATCCGCCACCTTCGGGGAAATGACCTTGGGTGATCAAAGGCCGACCGGATGCGACATCACAGTCTTCGGTGAGTCCACCCCCTATGTTAGAGTGGCGCACTTTTTCGAGGGGACTGTCACTGTGTGGGAATTGGTCAAATCCGGCGGCTGGATGATGCTGCCGATCATCCTGAGTTCCATCGCGGCAATGGCTATCGTTGCCGAACGTCTGTGGACCCTGCGGGCCAGTCGCGTGACCCCGGAGCATTTGCTCGGGCAGGTCTGGGTCTGGATCAAGGACAAGCAACTCAACAAGGAGAAGCTCAAGGAACTGCGCGCCAATTCGCCGTTGGGCGAGATCCTGGCCGCTGGCCTGGCGAACTCCCGGCATGGTCGCGAGATCATGAAGGAGTGCATCGAAGAGGCCGCTGCGCGGGTCATCCATGAGCTGGAACGCTACATCAATGCCCTCGGTACCATCGCTGCCATGGCGCCGTTGCTGGGCCTGCTGGGTACGGTGCTGGGCATGATCGATATTTTCAGTGCGTTCATGGGCACGGGCATGACCACCAATGCGGCGGTATTGGCCGGGGGTATCTCCAAGGCGCTGATCACCACGGCCGCGGGCTTGATGGTCGGTATCCCGTCGGTATTCTTCCACCGTTTCCTGCAACGCCGGATCGATGAGCTGGTGGTCGGCATGGAGCAGGAAGCGATCAAGCTGGTCGAAGTCGTGCAGGGTGATCGTGACGTGGACCTGGCGGGGGGCAAAGCGTGAAATTCCGCCGCAAGCAACGGGAGAATGTGGACATCAACCTCGCGTCGCTGATCGACGTGGTGTTTATCCTGCTGCTGTTTTTCGTCGTGACCACGACGTTCACCCGTGAAACCCAGTTGCGCGTCGATCTGCCCGAAGCGGTCAGCGGAGCGCCTTCCGAGGACCAGAACCGGCAACTGGACATCGCGATCAGTGCCGACGGCATATTTTCGGTGAACAACCAGGTATTGCCCAAAAGTGACCTGGCAACGCTGATGGATGCCCTGCAGAAACAATCCAATGGCGATACCAGTCGACCGCTGTCCATCAGCGCCGACGGAAAATCCCAGCATCAGTCGGTCATCACCGCCATGGACGCTGCCGGCAAGCTCGGCTTCAGCCATTTGCGCATGACCACAGTCGAGGCGGCGCCGCCCGCGCCTTGAAAAGCATGTCCGAACGCTTGCTCGCTGCCTGGTACCGGGGGCATCCGGCCCTGAAGCTGTTACAGCCGCTGGAGTGGTTGTACCGCCGCGTGGTCAACAACAAGCGCAAGCGCTTTCTGGCGGGCGAGGGCGATATCTATCAGCCACCGGTGCCGCTGATCGTGGTGGGCAACATCACCGTGGGCGGCACCGGCAAGACACCGCTGATCCTGTGGATGATCCAGCACTGTCAACGTAGTGGCCTGCGGGTTGGCGTGGTCAGCCGGGGTTACGGTGCCAAGCCAGCGCAATTGCCGTGGCGGGTCGAAGCGGATCAAAGCGCCGACATCGCTGGCGATGAGCCGCTGTTGATCGTGCAGCGCACCGGCGTGCCGTTGATGATCGATCCGGATCGCAGCCGCGCGGTCAAAGCCCTGCTGGACAGTGAATCGCTGGACCTGATCCTGTCCGATGATGGCATGCAGCATTACCGCCTGGCGCGGGATCTGGAGCTGGTCCTGATCGACGCTGCCCGCGGATTGGGCAACCGCCGCTGCTTGCCGGCCGGGCCGCTGCGTGAACCGGTCGAGCGTTTGCAAAGTGTCGATGCGGTGCTCTACAACGGTGCAACGGCTGACAGTGGCGACGGCTTTGCCTTCCAGTTGCAACCGACGGCGCTGGTCAACCTGCAAAGCGGCGAACGGCGCCCGCTCGATCACTTTCCCGCGGGCCAGGCGTTGCATGCGGTGGCCGGGATCGGCAACCCGCAGCGTTTCTTCAGGACCCTCGAAACGCTACACTGGCAGCCAGTCCCGCATGCATTCGCCGACCACGCCGAATACAGTGCGCAGGCCTTGAATTTCAACCCGTCATTGCCATTGGTGATGACCGAAAAGGATGCGGTGAAGTGCCGTGCCTTCGCCGCCGCCGACTGGTGGTACCTGGCGGTCGACGCTGTGCCGTCGCCAGCCTTCACGGCCTGGTTCGATACACAGTTGATGCGCCTGTTGCCGGCTCGTCTTTTGCCTTAAATCCGTTTCTATCCAGGGAATGTTCATGGACACCAAATTGCTCGATATCCTCGCTTGCCCGGTCTGCAAAGGTCCGCTCAAGCTCAGCGCTGACAAGACCGAGCTGATCAGCAAGGGCGCTGGCCTTGCGTACCCGATTCGCGACGGCATCCCGGTGATGCTCGAATCCGAAGCCCGTACCCTGACCACCGACGAGCGTCTGGATAAATGACTTCAGCCTTTACCGTTGTTATTCCTGCGCGCTACGCCTCCACCCGCCTGCCGGGCAAGCCGCTGCTGTTGATCGCTGGCAAGCCGATGATCCAGCACGTTTGGGAGCAGGCGTGCAAAAGTAGCGCAGAGCGCGTGGTGGTTGCCACGGACGATGCGCGCATCGCCCAGGCCTGTGAAGGTTTTGGTGCCGAAGTGGTGATGACTCGCGAAGACCACAACTCCGGAACCGATCGCCTGGCTGAAGTCGCGGCAAAGCTGGGCCTGGCGCCCGACGCGATCGTGGTCAACGTCCAGGGTGACGAGCCGTTGATACCGCCGAGTGTCATTGACCAGGTGGCCGTAAACCTGGCTGCCCATACCGAAGCGCGCATGGCCACGCTGGCCGAGCCGATCGAAGACGTGGAGAGCCTGTTCAACACCAACGTGGTCAAGGTCGTCAGTGACCTCAATGGCCTGGCGCTGACCTTCAGTCGCGCCACGTTGCCATGGGCACGGGACACGTTCGCCAAGAGCCTCGAGCAAATGCCCGAAGGCGTGCCGTATCGCCGCCACATCGGCATCTATGCCTACCGCGCCGGTTTCCTGCATGACTTCGTCAGCTGGGGCCCGTGCTGGCTGGAAAACACCGAGTGCCTGGAACAACTGCGTGCCTTGTGGCACGGGGTACGGATCCACGTCGCCGATGCACTGATCGCGCCGCCTGCCGGCGTCGATACCGTTGAAGACCTCGAGCGCGTTCGTCGCCTGCTGGAGGCCTGATGCGGGTTCTGTTTGTCTGTCTGGGCAATATCTGTCGTTCACCCACGGCCGAAGGCGTTCTGCGGCATAAATTGCGTGAAGCGGGGCTGGCCGATCAAGTCGAAGTGGCCTCTGCCGGCACCGGCGACTGGCACGTGGGCAGCGCGCCGGACAAGCGCAGCCAGGCGGCGGCAAAACGCCGTGGTTACGATTTGTCCACCCAGCGCGCCCAGCAGGTCACCCGTGCCGATTTCGCCACGTACGACCTGATCCTGGCGATGGACAACAGTAACCTGCGCAACCTCATGGATCTGCAACCGCCCAAGTGCAAGGCGGAGCTGGACCTGTTCCTGCGTCGCTACCCGGCGCAGGTCGAGGAAGTCCCGGACCCGTACAACGACAGTGAACATGGCTTCGAGCACGTGCTGGACTTGATCGAGCGCGCCAGTGACCTGCTGGTGATCGAACTGAAGGAACGGTTATGAGTTTGCAATTGCGATCCCAGGTTTCGCTCAAGCCGTTCAACAGCTTTGGCGTGGATGTCCAGGCCCGCCTGTTTGCCGAGGCCCATAGCGACGCCGATGTGCGTGAGGCCCTGGCCTATGCGCGGGAACACCAGGTGCCCTTGCTGGTGATCGGCGGTGGCAGCAACTTGCTGCTGACCGCTGACATTGAGTCGATGGTACTGCGCATGGCCACCCGCGGAATACGCGTGATCAGCGACGATGGCAGCAAGGTCGTGATCGAGGCCGAGGCGGGCGAGCCCTGGCATCCATTCGTGCAACACACCCTGGTGCAGGGCTTGTCAGGCCTGGAAAACCTTAGCCTGATTCCCGGCACCGTTGGTGCGGCCCCCATGCAGAACATCGGCGCCTATGGCGTGGAAATCAAGGACGTGTTCGCCGGCCTGACCGCCCTGGATCGCCAGACTGGCGAACTGCGCGACTTCAGTCTGCAAGAATGCAACTTCGCCTACCGCGACAGCGTGTTCAAACAGGAGCCTGGGCGCTGGTTGATCCTGCGCGTGCGTTTCACCCTCGATCGCACCGCCCACCTGCACCTGGAGTACGGTCCTGTGCGTCAGCGCCTGACCGAGCAGGGCATCGATCATCCGACGGCCACGGACGTCAGTCAGGCCATTTGCAGCATTCGCAACGAGAAGCTTCCGGACCCGGCGGTGCTCGGCAATGCCGGCAGCTTTTTCAAGAACCCCTTGGTCCCAGCGGCACTGGTCGCACAGCTCAAGGGTGAATACCCGGACCTGGTGGCCTACGCGCAACCCGACGGACAGATGAAGCTGGCTGCCGGCTGGTTGATCGAGCGGGCAGGGTGGAAAGGCTTCCGCGATGCCGATGCAGGCGTACACAAAATGCAGGCACTGGTGCTGGTCAATTACGGCAGTGCGACAGGGCTGCAACTGCTGCACCTGGCGCAGCGCATCCAGAAAGACATTTCAGAGCGTTTCCATGTCGACCTGGAAATGGAGCCGAACCGCTATTGAGGCTACGCTTTCAAGGTGGACTTCAAAGCCCTGCACTGATGAAAAGTGCAGGGCTTTTTTGTTAATGCTGGGTTAACTTAGCGAGCTAACGATGCATTGCATTTGTTCCATCAAAGGCCCGGTGCAGACGTCTCCGTCCGGCATAAGAGAGCCCTATTAGCCTGAGTAGATCTGCGTTATGCCAACCGCCGACCTCCCGGCGGCAGATTGCTCGACCCCATGACCTTTATAACTATGCGGGCGTGCCCATGATTACCCTGAAACTCAACGGTCAAGACCATCCACTCGATGTCACCGAGGATATGCCCTTGCTCTGGGCGATTCGCGACGTGGCCGGTTACAACGGCACCAAGTTTGGCTGTGGCATGGGCCTTTGCGGCGCCTGCACAATTCATATCGAAGGTGCTCCCGCGCGCAGTTGCATCACGCCGATTGGCTCGGTCGTCGGCCAGAATGTCACCACCATCGACAACCTGCACGCCGACCCGGTCGGCAAAGTCGTGCAGCAAGCCTGGCTCGACACGGCCGTGGCCCAATGCGGTTACTGCCAGGGTGGGCAGATCATGTCCGCCACTGCGCTGCTCAAGACCAATCCCGACCCCAGCGATGAGCAGATTGAAGAGGCGATGGTCGGCAACATCTGCCGCTGCGGCACCTACAACCGCATCAAGACCGCCATTCGCCAGGCATCCACTCACCTGAAGGAGGCCAAGGCATGAGCCGGTTACCGAATGATTTCGCCCTGAGCAACCTCAGTCGGCGGGGTTTCCTCAAGGGCGTGGGGGCCACCAGTGCGCTGGTGGTTGCCGCGAGTTGGGGCTGGCAAGACGCGTTTGCCGAAGAGGCGCAGAAAAAGTTCGGCGCCGATGGCATGCCCAATGGTTGGATCGACGATCCCAAGGTGTATGTGAGCATCGCCACTGATGGCACGGTGACGGTGGTCTGCAACCGTTCGGAAATGGGCCAGGGCGTACGGACCAGCCTGACCATGGTGGTGGCCGACGAGCTGGAAGCCGATTGGGCGCGGGTCAAGGTGCAACAGGCGCCGGGCGATGAAGTGCGGTTCGGCAACCAGGACACCGATGGTTCGCGCAGCATGCGTCACTGGTACGAACCGATGCGCCGCTGCGGCGCCGCCGCCCGGACCATGCTGGAACAGGCCGCCGCCGACCAATGGAAAGTGCCGGTTGGCGAATGCCATGCGCAGCTGCATAAAGTCATCCATAAGCCTTCCGGTCGCGAACTGGAGTATGGCGCTCTGGCCGCCGCAGCTGGCGCCTTGGCCGTGCCGGCCAGGGACAGCTTGCGACTCAAGCAGCCCTCGGAGTTTCGCTACATCGGCAAGGAAGGCACCAGGGCCATCGATGGCGAAGATATCGTCAACGGCCGCGCGGTATACGGCGCAGACGTGCATTTCGATGGCATGCTGTTTGCCGTCATTGCCCGGCCGGCGGTATATGGCGGCAAGGTCAAGAGCTTCGATGGCAGCGCTGCGATGAAAGTGCCGGGAGTGGTCAAGGTCATCCAGATTGAAAGCCGTCCACTGCCCTCGGAGTTTCAACCCCTGGGCGGCATCGCGGTGGTGGCCAATAACACCTGGGCGGCGATCAAGGGTCGCGAGGCGTTGAAAATCGAATGGGACGACGGCCCCAACGCCAGCTACGACTCGATCGCCTACCGCAAGGAGCTCGAGGCCGCTTCGCTCAAGCCGGGCAAAGTGGTGCGCAATACCGGCAATATCGACGACGCCATGGCCAATGCCGCCAGCACACTGGAAGCCTCCTACTATTTGCCGCACCTGTCACAATCGCCAATGGAGCCGATGGTTGCCATCGCTCGCTACAAGGACGGTGTTTGCCAAGCCTGGGGGCCAAGCCAGGCGCCACAGGTCACCCGCGAGCGGATCGCCGAACGCCTGGGCGTGCCATTCGATAAAGTCACCTTCAACGTGACGTTGCTGGGCGGAGGCTTCGGGCGCAAGTCCAAGCCCGACTTCATTATCGAAGCGGCCATCCTGGCCAAGGAGTTCCCCGGCAAGGCAGTGCGGGTGCAATGGACCCGTGAAGACGATATTCACTGTTCCTATTTTCACACGGTGTCGGCCGAATACCTCAAGGCCAGCCTGAACAAGGACGGCTTGCCCTCCGGCTGGCTGCACCGCACGGTGGCGCCGAGCATCACTGCGTTGTTTGCGCCGGGCATGAACCATGAGGCCGCCTTCGAGCTGGGCATGGGCTTCACCAACATGGCCTACGCAATTCCCAACATTCGCCTGGAAAACCCCGAGGCCACTGTCCATACGCGGGTTGGCTGGTATCGATCGGTATCGAACATCCCCCACGGTTTTGCGATCCAGAGCTTCATCGATGAACTGGCGCACAAGGCCGGAGAAGACCCGCTCAAGTACCAGGTCAGATTGCTCGGCCCGGACCGGCAGATCGATCCACGCACCTTGAGTGAAGAATGGAACTACGGTGAATCGCCCGAGCGTTATCCGATCGATACCGCTCGCCTGCGCACGGTACTGGAAACTGCCGCGAAGGCCGCCGGTTGGGGACGTGAGTTGCCCAAGGGCCGAGGCCTGGGCCTGGCGGTGCACTACAGCTTCGTGACGTACGTGGCGGCAGTGATCGAAGTTGAAGTCAAGGACGATGGCACCTTGATCGTGCACAAAGCTGACATTGCCGTGGATTGCGGGCCGCAGATCAACCCCGAGCGGATTCGTTCGCAGTTCGAAGGTGCCTGCGTCATGGGCCTGGGCAATGCGGTGCTGGGCGAAATCAGCTTCAAGGATGGCAAGGTCCAGCAGGACAACTTCCACATGTACGAGGTGGCGCGCATGTCCCTGGCGCCCAAGGAGGTCGCGGTGCACCTGGTAACGCCGCCGGGCAATGTGCCGTTGGGCGGTGTCGGCGAACCGGGTGTGCCACCGATTGCACCGGCGCTGTGCAACGCGATCTTTGCCGCCACCGGCAAGCGTATCCGCAGCCTGCCGGTCCGTTATCAATTACAGGGTTGGCAGAAGGTCGAGGCGTGATGGACAGTGCCGATCTGAATGTCCTGCGCAGCGTGCTGGAATGGCGTCGCGCCGGCCAGCGGGTGATGTTGTACAGCGTCGTGCAGACCTGGGGTACTGCGCCCCGGGCGCCTGGTGCAATGCTGGCATTGCGCGAGGACGGCGTGGTGATTGGCTCGGTGTCCGGTGGTTGTGTCGAAGACGACCTGATTGCCCGTTTGCATGACGGTCGCATTGCGGCCGACGGACCGCCGGTGCAACTGATCACCTACGGCGTCACCCGTGAGGAGGCGGCACGCTTCGGTTTGCCCTGCGGCGGCACTTTGCGTTTGACCGAGGAGCGCGTTGGCGATCCTGCGTGGGTCACCGAGTTGCTGGCGCGCTGCGAGGGCCATGAAATCGTCGCGCGTTCGCTGGATATCGCGACCGGGGAAGTCATTTTGCAGCCCGCCGCCAAGACCGATGTGCTGGCTTTCGATGGGCAGACCCTGCGGGCCATTTATGGCCCGCGTTGGCGCTTGTTGTTGATTGGTGCCGGGCAGTTGTCTCGCTTTGTCGCCGAGATGGCACGGCTGCTGGATTTTGAAGTGCTGATTTGCGATCCGCGCAGCGAATTCGTCTACGGCTGGGAGGAACAGCACGGTCGATTCGTCTCGGGCATGCCCGATGAGGCGGTGCTGAACATCCAGACCGACGAGCGCACGGCTATCGTTGCGCTGACTCATGATCCGCGCCTGGATGATATGGCCTTGCTGACGGCCCTTGACTCCCGGGCCTTTTATGTTGGCGCACTCGGCTCCCGGGTCAACAGCCAAAAGCGCCGGGACAACCTGGCTCTGCTCGGTCTGTCACAGCAGGCCATCGAGCGGTTGCACGGCCCGGTCGGCTTGCACATCGGCAGCCACAGCCCGGCGGAAATCGCCTTGTCGCTGATGGCCGAGATTGTGGCGATCAAGAATGGTATCGAGCTTAAGCAGAAGAAACCGCTGCGGGAGGGTGTATGAGTCAATCCATCGGAGTGATCGTGTTGGCGGCGGGGCAGGGCAGTCGTTTCCGACAGGTCGCGGGCGACGACAAGGACAAGCTGCTGGCTGACTGCAAGGGGCGTGATGGCGCGGTTCGATCGGTCATCGAACAAGTCCTGGTGAATCTGCCTTCCACGCTGGATAAGCGCTTTCTGGTGACCACGGCCGCTCGTCCGCAAGTCAGTCGCATGGCCAAGGCCTATGGCTGCGAGATCGTCCTGATCGAAACGACCGGAATGGGCGACAGCATTGCGGCAGGGGTGGCGGCATGCGCTCAACTTGATGGTTGGCTGATGGTACTGGGAGATATGCCGTTCATCCTGCCATCGAGTATTGAACGCGTTGTGGATCAGATAGCCGATGACTGCGTCAGCGTGCCGGTACAGGAGGGTGAGTACGGGCATCCGGTGGGCTTTGGACGCAGTTTTGCTCCGGGATTGATGGCGTTATCAGGCGATCGCGGCGCCAAGGGGTTGTTTGCCCAGGGGCGGGTGGTACAAGTGAGGGTGGATGACCCCGGTGTGTTGTGGGATGTGGATGTGCCTGAGAAGCTGACTTTCAAATAATCGCAGATTTTCTGTAGGAGCGAGCATGTCGAATCGTCGCACCGTCGCGATGGACGTCAACGATGACGCGGGGAACCTGGATACACGCGGTGCATTTGAGATCATCGCGAGCATGCTCGCTCCTACAGAGGTATAAACGATCATGTTTCCCAGGATTGCGTGAAGAACCAAAAAAAAGCCCCGCCCGGGTTCACCGGGCGGGGCTTTTTAATGGCCGAGGGAATCAGACGAGAGGTTTAGGCTCGTGCTCTTTTTCCTGGGCTTTCTCGTGTTGCTCGACCGCTTCCTGAACGGAGCGAGGTGCTTCGGCAATCACCGACTCAACCGGCTCGGCAGCGACTTCGGCAGCCGGGGCAGATGCCTCGACCACTTCGGCGGCAACCGGTGCTGGCTCGGCAGCAACAGCCTGGGCAGCAGCGGCCGCCAGTTCGGCTTCCTTCTGCAGACGCTCTTCTTCACGCTTGCGGCGACGCACTTCACGTGGGTCGTTCGGTGCGCGGCCACTTGGCGTCAGGGCGCTGATTGGCGCGGCTTCAACCACCGGAGCAGGCGCTTGGGCAACAACCGGCGCTTCAACCACTGGAGCTGGCTCGGCAGCGGCAACTGGCTCGGAGACCAGCGCTGGCGCCACCTCGGCTTCAGCAACCGGCGCTGGAGCAGGGGTTTCGGCTACGGCTGGCTCGGCAACCCAGTTGAAAGCGGTTTGCTCTTCGCGAACTTCACGAACGGCCTCGGTCACGGTTTCAGTCACGGTGTCGGCAACCGGTTCTGCAACCACGGCTGGTTCAGCGGCAGCTTCAACCACTGGCTGTGCTTCTGGCGCTGCTGCCACTTCGATTTCCGGCGAAGCTGTGGCTTCGACCGGAGTCGTCGCTTCCACCACTGGCGCTTCGGCGGGAGCCGTTTCCAGGGTGGCGGCGGTGGCGCGTTCGGCTTGCTGGTTGGCCTGTGCTTCGGCCGGAGCGCTGATCACGCTGCTGGCAACGGCTGCGGTAACAGCCAGGCCGGCGGCCAGGTCAGCAGTGCTTGGCGCTTCAGTGTTATCGCCGGCTTCGGACTCTTCCGAACCTTCGATTACGTTGCCGTTGGCATCACGCTGACGCTCGCGGCGGTTGCTGCGACGACGCTGGCCGCGGGAGCGGCGGCGTGGACGATCGCCTTCGGCGCCTTCCTGGCCTTCTTCCTGCAGTTGCTCTTCGTTGCCGGTCAGCTCTTCTTCGGCTACAGCAGCCGCTTGCTCGGCACGCGGTTGACGTTCTTCACGCGGAGGGCGTGGAGCGCGTTCTTCGCGTGGCGGGCGGGCCGGGCGTTCTTCAGTGGTCGCGGCAGCAACAGCAGCGGCAGCAGGAGCGACAGCGTCCAGCGGCTCGCGCAGTTCACGCACACGCTCCTCACGCTCGCCACGTGGCTTGCGATCTTCGCGCGGGGCACGCGGAGTACGCTCTTCACGTGGCGCGCGCGGAGCGCGTTCTTCACGTGGAGCGCGTTCTTCGCGGGCTACGACTGGCGTTTCTTCGCGGGTCTCACGAGGCTCGCGTACTTCGCGTGGCTGGCGCTCTTCGCGGGGTTCACGTGGAGCGCGTTCTTCGCGGGGCGCGCGCTCTTCACGAGGCTTGCGCTCTTCATCGCGGCGACCGTTACGGGTGCGGCTCTGCTGGCGGCCGGTGCGGCGTTGTTCCTCGTTGCTGCGGGCCGGACGCTCGGTGGTAGCCGGTTTCTCAACCACGGTCGGAGCGACAGGCTCTTCCTTGGACGCGAACAGGCTGACCAGCGACTTCACCAGGCCCTTGAACAGGCTTGGCTCTGGCGCGGCGACAGGAGCGGCAACGGGAGCGGCGACAACTTCGGTCGGTACCGGAGCATTGGCGCGGGCTGGCGCCGTCTTGACCGCGGCTTCCTGGCGAACCAGGGTGCGGGTCGCGGCAGCTGGCTGCACTTCTTCGACTTCGGCGGCGGCCGCTGCGATTTCGTAGCTGGACTGGTTGATCGCCGCTTCCGGGCTGTCATCGCGCAGGCGTTGCACTTCGAAGTGCGGCGTTTCGAGGTGATCGTTCGGCAGGATGACGATGCGGGCACGGGTACGCAGTTCGATCTTGGTGATCGAGTTACGTTTTTCGTTGAGCAGGAACGCGGCCACCGGGATCGGCACTTGTGCACGAACTTCGGCGGTACGGTCTTTCAGGGCTTCTTCTTCGATCAGGCGCAGGATCGCCAAGGACAGCGATTCGACGTCACGGATGATGCCGGTGCCGTTGCAACGCGGGCAAACGATGCCGCTGCTTTCACCCAGGGATGGGCGCAGGCGCTGACGGGACATTTCCAGCAGGCCGAAGCGCGAAATGCGGCCGACTTGCACGCGGGCGCGGTCGGCTTCCAGGCATTCGCGGACTTTTTCTTCCACGGCGCGCTGGTTCTTGGCCGGGGTCATGTCGATGAAGTCGATGACGATCAGGCCGCCGATGTCGCGCAGGCGCAACTGACGGGCGATTTCTTCGGCGGCTTCAAGGTTGGTCTGCAGCGCGGTTTCTTCGATGTCGCTACCTTTGGTGGCGCGCGCCGAGTTGATGTCGATGGACACCAGGGCTTCGGTCGGATCGATCACGATGGAGCCGCCGGAAGGCAGTTCAACGACGCGCTGGAACGCGGTCTCGATCTGGCTTTCGATCTGGAAGCGGTTGAACAGTGGCACGCTGTCTTCGTACAGCTTGATCTTGCTGGCGTACTGCGGCATCACCTGGCGAATGAAGGTCAGGGCTTCGTCCTGGGCTTCAACGCTGTCGATCAGCACTTCGCCGATGTCCTGGCGCAGGTAATCGCGGATCGCGCGGATGATCACGTTGCTTTCCTGATAGATCAGGAACGGCGCGGAACGATCCAGCGAAGCTTCTTTGATGGCAGTCCACAGTTGCAGCAGGTAGTCGAGGTCCCACTGCATTTCTTCGCTGCTGCGACCCAGGCCGGCCGTGCGCACGATCAGGCCCATGTCGGCCGGGGCAACCAGGCCGTTCAGCGCTTCACGCAATTCATTGCGCTCTTCGCCTTCGATGCGACGGGAGATACCGCCGGCACGCGGGTTGTTCGGCATCAGCACGAGGTAACGACCGGCCAGGCTGATGAACGTGGTCAGGGCGGCGCCCTTGTTGCCACGCTCTTCTTTTTCGACCTGAACGATGACTTCCTGGCCTTCGCTCAGGACGTCCTTGATGTTGACGCGGCCTTCAGGGGTTTTCTTGAAGTATTCGCGGGAGATTTCTTTGAGGGGCAGGAAGCCGTGGCGCTCAGAGCCGAAATCGACAAAGGCAGCCTCCAGGCTTGGTTCGATGCGAGTAATCCGGCCTTTATAGATGTTGGCCTTCTTCTGCTCGCGTGCACCGGATTCGATGTCCAGGTCGTAGAGGCGCTGGCCATCTACCAGTGCAACACGCAACTCTTCGGGTTGAGTTGCGTTAATCAGCATTCTTTTCATGTAGTACCGTCGGTTTCCGGGCTGCCGGAAACGGCGTTCGGCACACACGACTTCTCATGGTCGGTGTCAGGTGCGTCGGGAGTGGTTGGCCATTCCCGTGTCCAGCGATGTCCGGCCAATGTGGGCCTTTGTCGCGACGTACGCGTCCTGCTTGCTGTGGCTACTTAAGCACTCAGTCAGGAGGAGGAATCAACCGGCGGCTGTGGACGAGATGAAGCGTCTTGATAAAGCCTATTGCTACACAGGCCAGCGGTTGTGCATCTCCACCCTACACGTATCCCTGATAATTCGGGTGCTGCCGCGCGCAGAATCCGCAGCGGGTTGGCATTTACCGTGAGCTCCGAAAGGGGAGGTCACGCATCATGGCTAATTTAGGCGTTGTTTCCGAAGCGTTTCGCTCGGGGTCATCCGCAGCTGACTGCACTTTGTGAACTGGCCATGAATATTGGCTCGAAAAGCGAGTGGAAACTCTGCTTTGCGGTTTGATTCAGGCCTCATGTCACCTGCGCTTGTTACAGTTGCAAACTCCACCGTTACGTAGCGAAAACCCCGTAGGACGGCCTCGCGTCCTGGTGAATTGCGTTGGTCAGGGCCGGTTTTTGACCGTTGGTCCGCTGGCCAGGCCGCTTTTGGCGGCGTTCGCGACTATAGCAGCAATGATTAAGTGCTTCAATTCCATAAAAAATTGTTATCATCCGCGCCATGACGACGACTACCCCCCCGACTCCAGGCGTACAACTGCTTGAGGTCTCGCCGGAATATGCCGGCCAACGTATTGATAACTTCCTTCTCGCTCGGCTCAAAGGCGTGCCCAAGACCTTGATTTACCGCATTTTGCGTAAAGGCGAAGTGCGAGTGAACAAGGGTCGGATCAAGCCCGAATACAAGCTGCAGGCGGGCGATATCGTGCGCGTGCCGCCGGTGCGCGTGCCTGAGCGCGACGAGCCGGTGCCGCTGGCCCAAGGGCTGTTGCAGCGCCTGGAAGCCTCGATTGTCTTTGAAGACAAGGCCCTGATCGTGATCAACAAGCCCGCGGGCATTGCGGTTCACGGTGGTAGCGGGCTGACCTTCGGGGTGATCGAAGCCTTCCGTCAGTTGCGCCCCGATTGCAAGGAGCTTGAGCTGGTTCACCGCCTCGACCGTGATACGTCGGGCCTGTTGATGATCGCCAAGAAGCGCAGCATGTTGCGCCACCTGCACACCGCTTTGCGCGGTGATGGCGTCGACAAGCGCTACATGGCGCTGGTGCGCGGTAACTGGGCGAGCTCGATCAAGCAGGTTCGTGCGGCGCTGGGCAAGAGCAACCTGCGCTCCGGCGAGCGCATGGTCGAGGTCGACGAAGAGGAGGGCAAGGAGTCCGTGACCGTGTTCAAGGTCCTGCGCCGCTTCGGTGACTTTGCCACCCTGATCGAAGCCAAGCCGATCACTGGCCGGACTCACCAGATCCGTGTGCATACCCTGCACGCCGGGCATTGCATCGCTGGTGACAGCAAGTATGGTGACGAAGGTTTCAGCAAGGAAATTCGCGATCTGGGCGGTAAGCGCCTGTTCCTGCATGCCTACATGCTGACCGTGCCGTTGCCGGATGGTGGCGAATTGAAATTGCAGGCGCCTGTCGACGAAATGTGGGCTAAAACCGTGGAGCGCCTGAGTGCACCCATCTGATTACAAGCTGCTGATATTCGATTGGGACGGCACGCTGGCCGATTCCATTGGTCGGATTGTCGAGGCGATGCACGTGGCGTCGCAGCGGTCCGGGTTCGAGCAGTGCGATGATCTTGCCGTCAAAGGCATCATCGGCCTGGGCCTGCCGGAGGCGATTCGTACCCTGTATCCGCAAATCGGCGATGCCGAACTTGTAGCGTTTCGTCAGCACTACGCCGATCACTACATCGCCTCGGAGGCGGTACCATCGCCCTTGTTCGAGGGTGTGGTCGAGTCGCTCGAAGCGTTTCGTGCCGAGGGCTATCACCTGGCCGTGGCCACGGGCAAGGCCCGTCGCGGGCTGGATCGGGTGCTGAAGTCTCACGGTTGGGAAAATTATTTCGATATCACCCGGGCCGCCGACGAGACGGCCAGCAAGCCCCATCCGCTGATGCTTGAGCAGATACTGGCGCATTGTGATGTGCGTGCGGATCAGGCCCTGATGGTTGGCGACTCGTCCTTCGATCTGCAGATGGCACGCAACGCCGGCATGGATTCGGTGGCGGTCAGCTACGGCGCGCAATCGATTGAAGCGCTGAAGCTGTTCGAGCCACGACTGGCTATCGATCGTTTTTCACAATTGCACGCCTGGCTGGGTCAGCGGGCCTAATACGTTTTTGCTGGGGTAAATGGCATGGCCGACGAATGGAAAGCGCCCGCCAAGGCGAGCGCAGAGAGCGGTGACGAAAAAAGCTGGAAGCTGTTGGAGAAGACCCTGCTGGCTGGTGTGCAGGAGCAGCGTCGCTCCCGGCGTTGGGGGATTTTCTTCAAGTTGTTGACCTTCGTGTACCTGTTTGTCGCATTGGCGCTGTTTACGCCCCTGATGGATATCGAGAAGGCTGCAACCCGCAGTGGCAACTACACCGCGTTGATCGACATCGATGGCATGATCGCCGACAAGGAGCCGGCCAGTGCCGACAACATCGTCGGTAGCCTGCGGGCCGCCTTCGAAGACGACAAGGTCAAGGGTGTCATCCTGCGCATCAATAGCCCGGGCGGCAGTCCGGTGCAGTCAGGCTATGTCTATGACGAGATCCGCCGGCTGCGTGGTCTGCATCCGGATACCAAGCTTTACGCGGTGATTTCCGACCTGGGCGCTTCCGGTGCGTATTACATTGCCAGTGCAGCGGACCAGATCTATGCCGACAAGGCGAGCCTGGTGGGCTCCATCGGGGTAACGGCAGCCGGCTACGGGTTTGTCGGCACCATGGAGAAGCTGGGAGTGGAGCGTCGCACCTACACCTCGGGCGAGCACAAATCCTTCCTCGATCCGTTCCAGCCGCAGAAGCCTGAAGAAACGGCGTTCTGGCAGGGCGTGCTCGATACCACCCACAAGCAGTTCATCAATAGCGTCAAGCAGGGTCGTGGCGATCGCCTGAAGGACAAGGAGCATCCAGAGCTGTTCTCTGGGCTGGTCTGGTCGGGTGAGCAGGCGCTGCCGCTGGGCTTGATCGACGGCCTGGGTAATGCCAGTTATGTCGCGCGGGATGTGATCGGCGAAAAAGAGCTGGTGGACTTCACCGTTCAGGAATCGCCGTTCGATCGCTTCTCGAAAAAGCTCGGCGCCAGCGTGGCCGAGCATCTGGCGATGTGGATGGGGTTTAACGGTCCGTCGTTGCGTTAAGTTTTTTAAAGTCAAAAGATCGCAGCCTGCGGCAGCTCCTACACCGATCACCTGTAGGAGCTGCCGCAGGCTGCGATCTTTTGCTTTTAGGGGATTTGCACGCCTTCGGTTAGAAGCATATCGACAAGGCGAATCAACGGCAGGCCGACAAGGCTGGTAGCGTCGGGGCCCTCGGTGCTCTGAAACAGGCTTACCCCCAACCCTTCGGCCTTGAAACTGCCAGCACAGTCGTAGGGTTGTTCGGCGCGCAGGTAGCGTTCGATGCGTTCACTGTCGAGTGTGCGCATGTGCACCGTGAAGGGCACGCAGTCGACCTGGCAGTGGCCGGTCTGGCTATTCAGCAGGGCGAGCCCGGTCAGGAACGTCACGCTGGCGCCGCTTGCCGCCAGCAGTTGCTCGCGGGCCTTTTCGAAGGTGTGGGGCTTGCCGACGATTCGCTCGCCAAGCACCGCGACCTGGTCTGAGCCGATAATCAGATGAGCGGTATGGCTGGCGGCCAGTGCGCGTGCTTTCTCTTCGGCGAGGCGTTTGACCAGCTCGACGGCGGATTCACCGAGGCGATGGCTTTCATCGATGTCCGGCGAGCTGCAGCTGAATGGCAGCTGCAAGCGGGCCAGCAAATCCCGGCGATAAACCGAGCTTGAAGCGAGTAATAAAGGCAGCATGCGCAACTCCAAATGGCAGGCATGAATTCTATCGGGGCTTCCAAGTGACGGACAGGGCTGAATTTCCTTTGACATGGGCGGGTGCATCCCTATAATGCTGCGCCTATGTTGAATGACCCGATTCCACCTCACGTTGACCCGCGCAAATTGGCTGATCGTGGCACCACCCTCCAAGGTGAAATGCTGCTGGCCGATTTGGAGAGACTCTGCGACCCGCTTTCCGACAATGTCGGTACGGTGCAGGCTAAATTCGTTTTTGAACGAGATGAACGTAAATCTGTGGTCATCCACAGCTTTATCGACACTGAAGTCAAAATGGTTTGCCAGCGTTGTCTTGAGCTGGTCACCCTGCCGATCCATAGCGAATGCAGTTACGCTGTGGTGAAGGAGGGTGCGAATACCCAGTCGTTGCCGAAAGGTTATGACGTGCTGGAACTGGGCGAAGATCCATTGGATCTGCAGTCACTGATCGAGGAGGAGCTTCTGCTCGCCTTGCCCATTGTGCCTGCTCATCATCCGGAAGAATGCCAGCAGCCGGCGGGAGCAGATGAGCCCGAACCGAGCGAGGACGAGGTAACGCGGTCCAACCCGTTCAGTGTATTGGCGCAGTTAAAGCGTGACCCAAACGTTTAGGAGTTAATCAATTATGGCTGTTCAGCAGAACAAAAAATCCCGCTCTGCCCGTGACATGCGCCGTTCGCACGACGCTCTCGAGGCTAGCACCCTGTCTGTAGAAAAAACCACCGGTGAAGTTCACCTGCGTCACCACGTATCGCCAGAAGGCGTATACCGTGGCCGTAAAGTGATCGACAAGGGCGCTGACGAGTAATCACTTGTCCGCTCAAGTCATCGCGATTGACGCAATGGGCGGGGACTTCGGTCCCCGCAGCATTGTCCAGGCCAGTCTTGCTTGCCTGTCTGCCACGCCCTCGCTGTCCCTGACCCTCGTCGGTCAACCCTCCCTCCTTGAAGAATTGATCGCTGGCCAATCGGCTGTGGATCGCGCGCGCCTGTCGATTACTCCGGCGTCCGAAGTCATCACCATGGACGAAAAACCTGCCCAGGCCCTGCGTGGCAAGCCCGACTCGTCGATGCGCGTGGCGCTTGAGTTGCTGCGCGATGGCAAGGTCCAGGCGTGTGTCAGTGCCGGTAATACCGGGGCCCTGATGGCGCTGTCGCGCTTTGTGCTCAAGACCTTGCCGGGCATTGATCGGCCGGCCATGGTAGCGGCGATCCCGACGCAGAAAGGTTACTGCCAGTTGCTCGACCTGGGCGCCAATGTCGATTGCAGCGCCGAGCATCTGTTGCAGTTTGCAGTGATGGGCTCGGTTGCCGCCGAGACCCTGGGCATCGTGCGTCCGCGCGTCGCATTGCTGAACATCGGCACCGAGGACATCAAGGGCAATCAGCAGGTCAAGCTGGCCGCGACCTTGCTGCAAAGTGCCCGTGGCATCAATTACATCGGTTTTGTCGAGGGCGACGGGTTGTACCGTGGCGAAGCGGATGTGGTGGTGTGCGACGGTTTTGTCGGCAACATCCTGCTCAAGTCCAGCGAAGGCCTGGCCACCATGATTGCCGGGCGCATCGAGGCGTTGTTCAAGAAGAACCTGCCATCACGCATGGTGGGAGCGTTAGCCTTGCCCCTGATGAAGCGCTTGCAAGCCGACCTCGCCCCGGCTCGGCATAACGGAGCGAGCTTTCTCGGCTTGCAGGGAATTGTCGTAAAAAGTCACGGATCTGCAGGGGTTCAGGGCTTTCAAAGCGCCATTTCCCGTGCTCTGATCGAGATCCAGGAAAACCTGCCGGAACGTATCCACGGTCGTCTGGAGGATTTGTTGCTTTAGGCGTTTTCGTCGGACAATGCTTAAATGTGACCGCTTGGTTCAAATGGCCATCCAACTCTCAGTTTCTTGCGTCCCCCTGAGCGGGACGTCAATTCTCCGACGACAAGATCATTAGGGGCTTGTTACATGTCTGCTTCCCTCGCATTCGTCTTTCCGGGACAGGGTTCGCAGTCCCTCGGCATGCTGGCCGAGTTGGGCGCGCAACACCCGGTCGTCCTCGACACGTTCAAAGAAGCTTCCGATGCCCTGGGTTACGACCTGTGGGCACTGACCCAGCAAGGGCCGGAAGAACAACTCAACCAGACCGATAAGACCCAGCCGGCCATTTTGACCGCTTCGATCGCCCTGTGGCGTCTGTGGTTGGCTGAAGGCGGCGCGCGCCCGGCGTATGTGGCCGGTCACAGCCTGGGCGAATACAGTGCCTTGGTCGCTGCTGGCAGCCTGAGCCTGGCTGATGCGGTGAAACTCGTCGAACGTCGTGGCCAACTGATGCAGGAAGCCGTTCCTGCAGGGCAGGGCGGCATGGCTGCCATCCTCGGCCTGGAAGACGCTGACGTACTGGCTGCCTGTGCCGAAGCGGCACAAGGCGAAGTGGTCAGCGCGGTCAACTTCAACTCCCCGGGGCAAGTGGTCATTGCCGGTGCCAAGGCAGCGGTCGAGCGTGCCATTGAAGGCTGCAAGGCACGTGGCGCCAAACGCGCCATGCCGTTGCCAGTCAGCGTGCCGTCGCACTGCGAACTGATGCGTCCGGCAGCCGAGCGTTTCGCCGAATCGATCGCCGCGATCGATTGGCAGGCTCCGCAGATCCTGGTAGTACAGAACGTCAGCGCCCAGGTGCCGGCGGATCTGGAAACCCTCAAGCGTGATCTGCTCGAGCAACTGTACAAGCCAGTACGCTGGGTAGAATCCGTACAGACCCTGGCCGCCAAAGGCGCGACCAATCTGGTCGAATGCGGCCCGGGCAAGGTACTGGCCGGTCTGAACAAGCGCTGCGCCGAAGGCGTATCGACTTCCAATCTCAATACCCCAGACGCTTTCGCTGCCGCCCGTGCAGCGCTGGCCTGAATCAGGAGAAGCTTGCATGAGTCTGCAAGGTAAAGTTGCACTGGTCACCGGCGCGAGCCGCGGCATCGGCCAGGCTATCGCCCTGGAATTGGGTCGTCAGGGCGCCATCGTTGTAGGCACCGCGACCTCCGCTTCTGGTGCCGAGCGCATTGCCGCCACTTTGAAGGAAAACGGCATTCAGGGCACTGGCCTTGAGCTCAATGTCACCAGCGACGAGTCCGTGGCGGCTGTCCTGGCGACCATTCAGGCGCAGTTCGGTGCCCCGGCGATCCTGGTCAATAATGCCGGCATCACCCGTGATAACCTGATGATGCGCATGAAAGACGACGAGTGGCATGACGTGGTCGATACCAACCTGAACAGTCTGTTCCGCCTGTCCAAGGGCGTTTTGCGCGGTATGACCAAGGCCCGTTGGGGACGAATTATCAGTATTGGCTCGGTTGTGGGTGCCATGGGCAACGCAGGCCAAGTAAACTACGCTGCCGCCAAGGCCGGCCTGGAAGGTTTCAGCCGCTCTCTGGCGCGTGAAGTCGGTTCGCGTTCGATTACGGTAAACTCGGTAACCCCTGGGTTCATCGATACCGATATGACCCGCGAACTGCCCGAGGCACAGCGTGAAGCCTTGCAGACGCAGATTCCGCTGGGTCGTCTGGGGCAAGCTCAAGAGATCGCGTCGGTGGTCGCTTTTCTTGCGTCGGACGGTGCGGCTTACGTTACTGGGGCTACAATCCCGGTGAACGGCGGGATGTACATGAGTTAAATGTGACGGATCGTTTCAAAAAAATGTCATACGAGCTGTCTAAAATCCGTTATAAAGCTGCAATCTATTTATAGGCAGTGGGTCACCGGGTTTGAGGAGCGAAGCTTTCAGTTGAAAAGCTGAAAAGTCTTTCTATACACTTACCCACTGGCCAGCTGCCTGAATTTGTCCATTAGGAGTGAAAACAAGGTATGAGCACCATCGAAGAGCGCGTCAAGAAAATCGTTGCCGAGCAACTGGGCGTTAAAGAAGAAGAAGTGGTCAACACTGCTTCCTTCGTTGAAGACCTGGGTGCCGACTCCCTTGACACCGTTGAGCTGGTGATGGCTCTGGAAGAGGAATTCGAGACCGAAATCCCTGACGAAGAAGCTGAGAAGATCACTACCGTACAAGCTGCAATCGACTACGTAACTAGCCACCAGGCGTAATAGTTTGTAATCGTTGCTCGCTGTCATGGAAAAACCGCACTGCCATCATGGCGTGCGGTTTTTTCTTTAGGCCTGATGCAAAGTCGTCATTTGAAAAAAGGAGAGTGCTGTGTCGCGTAGACGCGTCGTAGTCACCGGTATGGGTATGTTGTCGCCACTGGGCACGGATGTGCCGAGCAGCTGGCAGGGCATTCTGGCTGGCCGCAGTGGCATTGGTCTGATCGAACACACCGACCTTTCTGCCTATTCCACCCGTTTTGGCGGCTCGGTAAAGGACTTCAAAGTCGAGGATTACCTGTCGGTCAAGGAAGCTCGCAAGCTCGACCTGTTCATTCAGTACGGTCTGGCGGCAGGTTTTCAGGCAGTGCGCAATGCCGGTCTGGAAGTGACCGACGCCAATCGCGAGCGCATCGGCGTGGCCATGGGTTCGGGCATCGGTGGACTGACCAACATTGAAGAAACCAGTCGCACCTTGCATGAGACCGGTCCGCGACGGATTTCCCCGTTCTTCGTGCCTGGCTCGATCATCAATATGATTTCCGGCTTCCTGTCCATCCACCTGGGCGCACAGGGGCCTAACTATGCCATCGCCACGGCGTGTACCACCGGTACGCACTGCATCGGCATGGCTGCTCGCAACATCATGTACGACGAAGCCGATGTGATGATCGCCGGCGGTGCCGAAATGGCCGCCTGCGGCCTGGGCATGGGTGGTTTCGGCGCTTCCCGCGCGCTGTCGACCCGCAACGACGAGCCGACCCGCGCCAGCCGCCCGTGGGACAAGGGCCGAGATGGCTTCGTATTGTCCAATGGCGCCGGTGCGCTGGTGCTGGAAGAGCTGGAACACGCCAAGGCCCGTGGCGCTACCATCTATGCCGAACTGATCGGTTTCGGTACCAGCGGCGATGCCTACCACATGACTTCGCCGCCAGCCGATGGCGCGGGGGCTGCACGTTGCATCACCAATGCGCTGCGTGATGCCAGGATCAATGGCGATCAGGTGCAGTACATCAACGCCCACGGTACCTCGACGCCGGCTGGCGACCTTGCTGAAGTCAATGCGATCAAGTCGGTGTTTGGCGAGCACGCCTACAAGTTGGCCGTCAGCTCGACCAAGTCGATGACCGGTCACTTGCTGGGTGCGGCGGGCGCGGTCGAAGCCATCTTCAGCGTGCTGGCGATCAATAGCCAGGTAGCGCCACCGACCATCAACCTCGATGAGCCGGACGAAGGCTGCGACCTCGACTTCGTGCCGCACACCGCGCGCAACATGGATATTGATGTGGTCGTGTCCAACTCCTTCGGCTTTGGCGGCACCAACGGCTCGCTGGTGTTTCGCCGGTTTGCAGGCTGATGGACAGCTGGGTCGACGGTCAGCCGGCTGACGCATTGTCGCTGAAGGATCGCGGCCTGGCCTACGGCGACGGTCTGTTCGAGACCATCGCCGTGCATGATGGCTTTCCGGTCCTGCTGGATCGTCATCTGGTGCGGCTGGCCAAGGGGTGCCGTCGGTTGGCAATCAATCTGGATCATGCTGCCGTGGTTTCGGAGGTGTTGACCTATGCCGAGCAACTGAACGACGGCGTGCTCAAACTGATCATTACCCGCGGCGACAGCCTGCGCGGTTACGCTTTCGATCCTTCGGCCCAGGCTCGTCGTATCCTGTCGGGTAATCCTCCCGCGGTTTACCCGGATGCCCATGCGGAGCAGGGCATTCGCCTGTTCCCGTGCACCACGCGACTTTCCTTTCAACCCCTTCTTGCGGGTCTCAAGCACTTGAACCGTCTTGAGCAGGTGATGGCGCGTGCCGAATGGCAGGACACCGAACATGCCGAAGGCTTGATGCTCGATCAGGCCGGTCGCGTCATCGAGGGCGTTTTCAGCAACCTGTTCCTGGTGCATGACGGCGTGTTGATCACCGCAGATTTGAGCAACTGCGGCGTAGAAGGTGTGATGCGTGCCGAATTATTGTCTCAGGCCGAATCTTTGGGTATCCCCCTGCAAATCACCGATATCACGCTTGAGCAGCTGCAAGGCGCTGACGAAGTTTTTGTCTGTAACAGCGTGTATGGCGTTTGGCCGGTGCGCGCCTATGCCGCACTGAGCTGGCCGGTTGGGCCGCTCACCCGTAAACTCCAAACCATTGCCCGCGCGCTACTGGATGCTTGATACGTGAGACGTAAATTCTTGCTGCTGCTGGAAACCGGACTGGTTCTGGCGGGGCTGATGTTAGGTGCTTCTGCCTGGAAAATTCATTCGGCGCTGGTACAGCCGCTGAATATCAAACAGGAAGAATTGCTGGAGGTGCCCAAGGGCACTACCCCGAACCGCACTTTCCTGCGGATGGAAGCCGACGGCGTCATCAAGGACGCGTTCTGGCTGCGCGTCTACTGGCGCTTCAATTTGCCCAAGCAGCCGTTGCACAGCGGCGAGTACCGCATGACGCCCGGCATGACCGTCGAAGGTCTGATCGATCTGTGGAAGCGCGGGGAAATGGTGCAATACAGCCTGACCCTGGTCGAAGGCTGGAATTTCCACCAGGTCCGTGCGGCCCTGGCCAAGGAAGAAAAGCTCGAGCAAACCTTGAAAGGCCTGAGCGACAGCCAGGTCATGGACAGGCTCGGCCATAGCGGGATTTTTCCCGAGGGACGATTCTTTCCCGACACTTATCGCTTCGTGCGTGGCATGACCGACGCCGAATTGCTCAAAACCGCTTACCAGCGCCTCGACGACGTGCTGGCCAAGGAGTGGAGTCAGCGTGCCGCCGACCTGCCTTACACCGGTCCCTATCAAGCCCTGATCATGGCCTCGCTGGTGGAGAAGGAAACCGGCGTGCCGCAGGAGCGCGGGCAAATCGCCGGCGTGTTCGTGCGTCGGATGGAGATCGGCATGCTGTTGCAGACAGACCCAACGGTGATCTATGGCCTGGGTGACCGTTACAACGGCAAGCTGACTCGCGCCCATCTCAAGGAGGCGACCCCCTACAACACCTATATGATTTCCGGCCTGCCGCCGACACCGATTGCCATGGTCGGCCGCGAAGCCATCCACGCTGCACTCAATCCGGTGGAGGGCACCAGCCTCTACTTTGTCGCTCGCGGCGACGGCAGCCATGTGTTCTCCGATGATCTGGACGCGCACAACAGTGCCGTGCGAGAGTTCCAGCTCAAGCGTCGCGCCGATTACCGCTCCAGTCCGGCGCCGGTGGGCTCGCCCGAAACGCCGGATACCCAGGCGTCGCCAACCGATGCACCGCCAATGGAGGTGCCGCAAACGGAAACTGCGCAACCCGAGGCTTCCGAAGCCCATCCCCCTGTCCCGGCGGCTTCGCCCGACTCAGCGCCAGAATCAGCGCCCGAGGCTGCATCTGCGGTTCCCGCGCAAGATCCCGTGCCTGAACCTGCTGCAACGCCGGAACCGCAATCCGAGCCGAATACAACACCACCGCAAAGCCCGCAATGAATCTGACTAAGGACTGCCTGTGACTGGCTTGTTTATTACGCTGGAAGGCCCGGAAGGCGCCGGCAAGAGCACCAATCGCGAATACCTGGCCGAACGCCTGCGCGCTGCCGGTATCGAGGTGCTGCTGACCCGCGAACCGGGCGGCACGCCGCTGGCCGAACGCATTCGCGAAGTGCTATTGGCCCCGGTCGATGAGGTGATGAACCCGGACACTGAGCTGTTGCTGGTGTTCGCGGCGCGCGCCCAGCACTTGGCCGAAGTCATTCGCCCGGCACTGGCCCGCGGTGCCGTGGTGTTATGTGATCGTTTCACCGATTCGACCTACGCCTACCAGGGCGGTGGCCGCGGCTTGTCGCTGGAGCGTATTGCGACGCTGGAAACCTTTGTCCAAGGCGACCTGCGCCCTGACCTGACGTTGATTTTCGACCTGCCGGTGGAAGTGGGGCTGGCGCGCGCCAGTGCCCGTGGACGCCTGGATCGCTTTGAGCTCGAGGGCCGGGCCTTTTTCGATGCCGTGCGCAGCGCATTCCTCAAGCGCGCAGCGGCAGAGCCTGCGCGGTACGTGCTGATCGACGCCGCGCAACCGTTGGCGCAAGTCCAGCAATCCCTGGATGCCTTGCTGCCACGCCTGTTGGAGCTGAGCCGTGGCTGAAGCCTATCCATGGCAAGACAGCCTCTGGCAGCAACTGGCGGGTCGTGCGCAACACGCCCATGCCTATTTGCTGCATGGCCCGGCCGGAATCGGCAAGCGGGCCCTGGCCGAACGCTTGATGGCCAGTTTGCTGTGCCAGCGTCCGACCCCGCAGGGCGCTTGTGGCGAATGCAAGTCGTGCCTGTTGCTCAAGGCCGGCAGTCATCCCGACAACTACATCCTGGAGCCGGAAGAAGCCGACAAGGCAATCAAGGTCGACCAGGTGCGCGACCTGGTCAGTTTCGTGGTGCAGACCGCGCAACTGGGTGGGCGTAAAGTAGTGTTGATCGAGCCGGTCGAGTCGATGAACATCAATGCTGCCAACGCCTTGCTCAAAAGCCTGGAAGAACCGTCTGGCGACACGGTATTGCTATTGGTCAGCCACCAGCCCAGTCGTCTGTTGCCGACCATCAAGAGTCGCTGTGTGCAGCAAGCCTGTCCGCTGCCGGGCGAGGCCATGAGTCTGAACTGGCTGGCCACGGCCTTGCCGGACTGTTCGCCGCAAGAGCGCATCGAGTTGCTGACGCTGGCGGCCGGTTCGCCGTTGGCCGCCGTGAACCTGAACGCCCAGGGCGTGCGCGAGCAGCGCGCGCAAGTGGTCGATGGGGTGAAGAAGTTGCTCAAGCAGCAACAATCGCCGACACAGTTGGCCGAAGGCTGGAATGCAATTCCGTTGTTGCTGCTGTTCGACTGGTTCTGTGATTGGTCGAGCCTGATCCTGCGCTATCAGCTGACCCAGGATGAAGAAGGGTTGGGGCTGACGGACATGCGCAAGGTGATCCAGTATCTGGCGCAAAAAACCGCTCAGGACAAAGTCCTGAATATCCAGGACTGGATTCTCGCCCAGCGGCAGAAGGTGTTGAGCAAAGCCAACCTCAACCGAGTGTTGTTGCTGGAGGCGCTGCTGGTGCAATGGGCGACGCTGCCTACCCAGCGGTGACCGTCTGCGCCTGGACTCTGCATCAGCCATCATTGAAGGCGATAATATTACCTGCAGTCGAACCGAAACCTACCTGGCCGGACCCCTGAAACCCGACCGTCCCACTCATACGATGTAAGTTGCAGCCCTTTATGCTCGTAGATTCCCATTGTCACCTTGATCGCCTCGACCTTGCCGCCCATGACGGCTCGTTGGATGCCGCCCTGGATGCGGCCCGCCAGCGTGGGGTAGGGCACTTCCTGTGTATCGGCGTCAGCGCTGACAACGCGGCCGATGTCAAAGCCCTGGCCGAGCGCTATGACGATGTCGATTGCTCAGTCGGCGTGCATCCGCTGGATGTGCAGCCGGGGGCGGCGCCTGCCTTGGACTGGCTGTTGCACGAGCTCAACCATCCGCGCGTGGTGGCGATCGGTGAAACCGGTCTGGATTATCACTACGAGCCGGAAGCGGCCGCGTTGCAGCAGCAATCTTTCCGATTGCACCTGCAGGCGGCGCAACAGACCGGCAAGCCGGTGATCATCCATACTCGAGGCGCACGCGCCGATACCTTGAACCTGCTGCGTGAGGCGGCGCTGCCCCAGGCAGGCGTGCTGCACTGCTTCACCGAGGACTGGGAGATGGCGAAATCCGCCCTGGACATGGGTTACTACATTTCCCTGTCCGGGATTGTCACATTCCGCAACGCCGACGCGTTGCGCGATGTGGCAAGCAAGGTGCCGGCCGACCGTTTGCTGGTGGAAACCGACTCACCGTACCTGGCGCCGATCCCTTACCGTGGCAAGCCGAATCTGCCGCAGTACGTGCGCGAAGTAGCGGAATTTCTGGCAATGTTGCGGGGTGAGCCCTATGAGCGATTTGCCGAGCAGACCACTGAGAACTTCAAGCGGTTGTTTCCGTTGGCGCATGTAAAAGGTTAAATCGCAGGCAAAAAAAACCCGGGTTCTGGGGGGTGAATCCGGGTTAAGACCATTAGGAGTAAAACAATGGCACGCGGTCCGTTGGTACCAATATCGGCGTGACACTTGGGGGAGATGCCCCGCCGACAGTTCAAGTATTGATCAGTATTTCGCACCGTCCAGTTTGTAGGCCGTGGTTTTTAAACAAATTTGGAATACGGGCGCTTCAGAAGAGTTCTCATCAACGGACGATGTTGCGAGAAATCATCAAGAAACACAGATATGGTCGGATGATCCGTGCATTTTTGCGCAATTTAGGCATAATACGCGGCTTCGAATTTTGACCCCTACAGACCTTTTCTTATGCATAAAGAACCTCGTAAGGTCCGTGAGTTTCGTCGCCGCGAGCAAGAAATTCTCGATACCGCGCTCAAGCTGTTCCTCGACCAGGGTGAAGACAGTGTCACCGTCGAGATGATTGCTGATGCTGTCGGTATCGGCAAAGGCACGATCTACAAGCACTTCAAGTCCAAGGCCGAAATCTATCTGCGCCTGATGCTCGACTATGAGCGCGATTTGAACGAGCTGTTGCATTCGGCCGATGTCGACAAGGACAAGGAGGCCCTGTCCCGCGCCTATTTCGAATTCCGCATGCGCGACCCGCAGCGGTACCGGTTGTTTGACCGCCTGGAAGAAAAGGTCGTCAAGGGCAACCAGGTGCCGGAGATGGTCGAGGAGCTGCACAAGATCCGCGCCTCGAACTTCGAACGCTTGACCTTGCTTATCAAGGGCCGGATCAGCGAAGGCAAGCTTGAAGACGTGCCACCTTATTTCCATTATTGCGCGTCCTGGGCGCTGGTGCACGGAGCCGTAGCGCTCTACCACTCGCCGTTCTGGAGCAATGTGCTGGAAGACCAGGAAGGCTTCTTCCAGTTCCTGATGGACATCGGCGTGCGCATGGGCAACAAGCGCAAGCGGGACAGCGATACCCCGAGCAGTTGAGCCATTCGGCCGCCTTATTGCGCGTGATTTCGCTACATGGCGCAGCAGTGCAGGAATATACTCAGGCAGAGGGCTTGCTAAAACTTGATTTGTGAGTCAAGTTTTAGCAAGCCCGAATATTCTTGCGCCGGAGTGATCATGATCGTTGACCGACAAGGCAGGCGTTTCCGCAATTTGCGAGTCAGCCTGACCTCAGCCTGCAATTATGCTTGTACCTACTGCGTGCCCAACGGCAAGCGGCTGGTGGCTGCGCAGGATGAATTGTCGGCCGAAGCCATGGCGCGTGGCGTCGCCTACCTGATTGAAGCGGCGGGTATCGAGCGCTTGCGCATCACCGGTGGCGAACCGCTGGTCAGTCCGAAACTCGAAGCCTTCATGGCGGCCGTCGGCCAGATGGGGCTGCAGGACATCAGCCTGACCACCAACGGCCAGCTACTGGCGAAGAAGCTGCCGATCCTGGTGGATGCCGGCATTCGACGCATCAACGTTTCCCTCGATACCCTCGACGCCTCTGCGTTTCGCGGCATTGCCCGTGGCGGTGATCTGGCGACGGTGCTTGACGGCATGGACCAGGCCCGTGCAGCGGGCATGAAGGTCAAGGTCAACATGGTGCCGCTGCGCGGCCAGAACCTCGATCAGGTAATGCCGCTGCTCGATTATTGCCTGGAACGCGGTTATGAACTGCGCTTCATCGAGTTGATGCGCATGGGCCACCTGGCCAGCGACTCCAATGCCTTCCTGCAGCAGTTTGTCAGCCTGCAACAGCTGCTGGGCCTGATCGGCGAGCGTTATGAATATCTCCAGGCCGATGCGCCTGTCGATGCCACCGCTGTGCGTTATGAAATTCCGGGGCTGGGGCATTTCGGCGTGATAGCCAATGAAAGCGTGCCGTTCTGCCGCACCTGCTCCCGGTTGCGCCTGTCGTCCACGGGCTGGCTGCATGGCTGTTTGTCGTCAAGCAATCGCCACTATGTGGGCGATCTGCTGGACAAGCCGCGTCATCAAGCGTTGCCGGCGTTGCAACGACTGCTGGTGAAAGCCTTGGGTGACAAGCAGGAAGTGGCGTTTTCCGGTGGTGCCACCGTCATGAAGATTATCGGCGGCTGAGTCGGCCTCTTCGCGAGCAGGCTCGCTCCCACAGGTATGGCGCCAACCCTTGTGGGAGCGAGCCTGCTCGCGAATGCGATTTATCAAGCGGCGACGCACTTGAGCTGGCGTAAAAGCTGCATCCTAAGGCCATTCGCCGGTTTTCCGTCACCGGCCCCTGGAGGATAGGATGCGTAGCCTGGTTTTGCTGCTGGCCATTATGGCGCTCGGTGGCTGCATGAATGTCAGCGACATGGCCGAAGGGACTCGCTACCACATGAGTGACGCCGGCCTGCTGGACCACAGTGACAGCCGCCGGGTGAATAACCTGCGTATCCAGCCGGACTCGTTCGTCTACATTGCCCAGGGCGCCTTTATGCCGCCGGGCAGTGCCGTCTACCCGCGCCCCAATGTGATCGCCGAAGTCGCCTTCGATGGTTTCGTCGAGTATTTCCCGATGGTTCGCCGCGCCCGCACACCGCAAGGCCTTGACCAGGCCATGGGCGAAGCCCGTGCCGTCGGTGCCCACTACCTGCTCTATACCCGTTTCGCCAAGTCCGATGACCGCATTGGCAACTCGGATGAATGGCTGGATCAGGAGGCCCTGGATCGCCTTGGTATCGATACCGGCGTGATTCAGATCATGTTGATCGAGACCAGCACCCAGTATTTGATTGATACTGCACGTATCAACAGTCGTGGCGGTCTACTGACATTCCACGACGAAAAACCAGAAGACCTGATGGGCCCGCCGCTGCAGCAGTACGCGCGTAGCCTATTGGGGCTCAGCGACCAGTAATTTCAAGGAGAGCACCATGAGTGGCCCGCAAAAAGCCAATGACCTGCTGGGGCAAATCCCCAAGACCCAAGGCTTGCCACCGGTCCACCTGTGGAACCCCGATTTTTGCGGCGACATCGACATGCGCATCGCCCGCGACGGCACCTGGTATTACCTGGGCACGCCGATCGGACGCAAGCCGATGGTCAAGCTGTTCTCCACCATCATTCGCCGTGACGGTGATGATTACTTCCTCATCACTCCGGTCGAGAAGGTCGGGATCAAGGTAGACGATGCGCCCTTCGTGGCGATTGCGGTGGACGTGGAAGGCGAGGGCGAGGCGCAGGTGTTGCGCTTCACCACCAATGTCGACGAAACCACCGAGGCCGGTCCCGAGCACCCGATTCGCGTGGTGATCGATCCAGCCACTCAAGAGCCGGCGCCTTACGTGCATGTGCGCACCAATCTCGAAGCACTGATCCATCGCAATGTGTTCTACCAACTGGTAGAGCTGGCGGTGACGCGAGAGATCGACGGGCAGCGTTGGCTGGGCGTGTGGAGCGGTGGAGAGTTCTTCCCCATCGGCCTCGAACCCTGACCACAACACTGTGGGAGCGGGCTTGCTCCGGGCGGCGTTCCGACGAAGAGGACATAACATTCAATATCATTGTCGTCTGTCATGCCGCCTTCGCGAGCAAGCCCGCTCCCACATTGATCTTGAAAATTCGAATTGACAGCCAATCATATGATGATTAGCGTGGACACCCATCACAAACGGCTTTGAGGTGTCCATGTCCAGCAGTTTTCACGCCTCGACGGTTGATTGGCTGGGCTGCTGGATCGCTGCCCGGCACGTCAAGCCGGGGGAGACGCTCAAGGTCGAAGCTGACCTCGGCGAACAACTGGGTGTCAGTCGCACCGTTATCCGCGAAGCCATCAAGACCCTGGTCGCCAAGGGCATGCTCGAAGTCGGGCCTAAAGTCGGTACGCGGGTGTTGCCGGTGCGGCGCTGGAACCTCTTCGATCCGCAGGTCGTAGGCTGGCTGTCACGCAGCGGCTTGCCGGAAAATTTCGTCGATGACTTGCTCGACTTGCGCCGCACCATCGAACCGATGGCCGTGCGCTGGGCCTGCGAACGCGCAACCGCCGAACAGCTCGACGCCATTTCATTGGCCTACAACGCGTTGGCGCGGGCGGTGGACAGTGGCGTTGATTACAACCGCGCCGACCAGCTCTTCCACGAGTGCATTCTCGCTGCCAGCCACAATCAATTCATCGAGCAAATGGTCCCGGCCCTGGGCGCACTGTTGGCAGTGTGTTTCGAAGTGTCCGCCGCCGACCCCGACGAGCTGCGCCGCACCTTGCCCATTCATAAAGACATGGCCGACGCCATCGCCGCCCGGGACACCGCGCGGGGTGTGTGGGCCTGCATGACCCTGATCGATAACGCCGACCTGGCGATCAAGCGCTATTACCCGCAGGTCATGGCCGACAAAAAAGCCGGCTGACAACCTGTAGGAGCCGGCTTGCTGGCGATGTGGCTCTGAAGGACGCCATCGCCAGCCAGCCGGCTCGTACCGAAAAACAATAAAAAAGCAGGAGGTTTCATGACGTTGACTGCGGTTACCGAGCACCGGGCGCAACTCGGCGAAGGTCCGTTCTGGGATGCGCCGACCCAGGCGCTGTACTGGGTGGACATTGCCGGCAAACAGGCGCTGCGGTTGATCGGCGCCAACGTGCAGATCTGGCAGATGCCGGAGCATGTGTCGGCATTCATCCCCTGTACGAGCGGTGATGCGCTGGTGACCTTGAGCAGCGGCGTGTATCGGCTTGACCTTGATTCTCCGGGATTGGAACCGCGACTGAGCTTGTTTTGCGTCGCGGATCCGCAGCCTGGTAACCGCGCCAACGAAGCCCGCTGCGATGCCCAGGGCAGGCTGTGGCTTGGCACCATGCAGAACAACATCGGCGAGCAGGGCGAAGACCTGCCCGTCGAACGGCGTTGCGGTGGCCTGTTCCGAATCGATAGCGATGCGCGGGTCACGCCACTGCTGCGTGGGCTGGGTATCCCCAATACGTTGTTGTGGAGCGACGACGCCACTACCGTCTATTTCGGTGACAGTCTCGACGGCACGTTGTGCAGATACTTCATTCGTGCTGACGGCCATCTTGACCCGCCACAAGCCTGGTTCGGTCCTCATCCACTCGGCGGCCCGGACGGCTCGGCAATGGACGCCGAGGGTTTTGTCTGGAATGCCCGATGGGACGGCAGTTGCCTACTCAGGCTGACACCGGACGGGCAGGTCGATCGAGTGGTCGAACTGCCCGTCAGCCGTCCGACCAGTTGCGTATTCGGCGATGCGGACCTGAAAACCCTGTACATCACCAGCGCCGCGAGCCCCTTGGGGCATCCGCTGGATGGGGCGGTGCTGGCGATTCGCGTCGACGTTGCAGGAAAGTTCTGTAGCCGATTCTCAGGTTAAATCCCTAAATATGGGATGCAAATATATATATTGAGATTTCCTGCGCGTCGGGTTTATAGTCGGCGCCATCAGTTACACGCACTCACACTTACAAAAACAAAACAGGTGAAGTGATGCAGCGATATTCCCCCGCACTCCCTCGTGGAGTCCGCGTTTCAAAGCACCCCGATGCTGAAACGTTTCGCGCCTGCCTGTTTCTTCCTCAACGCCCTTTTGACCGGACCTGACGTCCGGTTTTCGTCGTGCTTTCGAACAGGAGTCCTGATCCATGGCTGAACCTCTTTCGTTACCGCCGGTGCCCGAGCCACCCAAGGGCGAGCGCCTGAAAAACAAAGTCGTACTGCTGACCGGCGCCGCTCAGGGCATCGGCGAGGCGATCGTTGCGACCTTCGCTTCCCAGCAGGCCAAGCTGGTCATCAGCGATATCCAGGCCGAAAAAGTCGAAAACGTCGCGTCACAGTGGCGGAGCAAAGGGGCTGACGTGGTGGCGATCAAGGCCGACGTTTCCCAGCAGCAGGACTTGCAGGCGATGGCCAGGCTGGCGGTTGAGCTTCACGGGCGGATCGACGTGTTGGTCAACTGTGCTGGGGTCAACGTGTTCCGAGATCCGCTGGAAATGACCGAGGAAGACTGGCGTCGCTGCTTCGCCATTGACCTGGACGGTGCCTGGTACGGCTGCAAGGCTGTATTGCCGCAGATGATCGAGCAGGGTATCGGCAGCATCATCAACATCGCCTCCACCCATTCCACCCACATCATTCCAGGCTGCTTCCCTTATCCGGTGGCCAAGCACGGCCTGCTCGGCCTGACCCGCGCCCTGGGTATCGAATACGCACCCAAGGGCATTCGGGTCAACGCCATCGCGCCGGGCTACATCGAAACCCAATTGAACGTCGACTACTGGAACGGCTTTGCCGACCCCCAGGCCGAACGTCAGCGCGCCTTTGACCTGCACCCGCCGCGGCGCATCGGCCAGCCAATCGAGGTGGCCATGACCGCAGTGTTCCTGGCCAGTGATGAAGCACCGTTCATCAACGCTTCGTGCATCACCATCGATGGCGGGCGCTCAGTGATGTACCACGACTAGGTCATCCGGGCCTCAGGTGCAAAACTGCGCCTGAAATTCAATCATCATACGATATGACTATTGGCACTACGCTCAACAAAAACAACAAGGAGTCAGCTTATGAATCGTCGTCATGCCATCCGTTCCCTATGCTGCGCCGCCGTGGCGGTCAGCGCGTTCAGCCTGAGCAGCACGCTGCTGGCGGCTGAGGAAGTGAAAATCGGTTTCCTGGTCAAGCAAGCGGAGGAACCCTGGTTCCAGACCGAATGGGCCTTCGCTGAAAAGGCCGGCAAGGAGAAGGGCTTTACCCTGATCAAGATCGCCGTGCCCGATGGCGAGAAAACCCTGTCGGCCATCGACAGCCTGGCCGCCAACGGCGCCAAGGGCTTCGTGATCTGCCCGCCGGACGTGTCCCTGGGCCCTGCGATCATGGCCAAGGCCAAGCTCAATGGCTTGAAAGTGATCGCCGTGGATGACCGCTTCGTCGATGCCAGTGGCAAGTTCATGGAGGACGTCCCATACCTGGGCATGGCCGCCTTTGAAGTCGGCCAGAAGCAAGGCAGCGCCATGGCCACCGAGGCGAAGAAGCGCGGTTGGGAGTGGAAAGACACCTATGCGGTGATCAATACCTTCAACGAACTCGACACCGGCAAGAAACGCACCGACGGCTCGGTCAAGGCGCTGGAAGATGCCGGCATGCCCAAAGACCACATCCTGTTCGCGGCCCTGAAAACCCTCGACGTACCGGGCAGCATGGACGCCACCAACTCGGCACTGGTGAAGCTACCGAGCGCGGCGAAGAACCTGATCATCGGCGGCATGAACGACAACACGGTGCTGGGTGGCGTGCGTGCCACTGAAGCCGCCGGTTTTGCCGCGTCGAACGTGATCGGCATCGGCATCAACGGCACCGACGCCATTGGCGAGCTTAAGAAACCCGACAGCGGCTTCTACGGGTCGATGCTGCCAAGCCCGCACATCGAGGGCTACAACACCGCCAGCATGATGTACGAGTGGGTCACCAGCGGCAAAGAACCGGCGAAATACACCGCCATGGACGACGTGACACTGATCACGCGCGACAACTTCAAGCAGGAACTGGAAAAGATCGGCCTGTGGAACTGAGGGCCGGTTGATTTCATCGGTGACCCTGGCAGCGGGGTTGCCCGATCTGTGCGATGAGGTGGTTATGGCCCAAAGACAAGTACAACAACACACCGGCAGCTCTTTGAGTGGCAGTGGCAGCTTGCGCTTCAACGGGATCGGCAAGACCTTTCCCGGTGTGAAGGCGCTGGACAACATTAACTTCGTCGCCCATCCGGGGCAGGTTCATGCCTTGATGGGCGAGAACGGTGCCGGCAAGTCGACCCTGCTGAAAATCCTCGGCGGCGCCTACACCCCGAGCAGCGGCGACCTGCAGATCGGCGGCCAGACGATGGCGTTCAAGTCCACGGCCGACAGCATTGGCAGCGGGGTCGCGGTGATTCATCAGGAACTGCACCTGGTGCCGGAAATGACCGTGGCGGAAAATCTGTTTCTCGGTCACCTGCCGGCCAGTTTCGGCTTGATCAATCGCGCAACGTTGCGTCAGCAAGCCCTGGCCTGTCTCAGGGGCCTGGCCGACGAAATCGACCCGCAGGAGAAAGTCGGGCGCTTGTCCCTCGGTCAGCGGCAGCTGGTCGAGATCGCCAAGGCGTTGTCCCGTGGTGCGCATGTCATCGCTTTCGACGAGCCCACCAGCAGTCTTTCGGCGCGGGAGATCGACCGCTTGATGGCGATCATCGGTCGGCTGCGCGATGAAGGCAAAGTGGTGCTCTACGTCTCCCATCGCATGGAGGAGGTGTTCCGCATCTGCAATGCGGTGACGGTGTTCAAGGACGGCCGTTACGTGCGCACCTTCGAAGACATGAGCGAGTTGACCCATGATCAGTTGGTCACCTGCATGGTCGGTCGCGACATTCAGGACATCTACGATTACCGCCCGCGCCAGCGCGGCGCGGTGGCGTTGAAGGTCGATGCCCTGCTCGGGCCAGGCCTGCGCGAACCGGTGAGTTTCGATGCGCACAAGGGTGAGATCCTTGGCTTGTTCGGCCTGGTCGGCGCGGGGCGCACGGAATTGTTTCGCCTGCTTAGCGGGCTGGAGCGCAACAGCGCCGGGCGTCTTGAACTGCGCGGCCATGAACTGAAACTGCGCTCGCCCCGGGATGCGATTGCGGCCGGGATCCTGCTCTGTCCAGAAGACCGCAAGAAGGAGGGCATCCTGCCGCTGGCAAGCGTCGCCGAGAACATCAACATCAGCGCCCGTGGTGCGCATTCAACCTTTGGTTGCCTGTTGCGTGGCCTGTGGGAGAAGGGCAACGCCGACAAGCAGATCAAGGCGCTCAAGGTAAAAACGCCACACGCCGGGCAACAGATCAAGTTCCTGTCCGGCGGCAACCAGCAGAAGGCCATTCTCGGTCGCTGGCTGTCGATGCCGATGAAAGTCCTGCTGCTCGACGAGCCCACCCGTGGCATCGACATCGGCGCCAAGGCCGAAATCTACCAGATCATCCATAACCTGGCCGCCAGCGGCATTGCGGTGATCGTGGTGTCCAGCGACCTGATGGAAGTGATGGGCATTTCCGACCGCATCCTGGTGTTGTGCGAAGGCGCGCTGCGCGGCGAACTGAGCCGCGAACAGGCCAATGAATCCAACCTGCTGCAACTGGCTTTGCCGCGCCAACGCGCTGACGGCGTGGCGAACTGAGAGGTGACTATGATGACAACCCAAAACGAAACCCTGCCGACTGCACGCAAACCCCTGGACCTGCGGCGCTTTCTCGATGACTGGGTGATGCTGCTGGCGGCCGTCGGTATCTTCGTGCTCTGCACCTTGCTGATCGACAACTTCCTCTCGCCATTGAACATGCGCGGCCTGGGCCTGGCGATTTCCACCACCGGGATCGCGGCATGCACCATGTTGTACTGCCTGGCGTCCGGGCATTTCGACTTGTCGGTGGGATCGGTGATCGCCTGCGCCGGGGTGGTTGCCGCCGTGGTCATGCGTGACACCGACAGCGTATTTCTCGGTGTCAGCGCGGCGCTGGCGATGGGGCTGATCGTCGGCCTGATCAACGGCATCGTGATTGCCAAGCTGCGGGTCAACGCACTGATCACCACGCTGGCGACCATGCAGATCGTGCGCGGTCTGGCCTACATCTTCGCCAATGGCAAGGCGGTGGGGGTGTCCCAGGAGTCGTTCTTCGTGTTCGGCAACGGCCAGTTGTTCGGGGTGCCGGTGCCGATCCTGATCACCATCGTCTGCTTCCTGTTCTTTGGCTGGTTGCTCAACTACACCACCTACGGGCGCAACACCATGGCCATCGGCGGCAACCAGGAAGCGGCGCTGCTGGCGGGGGTCAACGTTGACCGGACCAAGATCATCATCTTCGCCGTGCACGGCCTGATCGGTGCACTGGCCGGGGTGATCCTGGCATCGCGCATGACCTCGGGCCAGCCGATGATCGGCCAGGGCTTCGAGCTGACGGTAATCTCGGCCTGCGTGCTCGGCGGCGTGTCGCTCAGTGGCGGGATCGGCATGATCCGGCATGTGATTGCCGGGGTGTTGATCCTGGCAATCATCGAGAACGCGATGAACCTGAAAAACATCGATACGTTCTACCAGTACGTGATCCGCGGATCGATCCTGTTGCTGGCCGTCGTCATCGACCGCCTCAAGCAGCGTTAACCCTACAATTGATCGTTCCCACGCTCCGCGTTCCAGCTCTCGAAAGGGACGCAGAGCGTCCCGGGCTGCATTCCCACGCAGAGCGTGGGAACGATCCCTTCTGTCATCTCCCGTAAATATTTCTTGCCCGTCGCAACCCGTTTCGGGTATCAATTTGTACATGATTAGACAGGTACGCTTTGACAAGAAACAACGGGTGGTCGACGAACTCATTCGGCGCATCGAAAGCGGTCTCATGGAGGACGGTTTTCATCTGCCGGGCGAGCATCAGTTGGCTCAAGAATTCAAAGTCAGCCGAGGAACCTTGCGTGAAGCGCTAGCCGAGCTGAAACGGCGCAACTACATTGCGACGCAAAGCGGGGTCGGGTCCATCGTCACTTTCGACGGTGTGGTACTGGATCAGCGCAGCGGCTGGGCCCAGGCCCTTGCCGACAGCGGCGCACTGGTCAATACCGAAGTGTTGCGGCTGGAAGCCGTGAGCCGTCCCGACCTGCTACCGCGTTTCGGCACTGACCAGTTCATCACCCTGGACCGTCGCCGCCGATCCAACGATGGCACGCTGGTCTCCCTTGAACGCTCATTGATGCCTGCTACCGGCGGCCTGGAAAGCCTGCCGCGGGTTGGCTTGATCGATAACTCGCTGACCATCACGTTGGCCGCCTATGGCTATATCGGCGAGCGCGGTGATCAATGGATCGGCGCCGAGCCGTTGAACGCCACCGATGCCGAACTGTTGGGGCGGCCGGTCGGCACGGTTTTCCTCAAGGCCTTGCGCACCACCTATGACCGGAAAAACCGCTTCATGGAACAGGTGGAAAGCCTGCTCGATCCTGTGCATTTTCGCCTGCACCTGCAATTCGGACCATCGAAATGACGGCGCTCAATCGTGCGCTAGGCGCGTTTTATGGCCTGGCGCTGGGCGATGCGCTTGGCATGCCGACCCAATCCCTTAGTCGCAGCCAGATTCGGGCGCGCTTTGGCGAGATCACCGGCCTTGAAGATGCCGGTCCCGATCAGCCGATCGCCGCCAATATGCCCAAGGGCTCGATCACCGACGACACCGAACAAGCCATTCTGGTCGGCCAACTGTTGCTCGAAGGTCAAGGCAATATCCAACCCACGGTGCTGGCACAGCGCTTGATCGAATGGGAAGCCGTGATGCAGGCCAAGGGCTCGCAGGACTTGCTCGGCCCTTCGACCAAACGCGCGATCGAAATGATCCTCGCCGGCCATTCGCCCGAAGAAGCTGGTCGCTACGGCACTACCAATGGCGCGGCGATGCGGATCACGCCGGTCGGGATTGCCGCGGACGTGGCCAGTCCCGAGCGCTTCATCGATGCCGTGGTGCAGGCCTGCCAGGTCACCCACAACACCACGCTGGGCATTTCCAGCGCGGCGGCGGTGGCGGCGGTGGTTTCCGCCGGCATCAACGGCATGGACCTGGGCGAGGCGCTGAACCTCGGCCAGCAAATCGCCCAGCAAGCCGAAGGCCATGGCCACTGGGTTGCCGGCGGACGAATCGCTTCGCGCATCAGTTGGGCGCGCAGCATCAGCGTCGACAGTGACAAGGCGTTGCTCGCCGATGTGCTGTACGACGTGATCGGCACCTCGGTGGCGTCCCAGGAGTCGGTGGTGGTGTCGTTTGCCCTGGCCCAGCAAGTGGCCATCGGCGAAATGAATGCCTTCGACGCGCTGTGCATGGCGGCAAGCCTGGGCGGCGACACCGACACCATCGCGGCGATTCTGGGGGCGATGCTCGGGGCTTGCCTTGGGTTGGAGAGTTGGCCGGTGGCGATGATCGAGAAGGTCAAGGCGGTCAATGATCTGGAACTTGAACCCCTCGTCAGAGGACTCCTCACCCTGCGCTGAGGAGCCCCTGTAGGAGCTGCCGCAGGCTGCGATCTTTTGATCTTGGCGGCCTTGAGGTCGCTGAAAATCAAGGTCAAAAGATCGCAGCCTGCGGCAGCTCCTACAGGGGATTGTCGGGAGCCACCCAATATCTGAATTGCCCACAACCACAAAAATGGCAACAGGAGCATTTTTCATGAGTTCATCGAACGCCGGGCAACTGGAAACCCGCGGCATCGAGCCGGTGCCGGAGGCCGAGTGCAATGGCCATCCGCTGCAGCTGTTCTGGGTCTGGTTCGCTGCCAACATTTCCATTCTCGGCCTGCCGCTGGGCGCGACCCTCGTGGCGTTTCGCGGGTTGGCGATCTGGCAGGCAATCATTGTCGCGATCCTCGGCGCCGCCGGTTCCTTCGCGGTGGTCGGGATCATATCCATCGCCGGTCGTCGTGGCCGCGCGCCAAGCCTGACCCTGTCACGCGCCATCTTCGGCGTGCGCGGCAATATTGGCCCGACCCTGGTGTCGCTGATGTCGCGCCTGGGCTGGGAAACCGTCAACACCACCACCGCCGCGTTCGTTCTGCTGTCGCTGTGCTCGATCCTCTTTGGTTCGCCGGTAGAGGCCAAAAGCGCGCCACTGCTGACCCTGCTGTTCATCGCGATATTCGTGCTGCTGACCTTGTCGGTGTCCGGCCTCGGTCACGCCACATTGCTGGTGATCCAGAAGTGGGCGACCTATGTGTTCGGGGCACTGAATATCCTGGTCGGCGGTTTCCTTTGCGCCACCATCGACTGGAGCGCGGTGTTCAACGCCGCACCGGCACCTATGAGCGCGATGATCATCGGTATCGGCACCATGGCGGCCGGCACCGGGATCGGTTGGGCCAACGCTGGCGCGGACATGTCGCGTTACCAGCACCGCAGTGTGAAGGCCGTGCGCCTGGTGGCGTCAGCGGCGTTCGGCGCGGGCATTCCACTGGTGCTGTTGATCACCCTCGGAGGCCTGTTGTCGGTGGGCAACAGCGACCTGGCCCAGGCCACTGACCCAATCATCGCCATCCGCGACATGCTGCCGACCTGGATGGCCGTGCCCTACCTGATCACCGCGTTCGGTGGCCTGCTGCTGTCGAACAACCTGTCGGTGTATTCCGCCGGCCTGACCACACTGACCCTCGGCCTGAAGGTCAAGCGCGTCTACGCCGTGGTGGTGGACATCGTGGCGATCTTCGCCGGTTCGATTTACTTCATGTTGATCGCCGACAGTTTCTATGGCCCGTTCATCACCTTCATTTCCCTGTTGGCGGTGCCGATCACGGCATGGGTAGGGATCTTCGTGGTCGATCTGATTCATCGTCATTACTACAGTCCCAAGGACCTGCTGGACGTCAGCCCGCGTAGCGCCTACTGGTATCAAGGCGGCGTCGAGTGGCGCGCGTTCGGTGCCTGGGCGGTGGCGATCGTGCTCGGTTTCAGTTTCACCACCATCGGCACCACGGCAGAAAACGTCTGGTTCAAAGGCTTCCTGTCCGACTCGTGGCTGGGGCATAACGGTCTCGGCTGGATCGTGACCTTCGTGGTCGCCGGTGGCATTTATCGGGTGCTCGGCGGGGCGAAAGACCGTCGGGCCGCGTTGATCGAGAATGCTCATGCCTAAGATGCTGCACACGGGCCAGGTCATCATCGACCTGGTCATGGCCGTGGATAAATTGCCGCAAGCGGGGGGCGATGTGTTGGCGCAGTCCGCGAGTTTCCAGGCTGGCGGCGGTTTTAATGTAATGGCAGCCGCCCAGCGCAATGGGCTTTCGGTGGTCTACCTCGGTCGCCACGGCACCGGGCGATTCGGTGACCTGGCGCGTGAAGCAATGAACGCCGAAGGCATCCGGATCGGCATTACTGAGCGCGCCGAGCGCGATACCGGGTTATGCGTCGCCATCACCGACGCCTCGGCCGAACGCAGTTTCGTTTCCTACATCGGTGCCGAAGGCGAATTGACTGCGCAAGACCTGGGCAGCGTGCCGGTCGAGGCGGGCGATTATGTCTACGTCAGCGGCTACAGCCTCCTGCAGGCGGGGAAGGCGCGGGCGCTGGTGGATTGGGTGCTGGCGTTGCCGAACGGGATCAATGTGGTGTTCGATCCGGGGCCGTTGGTGGATTCCCCGGATGCGCCGCTGATGCAAACGTTGTTGGCGCGCATCGACGTGTGGACCAGTAACAGCGCCGAAGCGTTGAAGATTACAGGTGCAACGCAAATCGATCAGGCGCTGGATCGTCTGGTTGAACATTTGCCGCGCGATGTCCTCATGGTCGTTCGCGACGGGCCGCAAGGATGCTGGGTTCATCAGCAAGGCGAACGTCGGCATGTACCAGGTTTCAAGGTGCAGGCGGTGGACAGCAATGGCGCCGGCGATGCCCATGCCGGGGTGTTCGTGGCGGGATTGGCGCAGGGGTTGTCTGCGCTTGATGCCGCGCAACGGGCCAATGCGGCAGCGGCGCTGGCGGTGACCCGGTGGGGGCCGGCGACTTCGCCTGGGATTGCCGAGGTAGATGCTTTTATCTGCAGGACTCTCGGCGCCTGATCGACCGTCATCGCTGGCAAGCCAGCTCCTACAAGGGATCTTGTCGTCACGTAATTCTTGTGGGAGCGGGCTTGCTCGCGAAGAGGCCCTGGCATTCAACATATATCAGCCAGCCTTGCGCAACGCCTCGATCAACTCCTGCTTGCGCATGCTGGACCGGCCCGGAATATTCTTCGCCCGGGCTTCTTTCATCAGGCTGTCGACGGTCTGCACCTCGCGCGAAGCCTTGCTGTTGCGCGAATGACCTTCACGGCTGAGCACTGCGCGTCGCGACGATTCCTCTCGATCCTGCGCCTTGGCGCGGGCCGGCTTCTTGCGCCCTGAACCACCGGCACGCTCACCACCGCCGGACTGTTTGTTCACGGTCGCCCAGGCACGCGCTTCGGCTTCGTCCTTGGACACGCCTTTGCGCTCGTAACTGTCTTCGATATGTTCAGCCTTGCGTTTCTGCTCGGCGGTGTATTTGTCTTTGCTTCCACGAGGCATGGGATTTCTCCTGGCTTCTTGGTGGGTTCAAACATCCAGCTTGCGTGCCGCTTCGACGCCGGCAGCGCTGAGTTTGATCGGCAGGTTCAGCGAGTGTTCGCCGGCTTCGTTGCATTGCACGTTGCCGTGCTGGATCAGTCCACGCTCCTGCAGTGCGGCGAGGGTACTGGCCACGACTTTCTCCCCCCGGTAATTGTCCAGCACCTCCTTGCCCAGACCGCTGGGGTGGGCGTGCAGGAGGCGGGTCAGGACTTCTTTTTCCAGGTTTTTATCGGCGTTCATGGTTACCTCTTCGTTGTGATGAGTCGGTAAAGTGGCGAGCTACTGGCTCGCGCCGCCTATTGAGCCCGGGCTTTCGGTGGTGGTAGAGCCTATGCCGGGGCTGGCGTTATCAGGTGTCTTGGTATCGGGCAGGTTCAAGCCGCCCTGGCGGCCCGCATCGTTACCCTGGATCCGCGGATCGGTGCCAGTCGACGGCGGCAAGTTACTGTCGACGCCCGTGCCGTTGATGTTGATCAGGGGGACGCTCTGGAGGGCGGGGGCTCTGGGCGTTTCGACCGGGTTGGTCAGGCCGGTGCCGGACGCGGTCGTGGCAGCGATGGCAAGCGGGGACATCAGGACAGCGAGGGCGAGGGCGGTCAACCTGGTCGAGAGCATGGCGCGGTGTCTCCATTGATTAAGAGTCCTTACCTGATGTTGGTCCGCCCCCGTTTTGAATTGGTGCCTGATCAGCGACGAACGGTCTAGACCCACAGCAGGATCGAGCCCCGCCGATGAATCACCTGCCACAGATGAATCACCTGCCACATGCCACAAGTCCCCTCGCCACAGGCCGAGCGGCGCCTTAGTATGGCGTTTTCAACTTCTGACAAGGCACGTCCATGACGATCGAAATCCGCCCGGCAACCCCCAGTGACGCGCCGCAAATCCTCGCGTTCATCACTGAACTGGCCGACTACGAACGTGCTCGCCATGAAGTCATCGCCAGTGTCGCCGACATCGAGCGCAGCCTGTTCAGTGAAGGCGCGACGGCCCATGGCCTGATCTGCCTGCGCGAGGGGGTGCCCATCGGTTTTGCGGTGTTCTTTTTCAGCTACTCCACCTGGCTGGGCAGCAACTGCCTGTACCTCGAAGACTTGTACATCACACCGGAACAGCGCGGTGGCGGTGCGGGTAAAACCTTGTTGCGGCACCTGGCGAAAATCGCCTGTGCCAACGACTGTGGGCGCTTCGAATGGAGCGTGCTGGAGTGGAACACCCCGGCTATCGACTTCTACAAATCCCTGGGCGCGCAGCCGCAGGAAGAGTGGGTGCGCTACCGCATGGACGGGGCCGTCTTGCGGGATTTTGCCGAGGGTAATTGATACCGTTTAAGAGATCGCAGCCTTCGGCAGCGCCATGAATCGCGTGTAAACCCGATCCTGGAGCTGCCGAAGGCTGCGATCTTTTTTTGTCTTGTCTCAATATATGGGATTGATATTTATATATTGAGATTTGGCGGCGCCAAGGTTTATAGTCCGCCTCACTCACTGCCAAAAACAGAACAGGTGAAGCGATGCAGGCGCAATTAATCGCGCTCGATTGGGGGACAACCTCATTACGTGCCTACAAACTTGCCGCGGGCGGCCAGGTGCTCGAACAGCGCTCGTTGTCGTCGGGGATCATGCAGTTGCCCAAGGCTGCGCGAATGATCAACGGCCGCGAGTGCGTCGATGGTTTTGAACTGGCTTTTGACCAGGCCTGTGGCGATTGGCTCGACGAACAGCCTGACTTGCCGGTGATAGCCTGCGGCATGGTGGGCAGCGCCCAGGGCTGGCGCGAGGCGGCTTATCGCGACACGCCGGCGAACGTCGCCAATCTCGGTACCGCCCTGCAAACCGTGCGCAGTCTTCGCGGTGTCGATGTACACATCGTGCCGGGGGTGATCCAGCGTTCGCGCCTGCCGAACGTGATGCGCGGCGAAGAAACCCAAGTGCTCGGCGTACTGCAGAACATCGCAGGGGAGGCGGGCACCGATCTGCTGATCGGCCTGCCGGGCAGCCATTCGAAATGGGTGGAAGTGGCCGACGGCTGCATCGTGCATTTCGATACCTTCATGACCGGTGAAGTCTTCGCCGTGCTCAGCGAACACAGCATTCTGGGGCGTACCCAGCAACGCGGCGCGTCATTCGATGGCGATGCGTTCGATCGCGGCGTGCAGGTGGCGTTGTCGTCGGACGGCGAAATCGGCCCCTTGTCGACCTTGTTCAGCGCCCGCAGCCTCGGTCTGACCGGCGAGCTCAGCGCCACGGCGCAAGCCGATTACTTGTCCGGCCTGTTGATCGGCCATGAACTGTCGGCCCTGGCTTGCGTGCAACGTCGTCGACGCAACAGCGTGCAGCTGCCTTCGATCATCCTGATTGGCAATTCCCAACTGTGCAGCCGCTACAGCCGCGCGCTCGATGCCTGCGGTTATGCGCGGGTGACGTTGGCCGAGCAGGCCACCGAACGCGGGTTGTGGCAGCTGGCACTGGCTGCCGGCCTGATCTCGCCCACGCCACATCGTTAACCCTGACTGGAGTCCTGACATGCTCAAACACGCACTGGCGCAAAACGGGCTGATCGCGATCCTGCGTGGCCTGCGCCCGCAAGAGGCCGCTGCTATCGGCGAAGTCCTGTATGAAGCCGGATTTCGCGTCATCGAAGTGCCGCTCAATTCCCCGGAGCCGTACGAAAGCATCCGCATCCTGCGCAGTACGTTGCCCGCCGATTGCCTGATTGGCGCGGGTACGGTGCTGACGCCGCAGCAGGTTGAACAGGTAAAGGCAGCGGGTGGCCAGGTGATCGTCATGCCCCACAGCGATCCGAAGGTGTTGCGCGCGGCGAAAGCGGCTGGCCTTTATCTGTCGCCCGGTGTTGCCACCCCCACCGAGGCCTTCGCGGCACTGGCCGAGGGCGCTGATGTGCTGAAGTTGTTCCCGGCCGAGCAGATGGGCCCGGCGGTCGTCAAGGCCTGGCTCGCGGTGCTGCCGGCGGGAACGATCCTGGCGCCCGTCGGTGGCATTACCCCGGACAACATGCAGGTGTTTATCGACGCGGGCGTCAAAGGCTTCGGCCTCGGGTCCGGGTTGTTCAAGCCGGGCATGACGCCTGAGCAAGTAGCGGCCAATGCCAAGGCCTACGTGACTGCCTGGAAAGCCCTTCGCTAAGACTTTTTTGGCGCTGCGAGCGCTGGATCTAACAAGAGAGACCGACAGATGAAAATCACCAAACTGACCACCTTCATCGTTCCGCCACGCTGGTGCTTCCTCAAGGTCGAGACCGATGAAGGCGTGACCGGCTGGGGCGAGCCCGTAGTCGAAGGCCGCGCTCACACTGTCGCGGCTGCCGTTGAGGAATTGTCCGACTACCTGATCGGCAAAGACCCACGCAATATCGAAGACATCTGGACCGTGCTGTACCGCGGTGGTTTTTACCGTGGTGGCGCCATTCACATGAGCGCCCTGGCCGGCATCGACCAGGCGTTGTGGGACATCAAGGGCAAGGCGCTGGGCGTGTCGGTCAGTGATCTGCTGGGTGGACAGGTGCGGGATAAGATCCGCGTGTATTCGTGGATCGGCGGCGACCGCCCGGCAGACACTGCGCGCGCGGCGAAAGAAGCGGTCAGTCGGGGCTTCACCGCAGTGAAAATGAATGGCACCGAAGAGCTGCAGTTCCTCGATACCTTCGACAAAGTCGACCTGGCGCTGGCCAACGTGGCTGCCGTGCGTGATGCGGTCGGGCCGAACGTCGGCATCGGCGTCGACTTCCATGGCCGGGTGCACAAGCCCATGGCCAAGGTGCTGATGAAGGAACTCGATCCGTACAAGCTGATGTTCATCGAAGAACCGGTGCTCAGCGAAAACTACGAAGCGCTCAAGGAGCTGGCCCCGCTGACCAGCACGCCGATTGCCCTGGGTGAGCGGCTGTTCTCGCGCTGGGATTTCAAGCGCGTGCTCAGCGAGGGCTACGTCGACATCATCCAGCCGGATGCTTCACATGCGGGCGGCATCACCGAAACCCGCAAGATCGCCAACATGGCCGAAGCCTATGACGTGGCGTTGGCGCTGCATTGCCCGCTGGGTCCGATTGCCCTGGCGGCATGCCTGCAACTGGATGCTGTCTGCTACAACGCGTTCATCCAGGAACAGAGCCTGGGCATCCATTACAACGAGAGCAACGACCTGCTCGACTATGTGAAGGATCCACAGGTATTCGATTACGACAAAGGCTTCGTGAAAATCCCGAACGGGCCGGGCCTGGGCATCGAGATCAACGAGGAATATGTGATCGAACGCGCCGCTGTTGGCCACCGTTGGCGCAACCCGATCTGGCGCCATGCCGACGGCAGTTTTGCCGAGTGGTAATGCCTGTGCGGTGATTGTTCCCACGCTCTGCGTGGGAATACCTCACAGGACGCTCTGCGTCCGCTTTTGGGACGCAGAGCGTCCCTGGCTGCATTCCCACGCAGAGCGTGGGAACGATCACGACCTCAATAAACATAAAAAGAGGCACTCCCCATGCAACCGCAAACCCTCACCGGGCAGGCGTCGTTGGCGGCACCCAGCCGCAAGCGTTTTTTCATCATGGTCCTGTTGTTCATCACCGTGGTGATCAACTACCTGGACCGCAGCAACCTGTCGATCGCTGCGCCAGCGCTGACCAGCGACCTGGGCATCGATCCAATACACGTCGGCCTGATCTTCTCGGCCTTCGGCTGGACCTACGCCGCCATGCAGATTCCCGGTGGCTGGCTGGTGGACCGGGTGCCGCCGCGCATTCTGTATACCGCTGCACTCCTGTTATGGTCGATTGCCACGGTCATGCTCGGCTTCGCGGGCAGCTTCATCGCCCTGTTCGTATTGCGCATGGCGGTCGGTGCCCTGGAAGCGCCGGCCTATCCGATCAACAGTCGCGTGGTTACCACCTGGTTCCCGGAGCGTGAGCGTGCCACGGCCATCGGTTTCTACACGTCTGGACAGTTCGTCGGCCTGGCTTTCCTGACACCGGTATTGGCTTGGCTGCAGCATGAATTCGGCTGGCACATGGTGTTCGTGGCCACCGGCGCAGTGGGCATTCTCTGGGCGGTGATCTGGTACGCGGTGTATCGCGAGCCACGGGATTTCAAAGGCGCCAACGACGCCGAAATCGACTTGATCCGCGAAGGCGGCGGGCTGGTGGATATCCAGGCCGAACAAGCCAGGGTCAAAGCCAAATTCAGCTGGACCGACCTGGGGATCGTCCTCACCAAGCGCAAACTCTGGGGCATCTACCTCGGCCAGTTCTGCCTCAACTCGACGCTGTGGTTTTTCCTGACGTGGTTCCCGACCTACCTGGTGAAATACCGCGGCATGGACTTCATCAAGTCCGGATTGCTGGCATCGCTGCCGTTTCTCGCGGCGTTCGTCGGCGTGCTGTGCTCCGGTTTCTTCTCGGACTTTCTGATTCGTCGCGGCTACTCCGTGGGCTTCGCCCGCAAGTTGCCGATCATCAGTGGCCTGCTGATTTCCACTTCGATCATTGGCGCCAACTTCGTTGAGTCGACGCCGCTGGTAATTGCCTTCCTCGCGCTGGCGTTTTTCGGCAACGGCCTGGCTTCGATCACCTGGTCGCTGGTGTCGACCCTGGCTCCGGCGCGACTGCTTGGGCTGACCGGTGGGGTATTCAACTTCATCGGCAACCTGTCGGCCATCGCCACGCCGATCGTCATCGGCTTCCTTGCCAGCGGTGACTCCTTTGCCCCGGCCATTACCTATATCTCGGTCCTGGCGTTGATCGGTGCACTTTCCTACATCTTGCTGGTGGGCAAGGTCGAGCGTATCAAGTTGTAGTCGTGACCCGCGGGCGACCATAATGCCGCCCGTTCACTCGCTCAACGGTAAAGGCTGGATATGCAGGAAGACGCCCCAAAAATCGCCAAGGACGCCGCACCGACCGGCACCCAGACCCTGCTTCGCGGGCTGGGTGTGGTTCAGGCCGTGGCCAGTGGCGCCCGCGATCTCAAGGAAATCGCCCGGTTGATCGGCACCACGCGCAGCACCACCCATCGCCTGGCCAGTTGCCTGGTGGACGAGCGATATCTGCGGGTGGTGCCGCAGGTCGGTTACCTGTTGGGGCCCAAGTTGATCGAACTGGGGTTTCAGGCGCGTGAGGAATTGCCGCTGGTGACCCTGGCCGGGCCATATCTGGATGAGCTGTCGGCGTTGACCGGCGATACCATTCACCTGGCCATCCGCGAAGGCGACGAGGTGCTGTACCTGCTCAAGAACCCGGGGCGCAACGGCCCGGAAATGCGCTCGCGGGTCGGCCATCGCATGCCCTTGGCGCGTACTGGAATCGGCAAGGCGTTGATGCTCGATGACTCGCCGCAAGAGTGGCAGCGCTTGTACGAAATCAGCCTGCCAGTGGGTGGGAAAAACCAGTTCTGGCCGCTGCACCCCGAGCAGTCGTGGGAACAGTTCCAGCAGCGCATGATCGAGTACGTGGCCGGCGGTTATGCCTTCGACCTGGAAGACAACGAACCGTCGATCCGCTGCGTGGCGGCACCGATCCGCGATGCCAGCAAACGCATTGTCGCCGGTATCAGCATCGCCAGTACCGTGCCGTACATGCCGCTGGAAAAAATGGCCGAGCTGATTCCTTTGATCAAAGGGGTTACGGCCCGACTCTCGGCGGAGCTGGGCGCCAAAATCTGACGATATGCGGTCATCCTTGTGGGAGCGAGCCTGCTCGCGAAAGCGATTTATCATTCGATACGGGTATCGACTGACACACTGCCTTCGCGAGCAGGCTCGCTCCCACATTGGTTTAATGGTGTTGCCTAAATTGCAGGCAACAAAAAGGCCCCCAATTCGGGAGCCTTGATGTTCAGTGGTTCGGCTTACATGTTCGGGTAAGTCGGGCCGCCGGCACCTTCCGGTGTCACCCAGGTGATGTTCTGTGCAGGGTCCTTGATGTCGCAGGTCTTGCAGTGAACGCAGTTCTGGGCGTTGATCTGGAAGCGCTTCTCACCGTCTTCCTTGGTCACCACTTCATACACGCCGGCCGGGCAGTAGCGCTGGGCCGGTTCGTCGTACAGCGGCAGGTTCTTGCTGATCGGGATGCTCGCGTCAGCCAGTTTCAGGTGGCACGGCTGCTCTTCTTCATGGTTAGTCCCGGAAATGAACACCGAGCTCAATTTGTCGAAGCTGATCTTGCCGTCCGGTTTCGGGTAGTCGATCTTCTTGCAGTCGGCTGCCAGTTTCAGGCACGCGTAATCCGGCTTGGTGTCGTGCAGGGTGAACGGCAGTTTGCCGCCGAAGATGTTCTGATCCAGCCAGTTGAAGCCGCCGCCGACGATAGCGCCGAACTTGTGGATCGCCGGGCCGAAGTTGCGGCTGGCGAACAGTTCTTCGTACAGCCAGCTCTTCTTGAAGCTTTCGACGTATTGGGTGAGTTCATCACCACCTTCGGACTCGGCGAACAGGCGATCGGCCACGGCGTCAGCCGCCAGCATGCCGGACTTCATCGCGGTGTGGCTGCCCTTGATCTTGGCGAAGTTCAGGGTGCCGAGGTCGCAGCCGATCAGCGCGCCGCCCTTGAAGACCATTTTCGGCAGCGAGTTCAGGCCGCCCTTGCAGATGGCGCGGGCGCCGTAGCTGACGCGCTTGCCGCCTTCCAGGTACTGCTTGAGCACCGGGTGATGCTTGAGGCGCTGAAACTCGTCGAACGGCGACAGGTAGGTGTTGCTGTAGGACAGGTCGACGATCAGGCCCACGACCACCTGGTTGTTTTCCAGGTGGTAGAGGAACGAGCCACCGGTATTCTCGGTGCCCATGATGTCCATCGGCCAACCGGCGGTGTGCACCACCAGGCCTGGTTGGTGCTTGGCCGGATCGATTTCCCAGATCTCTTTCAGGCCGATGCCGTAGTGCTGGGCGTCGGCATCGCTGGCGAGGTTGAAGCGCTTGATCAGTTGCTTGCCGATGTGGCCGCGGCAACCTTCGGCGAACAGCGTGTACTTGCCGCGCAGTTCCATGCCCGGGGTGTACAGGCCTTCTTTTGGGTTGCCTTCGCGGTCAACGCCCAGATCGCCGGTGATGATCCCGCGGACCACGCCATTCTCGTCGAACAGCGCTTCCTGGGCGGCGAAGCCCGGGTAGATCTCCACGCCCAGGTTCTCGGCCTGCTGGGCCAGCCAGCGGCACAGGTTGCCCAGGGAAATGATGTAGTTGCCTTCGTTGTGCATGGTCTTGGGCACAAAGAAGTCTGGGATTTTTTGCGCGCTTTCGGCGTTTTTCAGCACGAAGATGTCATCGCGCGTGACCGGCGTGTTCAGCGGCGCGCCAAGTTCTTTCCAGTTCGGGAACAGTTCGTTCAGGGCGCGGGGTTCGAATACCGCACCGGACAAGATGTGAGCACCGACTTCGGAGCCTTTTTCGACCACGCAGACGCTGATTTCCTTACCGGCTTCGGCGGCCTTCTGCTTCAATCGGCAGGCAGCGGAAAGACCAGCGGGGCCGGCACCGACGATGACCACGTCGAATTCCATGTATTCGCGTTCCACAGGTTATCTCCTACTCAAGGCTCAACAGTTTTTTTTCTAATATGGAGGTTGGGTGTCGCATCCATGAATCCCTGCGCAGCGCCGGGAGAGGACAATCGATTAACCACCTTTCTCTTTGGTGGCGCATTATATCTACACCACTCTCAGCGTCCAATACAAACGTTTGTTTGAAATGGCTCCAAGCCAGAGAAATCAAAGTCACGCGGCTTACCAACGGCCATTTTGGCGTATTGACCGGAATAGGTGTTCCGGTCAAGATACGGGCGGTTTTGCGCTCGCCGTAGGCTGACTATTGGTTTCAAGAGCACCTCTAAAGACAGGGCGATGGCAGTAGAAGGTGATGGGCCGCGCGGGTTTGACGCGCAGTTTACACGTCGCGATATTGAATGACTCGTCAGTCACTGCTGACAAACGGTCATCAGCATCATGAACGATGGTCACTTGACACTTTTGCCGGCGTTTTTGGAGGTGCCCTTGCGCCCGATGAGCATTATCCGCCAGGTTCGCCTAGGCGACTTTCTTTTCACCGGAGAGTAACGAGGAATCCATGAAGGTTCTTGTAGCTGTCAAACGCGTTGTGGATTACAACGTGAAAGTTCGCGTCAAGGCGGACAATTCCGGCGTCGACCTTGCCAACGTCAAGATGTCGATGAACCCGTTCTGCGAGATCGCCGTGGAAGAAGCCGTACGCCTGAAAGAGAAAGGTGTTGCGACTGAAATCGTCGTCGTCTCCGTCGGCCCGTCCACCGCTCAGGAGCAACTGCGCACCGCGCTGGCCCTGGGTGCCGACCGCGCCATCCTCGTCGAGTCCGCCGAAGACCTGACTTCCCTGGCGGTTGCCAAACTGTTGAAAGCCGTTGTCGACAAGGAACAGCCTCAGCTGGTGATCCTTGGCAAACAAGCCATCGACAGCGACAACAACCAGACTGGCCAGATGCTGGCTGCATTGAGCGGCTACGGTCAGGGCACCTTCGCCTCCAAAGTCGAAATCAGCGGCGACAGCGTAGCCGTCACCCGTGAAATCGACGGCGGCGCGCAGACAGTTTCCCTGAAGCTGCCGGCCATCGTCACCACCGACCTGCGTTTGAACGAGCCGCGCTACGCGTCCCTGCCAAACATCATGAAAGCCAAGAAGAAGCCTCTCGAGACGCTGACTCCGGACGCTTTGGGCGTTTCCACCGCCTCCACCAACACAACCTTGAAAGTCGAAGCGCCTGCTGCACGCAGCGCGGGTATCAAGGTCAAGTCGGTGGCTGAACTGGTCGAGAAACTGAAAAACGAAGCGAAGGTAATCTAAATGACTATCTTGGTTATTGCTGAACACGACAACAAAGTAGTGGCCCCGGCCACACTGAACACCGTTGCTGCCGCTGCCAAGATTGGCGGCGACGTCCACGTGCTGGTTGCCGGCCAGGGCGCTGGCGCCGTGGCTGAAGCCGCTGCGAAAATCGCTGGCGTGGCTAAAGTGCTGCTGGCCGACAACGCCGCTTACGCGCATCAGCTGCCGGAAAACGTTGCGCCTCTGGTTGCAGAGTTGGGCAAGGGCTACAGCCACATCCTGGCTGCCGCTACTTCCAACGGCAAAAACATCCTGCCGCGCGTTGCCGCAGCCCTGGACGTTGACCAGATCTCCGAGATCATCTCGGTCGAAAGCGCTGACACCTTCAAGCGTCCGATCTACGCCGGTAACGCCATCGCTACCGTTCAATCGAACGCTGCAGTGAAAGTTATCACCGTGCGTGCCACCGGTTTCGACCCGGTTGCCGCTGAAGGCGGTTGCGCAGCTGTTGAAGCCGTTGGCGCTGCCCACGACGCGGGCATCTCCAGCTTCGTTGGCGAAGAGCTGGCCAAGTCCGATCGTCCGGAACTGACCGCTGCCAAGATCGTCGTTTCCGGCGGTCGCGGCATGCAGAACGGTGACAACTTCAAGCACCTGTACGCCCTGGCCGACAAGCTGGGCGCAGCCGTGGGTGCTTCGCGCGCCGCGGTCGACGCAGGTTTCGTACCCAACGACATGCAGGTCGGTCAGACCGGCAAGATCGTTGCGCCACAGCTGTACATCGCCGTCGGTATTTCCGGCGCGATCCAGCACCTGGCCGGCATGAAAGACTCCAAGGTGATCGTTGCGATCAACAAGGACGAAGAAGCGCCGATCTTCCAGGTGGCCGATTACGGCCTGGTGGCGGACCTGTTCGAAGCCATCCCCGAGTTGGAGAAGCTGGTCTAATCCGGCTGCTTCACTTATAAAGAGCCCGACCCTTTGGTCGGGCTTTTTTTTTGCTTCTCCCCCCCCCCCCCCCCCCCCTGTAGGAGCGAGCATGCTCCTACAGGGATATAAACGGTCTCAACGGGAGCGTGTTGCCATGGATTTGCGCCTACTACTGGTGTTGACGATATTCCCGGCGCTGTCCAATGCCGCCGGCAAGTGCGAACGCCTGGTGGTCACCGGTAGCCCGGATGCGCCACCGTACCTGTGGCAAGACCCGCAGGATCCAAAGCACTTGATTGGCGCCAGTGCCGATATGTTGCAACAGGTAGCGGGGCAGTTGGGCATCAAGGTCCAGTTGCTCTACGCCGGCAAACGCTCCCAGGCCCTGGACGAAGTGCGCAGCGGGCGCATGGACATGCTGGCGGACGCGCCGTTGACAGTTGGCGAGCTGGAATCCCTGGACTACATCCATCCGCCGTTGCTGGAAAACGATTATCTGGTGTGGACCCGCAAGGACTCGTCGCTGGTCTACAACGACGTCCAGGACTTGCACGGTCACCCCGGGGCGTTGTCGGAAAAGTCTCGATTGACCTCGCAATTCGCCACTTTCGCCGAGCAGCAATTGACCCTCACCCGTACGCCAAACCTGACCCAGGCCTTTCAGAAACTGCTCCTGGGGGAGGTGGAGTATGTCTTGGCAGGGCGCTACTCCGGCATGGCCATGGCGCAGACACTGGGCATGGCCAATGACCTGGTCGCCCGCGCGCAACCGGTCGACAAACCCGGACTGTTTCTGGCGCTTTCCCACAACTCCGCCTGCAACGATCCGTGGTTGCGCGGACAGTTGGCCAAAAAGATGACAGAATTGCCCGCGTCCGGACTGACGGAAGCCGTGCTGCAACGCAATATCGAGCTTTGGAACGCGCAGCAGAAGCAACCTGTCAGTACCCCAAAACAGTAGGGATTTTTAGTGAGTATTCGACCTCTTTTCGCTGCCCTGGCCATTCTGGCTCTGGCGGGTTGTGCAGCCGATCCGGCGCCGAATGAACAAATGCGCCTGACCGCACAGGCCGTCGAGCAAGCCCGTGCCGTGGGTGCCACTGCCGACGAAGTGCCGGAGATGAAACTGGCCGAAGACAAATACAACCGGGCCAAGGGCAGCATGGCAGACCAGTCTTTCAGGAATGCGCGGATGCGCGCCGAGCAGGCCGAGCTGGACGCGCGCCTGGCCGAAGCCCGGGTCCTGACCCTCAAGAGTGAAGAACAGCTGAACGTGCTCAATACCCGCATCGCCCGCCTGCAAAAGCAGTTGGGAGCAGCCCAATGAGCCTCAAGTCCAACATTCTCGGCGCTTTGATCCTGGCAGGAACCGTCAGCCTTGTCGGCTGCGCCGGCCAGCAAGGCGAAGCGGCGCTGCAACAGGCGGGCGCCGACTTCCAGAAGGTCAAGGAAGACTCCAACGTGCTGCGCATCGCCCCCAAGGACGTGATTCGCGCCGGTGAGTCCCTGGCCCGCGCCGACCGTTTGTCCACCTATTGGGGCAGCGGCTCGGATGTGGTGCATTACGCTTACCTGAGCCAGCGCTACAGTGAGATCGCCCGGGAGCACACCAATCAGGTGCTCAACGAAGAGCGCGCGGCCAAGCTCGAGCTGGAACGTCAGCGCCTGCAACTGGCCTTGCGCGAATCCAAGTTGCTCAGCGTGCAGCAGCAGGGCAAATGGCTGGAAGAGCAGATCCTGGCCCTGGCCACCACCCAGACCGACCGTGGCCTGGTGATGACCCTGGGTGATGTGCTGTTCGACACCGGCGAAGCAGAGCTGAAAAACTCGGCCAACCGCGTGGTGCTGAAGATCGTGCAGTTCCTGCAGCTCAACCCCAAGCGCGTGGTGCGCATCGAGGGTTACGCCGACAGTACCGGCGGCAAGCAGGAAAACCTCAAGCTGTCCCGCGACCGGGCACAATCGGTCGCGGATGTGCTGATGGACCTGGGTATCGACGACAAGCGCATCCTGGTGGAAGGGTATGGCGACGAGTATCCGGTTGACGCGAACGCCTCCGAACGGGGCCGGGCGCAGAACCGTCGGGTGGAAATTGTGTTTTCCGACGAAAAAGGCCAGCTCGGCGCTGCCCGCTAATGAAATCACGCACTCCGTAGAGCCGGCTTGCTGGCGATGCCATCACTGCGATTGATCTGAAACACCGCGGTTTTGCCATCGCCAGCAAACCGCTTCCTGCAAAGCCCGGCCTGGTAGACAGCGCCGGGTTTTTTTTCGCCTGCCGATTAGCGCACAAAACAGTACAGTTTTTGCTGACACTGCACTGTACTGTCGACTATTGTGGCAACTGTCCCAGTACACTTCTAAACTGTTCCGGTATTGTTTCACACAAGAATAAAATGCCCGTGAAATCGAGTGCTGCGTCATGACCAACCTGTTGCTCTATCAACGTATTGCTCAGCAACTGGCTGAAGACATCCGCCGAGGTGTCTATCAACCGGGAGAGCGCGTGCCTTCGGTGCGCAAGATGAGTTCGCAGCTCAATGTCAGCCACGCCACGGTGTTGCAGGCCTATGCCAACCTTGAAGACCAGGGGCTGATTCGCGCCCGGCCGCAGTCCGGCTACTACGTGCACCAGACCCCGGCGCTGACTGCCCCGACACCGGACATCGCCCGCGTCGAACGTCCAGGCCTGGTCACCCGCAGCAGCATCATTCAGCAAGTGTTGGTCGAATCGCGCCGCGAAGGCGTTTTCCCGTTGGGTGCCGCGGTGCCCAGCGTCGACTATTTGCCGGTGCGTGCCCTGCATCAGCAACTGGCCAAAGTCACCCGGTTCCATAGCCCGCGGGCTTTCAGCTACATGTTCAGCCCCGGTTTCGAGCCCTTGCGTCGACAGGTGGCGATCCGCATGCGCGATGCCGGCGTGGTGGTCGATCCTTCGGAGGTGGTGATCACCCACGGCTGCGTCGACGCCTTGCAGATGTCCCTGCGGGTGCTGACCCGGCCCGGTGACCTGATCGCGGCCGAGTCGCCGACTTACTACGGTCTGCTGCAATTGGCCGATCTGCTGGGCCTCAAGGTCATCGAAATCCCCAGCGACCCGTCCACCGGCATGAGCCTTGAAGCGCTGCAATTGGCGGCCAACCAATGGTCGATCAAGGCGCTGGTGCTGACCACGCGCTTGAGCAATCCGTTGGGCGGCACCATGCCTGAAGAGCGGCAGAAGCAGCTGCTGCGCCTGGCGTCGGACTTTGACATCCAGATAGTCGAAGACGATATCTACGGCGAGCTGATGTTTGAGCAAGGTCGCACCAAATCGCTCAAGGCCTATGATCGGCTGGATCGGGTGATTTATTGCTCGAGCTTCTCCAAGACCCTGTCGCCGGGGGTGCGGATCGGCTGGATGATTGCCGGCAAGTACCAGCAGGAGATCCAGCGCTTGCAGACCTTCAGTACCCATTCGGCCTGTAGCGTCACACAGATGGGCATTGCCGCCTATCTGGAAAATGGTGGTTACGACCGCCATTTGCGTTACATCCGCCAGGAGTACCGCAAGAACCTCAGCGCTTTCCAATTGGCGGTGCAGCAGTATTTCCCCGAAGGCACACAGATGACCCGACCAACAGGCGGTTTCATTTTGTGGGTGAGCCTGCCGGGACGGGTCAATACCCAGGAACTGCATGTGCGCGCGTTGCAGCAGGGCATCAGTATCGCGCCGGGGCTGATTTTCAGTAACACCGAGCAGTTCAATCACTGCATCCGGCTCAATTGCGGCATCCCGTGGAACCGCGAAGCCGAACGTGCGTTGATGACCCTGGGCATGCTTGCCACCCAGCTCTGCCAGGAGATGGCAGGGGGCTTTTGACCAGGCGGTCTCCGTCCGTGCTTGTCACGGGGCGCGCAACAGGGGAGCATAGGCACCTCTGTCGTTTTCGCCGTTTGCATCGTTGGGTACATGAAGCCGATTTTTCCTGCCGTCTGGCTGTTGATCTGCCTGTTAGTGAGTGTTCAGCCGGCGTCCGTCAAGGCCGAGTCCGCGCAGGCAAAGCCCGCCGCAAGCGATGCCAAGGCAACCCCCAGAAAAACCGCACCGGTTAAAAAGCCAACCGCGGTAAAAAAGCGCCCACCGAATGCCGCCAGGTCAAAACCGGCCAGTGCGGTGGTGAAAACCCCGGTACCTTCAGCCAACCTCGATTTGAGCCTGCCCAAGGACATGGTTGAGGAGCTGAAACCGGTCGGTACCGTTCCATTGCCCAAGCGTGAACCGGTACTGCCGCAAATGTTCGGCGACAAAAGCAGTCAGTTCCAGCTCAATGGCAGGCTGATCAACAACGAAATGCAGTTGCAAATGCGTAACGAAGAGCGCCGTGAAGTCGAAGGCGCCGCCCTGGAATTCGAGTTCAAGCGGTAAATCCCGCCTTTGGCTGACCTGCCAGCAGCAGTTGGTCGGAGACTGGCCGGTCACGCCCGTTTGCAGATAAATACCCAGGCAAGGGTAATTTAAAACAACTGTTTTAGCGGTTACTCTGTGCCCGTCCTTTAACACATTGCTCGTCGCGAGGAGCTTTTCGTCATGAAATGCCGTGAGGGCTGTGGCGCCTGCTGCATTGCCCCTTCCATCAGTTCACCGATTCCCGGTATGCCCCATGGCAAAGCCGCCGGGGAACGTTGCCTGCAACTGTCTGCCGAAAACCTGTGCAAGATTTTCGGTAAGCCCGAGCGCCCGGCGGTGTGTTCGGCGTTCGAGGCTGACGTCGAGGTATGTGGCAACAGCAGCGAAGAGGCTATCCGGTTGATTGGCTGGTGGGAGCAGATGACTGCCGCGTGATGTGTTTACAGAACGGAACTTCAACAATAAGGAATAAGATTATGGGTTCGCTGCATCGTATCGCTGTGTTGTGTGGTTTGACGGCTGTTCTGGCCACTTCAGTTGCCCAGGCCGAAGACTGGAAAGTCGCCAGGAACGAAGACGGCATCAAGATCTCCCTGAGTGAAGTGGCCGGTTCCGACTACAAGGCCTATCAGGGCGTCACCCTGATGAAAACCACCGTGGCCAAGTTGCGCGCCCTGCAGGAAGACGTGGTCGGTGCCTGCGCCTGGATTCACGAGTGCAAGACCCAGAAGTTGCTCAAGCAGGAAGGCGATCAGAACTGGACCTACACCCAGTTCAATACGCCATGGCCGGTCACGCCGCGAGATTCGGTGCTGCATATCACCACGATCGCAGGCGCCGACGGCAGCCTGACGCGCAAGCTCGAGGGCGTGCCCAAATACCTTCCAGAAGAAAAGGGCTTTGTCCGGGTCGCCAAGGTCGATGGCTTCTGGAAGTTCGTACCCAAGGGCGATCAGGTTGAAGTGACCTATCAGGTGCATACCGAGCCCGGTGGTAGCGTGCCATCGATGGTGGCCAACAAGTTTGTGGTGGATGCGCCATTCAATACCTTGAAGAACCTGAAGGCTCTGGCCGAGAAATAAAAACAGGTGCCACCTGTTCCTTGTAGGAGCGAGCATGCTCGCGAAAAACGCCAGGACAATCCGGGCATGCAGACAACCCGCGTAATCGTTGACGTCCATCGCGAGCGTGCTCGCTCCTACAGAAGCCTTTATTGTGTTACCTAATATTCGCTGCACAAAATTTTCACAAAGCCTCCAAGACAATTCCCCCCCGCGCGGCCATCGATGAACAGTAATCAATGGCAATGCCGCGATTGATCGTGCAACATTTGCGCACCGCGCGAACCCCGGGGCCGAGTACTGGCCAACAGAGGGCAGGGCGCAGCTGTATTTTTGAAACTTCAACTTCCAATGGGTCCTAAAAACGACATGGCTATTCCGGACGCCCTGAGTCAGAAGCGAGCATCGAGTCGCTTGCTGCAACCGACCGTCAAATCGCATCTGGCCTACACACTGTTGTGCGCCCTGGTCATGATGGTGATGTTTTCCGTGCTGCGCCTCGCGCTGCTCGTCTACAACCGCGAAATGATCCTCGACACACCGGCCGCGACCTTTTTCGAAGCATTCGCCAATGGCTTGCGTTTCGACCTGCGCCTGGTGGTCTACCTCAGCGTTCCGTTGGTGCTGGCGCTGTTCAGTGCCCGGGCCATGGCCGCGCGGGGGCTCTTCCGTCTCTGGCTGACGGTGACCGCCAGCATCGCGCTGTTCCTGGGCCTGATGGAGATGGACTTCTACCGTGAATTCCACCAGCGCCTCAACGGGTTGGTCTTCCAGTATGTGAAGGAAGACCCGAAAACCGTGATGAGCATGCTCTGGTACGGTTTTCCGGTGGTCCGCTACCTGCTGGCCTGGGCCCTGGGTACCTGGATCCTGAGCCTCGCGTTCAAGGGCGCAGACCGTGCCACGCGTCCTCGTGGACCTTTCAGCGGCGGTAGCATCGGTACTCGGCAGGTTGCCCCCTGGTACGCGCGCGCCATGGTGTTCGTGGTGTGCCTGTTGATCTGCGTGGTCGCGGCCCGCGGTACCTTGCGTCAGGGCCCGCCAATGCGTTGGGGTGATGTCTACACCACCGATTCCAACTTCGCCAACCAACTGGGCCTCAACGGTACACTGTCCCTGGTGGCTGCCGCGAAGAGCCGGATGTCCGAAGATCGCGACAACATCTGGAAAGCCACGTTGCCACAACCGATGGCGCAGCAGACTGTACGCGACCTGTTGGTCATGAAGGACGACAAACTGGTGGATGGCGACACCGCAGCCGTGCGTCGCGACTACACGCCACCCGCTGACAAGACCCTGCCGATCAAGAACGTCGTCGTGATCCTGATGGAAAGCATGGCCGGTCACTCGGTGGGTGCACTGGGCGCACCGGGCAACATCACGCCGTACCTCGACAAGCTGTCGAAGGAAGGCCTGCTGTTCGATCGTTTCTTCTCCAACGGTACCCACACTCACCAGGGCATGTTCGCCACCATGGCTTGCTTCCCGAACCTGCCGGGTTTCGAGTACTTGATGCAGACCCCGGAAGGCAGCCACAAACTGTCTGGCCTGCCGCAGTTGCTCAGCGCCCGTCACTACGACGATGTGTATGTCTACAACGGCGATTTCGCCTGGGACAACCAGTCGGGTTTCTTCAGCAACCAGGGCATGACCAATTTCATCGGGCGTAACGACTTCGTTAACCCGGTGTTCTCCGATCCGACCTGGGGTGTGTCCGACCAGGATATGTTCGACCGTGGCCTGGTGGAGCTCAAGGCTCGCGATGGCAAGGACAAGAAACCTTTCTATGCCTTGCTGCAAACCTTGTCCAACCATACGCCCTATGCGTTGCCGACCCCATTGCCGGTCGAACGCGTCACCGATCGTGGCAGTTTGAACGAGCATTTGACCGCCATGCGCTATTCGGATTGGGCACTGGGTCAGTTCTTCGAGAAGGCGCGCAAAGAGCCTTACTTCAAGGAGACCCTGTTCGTCATCGTTGGCGACCACGGCTTCGGTAACGAACGTCAGATCACCGAAATGGACCTGGGCCGTTTCAACGTGCCGATGTTGATGATCGCACCGGGCATCCAGGAAAAATTTGGCACGCTCGACCACACCGTGGGCACTCAAGTCGACATCGTGCCGACCATCATGGGCCGCATCGGTGGCGAAGTGCGTCATCAGTGCTGGGGTCGTGACTTGCTCAACCTGCCAGAAGGCGACACCGGTTTCGGTGTGATCAAACCGTCGGGCAGCGAGCAGACCACCGCGATCATCACCGCGGACCAGATCCTGGTATTGCCGAAGGACAAGGACATGGCGCCGAAGATGTACCAGTACGAACTGGGCGCTACGCCTCGGGCGGAGGTGATTCCGGATGCTCCGCGCACCGCCGAGATGAAGCTCAAGCTCGAAGCGTTCCTGCAAACGGCGACCAAGAGCCTGATCGACAACACCGCTGGTGTGGTCGACGGCACACCTGATTGAGTATTCAGTCAGGCTTTGCTGCCTGACCTTGGGCTACAAAAAATCCGATGCCTGTACAGGCATCGGATTTTTTTATGCTCGCCGTAAGGCGCTGTGCCGAATCCAAGGGTAAAACCTGTCAACTTTGACAGTAGACACCCTGGGGGTTTGGGGATTTTATACAGGTGCTTCCAGTGCCTGACCCAACGTCTGCAACAGCGGCGTTGAAAGCGGGCAGTGTTGCAAGAATGAGTGTCTGTCAGTTCCTGTCTCTATGGCTTTCGTGCCATGTATTGGTCATGCAGTGGAACCGCGTTGGAAGGCATTCCAATAGAAACGCCGGGGTTGGCTTTGGCTCCTTCTTGCCTGCCGCTTCGGTTCAGGTGGTTCACCGCAGGACACTGAATCAACAGATTTGTCCGAGGGTTGAACACTTGGCTGACGAGTGAGGCTCGCTTCATGAATAAGTCTGTCGGTGTGCTTCGTTTGCTGTGGCTCGTGGGGCTTGCGGCGCTCGCCGCTGTCATCGCCTTAGTGATGTTTACCCGATCATCGGAGTCAGCTCCATCAGTTCAGTCCTGTACAGCGCCTGCTTATGAAAAGGGCGCGCTCTACGAACAGGGGCAGCAGGTTCAGCATGCCGACCAGCTGTTTGAATGCTGGAAAGATGACGAGGCCCCATCTGGCGTCGGCAGTTGGCAGTGGTGCAAATTGCCGGTCTATGAGCCATTGGTGGTCGGCGGCCCGTGGAAGGATGCATGGAAAGAACTCGGTGAATGCGGTGGCTTCGAAGGCAACCGCCTGACGCTGAGCTTTTCCACCCTCAGCGGCAAAGCCCCTCTGAAACCGGCAGTGAAGGGTGTCGCTCGCGCAGATCAGACGGTCACCGGGACGCTGCGTTGCAAGGCCGAAGAGATTGCGATCAGCGCAAAGGCCAACGAAACGATCCACCTCGATAATCTGAAAGCTTGCGACTACCAGCTGGTAATGAACAGCGCTGATGGATACATCCCGCTGAACACCCCGCGCATTGTTTCGTTCAAGGAGGCGCAGGGGGCCGAGCAAACGGTAGCGGTGAAGTATCGGCCTCCGGTTGAGGTGAGCAAGCTCAATGGCTTGCCGGGGATAAAAATCGAGTTGTTTGCCCAGGGCCTTATCCAGCCCAGGCAGATGGCCATGGGCAAGAACGTCCTGTATGTCGGCTCCAGCGCCATCCCGTCATACGTCTATGACGGAAAAATCGGCGACATGATCTACGCGTTGCCACTGGACGGGGCGGGTAAACCGACCGGCATTCATGTCATTGCCAGCGGCCTGGAAGAGCCTCACGGTGTGGCATATCGCGACGGTGATCTGTATTACTCGACCACGGGCGGCCTGTATCGCTTGCGTAACGCGGACGATCATTACAAAGACCCGAAACCGGAATTGGTTTTCAATTTTCCGGCCGACGGCAAGCTATTTCCCTTGCCCCCTCTGTCGTCCGGCTCGAACACTCGTATCTGGCACATGAAACACCCGTTGCGCTTCAACCCAGTCGATCCGTCGGACAAGTGGCTTTATACGGCGGTCGGCACTCCGTGCAACCTATGCATGATTCCCGCCGACAAGCGCTATGGGACGGTCTTGCGGTACTCCCTGGAAACGGGGGAGTCGGAGATTCTGGCCATGGGGGTGCGTAACTCTGTCGGCTTCGACTGGAATCCCAAGGACGGCAAAATCTGGTTCAGCGATAACAATCGCCAAGGCTTCCCCAACCCTGACGAGGTCAACGTCATCCGGGGCCCCGGGTTGCATTTCGGTGTGCCTTATCGGTTTGGCAGGGACACGCCCGGTTTCACTCAAGAGGAGTACCAGAACCCGGGCGTGATCCAGCCGCCGCTGGTACCCGGTGCCATTGTGTCCGACAAGTCGCTCGAGCAGATCCACCCCGCTGACTATGTGCCGGCCGCTTTTGAGTCGGGTACCAACACTGCACCACTCGGCGTCAAGTTCTGGTCAGGTTACCCGGCTGCGGCGGGTACCCAACGTTTGTTGGTGGCCGTGCATGGTGCGGGTTCCACCGCCCGCCCGGGCATGGACATACAAATGCTGACCATCCAGGGCGGTACGCGCGTGGTCAACCAGATCCCGCTGATCAATGGATTTGTGCAGGACCCGGATCGATTTGATGTCTATTGCCTGGACAACTCTTGCATTGGTCGTCCCGTCGAGTTTCTTGAACTGGCGGATGGCAGCCTGCTGATCAGCGACGACGTCGCCGGGGTCATCTATCGCATGCGCTATGACGCAACCGGGCTGCCGGAGACAGAACTGGCCCTGCGTCCAATGCTGTCACCCCCCGGCCTGGAAGACGAAATGATCAGTGGCTACCTGATCGCCCCCGACGGCAATAGCCGACTGGTGCAACTGTCGTGGGATCCGTTAAACAATGAGTCCGCACTGATTCTCAAAGGGCTGGCGTATGGTGAGTATCAGTTGCGCCTCAATGATGTGAAAAAATGGATTCCTCTGGTGCGCAACACCTCGTTCACGCTATCGCCAACCAACAAGAGCCAGGCCATCAACCTGCGATACCGCGAGCGGCCGATCAAGCTAGAGGTCAAGATCACGATCAACGCGCCGAGCAAGCCTGCTTCTGTCACCGATGACCAATGGCACATCAGTCTGGTTAACGAGGATCAGAGTCATGCTGAGCCGCTGCTCATACAGATTCCGTGGGGGGCAAGCACGACGCATATCCTCGATTATGGCAAGTACAAGGTGATCTACCCGTTTTACTCCAAGGAAAAACCGGAGCCGGAACTGGAGCCGGTGGTGATTGATGAGTCCAGCGAGGACCGGCAGCTACCCCTCATCGCCTATCGACATGTCGAGAACCTGGGCGAGTCGGTCCTGGCGGGGGCCTGTACCAAGTGCCATTCGGTCGAATATTTCGACAGTGCGGCCAAGGCCTTGATCTGGAGCGCGGCGGGTCGTGAAGCGTTGGTCAATCAGATCAAGAGCATGCCGGTTTCGAGGCACTGCGACACCACCTGTGCGACCGAAATCAGCCACCAGTTGTTCGACGTCATCTGGAAACCCTACCTGGACCAAAGCGAGACCTATGGAGCGCGGCAGTTGCGATTGCTCACGCCCAGTGAGTATGCCGCCAGCATCCGGGACATCCTGGGGGTCGAGGTCAATCCCGAGAAACTACCGGCCGACAAGTCGGAAAAAGATTTCAAATACCCAGGGGAAGCGAGCAAGGGCATTCTGCAGGCCGAGGACGTCAAGCTGTTTTATGACATGGCGTTGTCGGTGGCAGAGAAGGTGGCACCTGCGCGCTTGAGTGCGCTGGCAACCTCTCGCACAGGCACCGACCTGGTCACTTCCCTGGGCTATCAGATGTTCCGTCGTCCCGTTACAGATGCCGAGCGTTTGCGTTATCAGAAAATACACGACGAGCAAGGGGCCCCGGCTGTGATTGCGGCGCTATTGATGTCGCCGCATTTTCTCTATCGCTCGGAGTTGGGGGTGGAGTCAGCCACGGCAAGCAAGGTGTATAAGCTCACGCCGTTCGAGCTGGTAACAGCACTTTCTTACGGGTTCCTGGGCACGACACCGGATGTCGAACTGTTGGCCAAGGCGCAGCGCAACGAACTGCAGACTTCACAACAGATCTCCGCCGAAATTCAGCGGATGATGCAAACGGACCGCGGTATCGAGCAGTTCAACCGCTTCGTCAGCTACTACATCAAAACCGCACGCGGCGTTCAGGAAAAACCGGGACTGACCAAGCCAATGATTGCGCTCATGGCACAGGAGCAATACCTGCTGAGCAAAAGCATGCTGCTCGATTCAGGCACCCTGGATAAGTTGTTTAACCCCGGTTACACCTATCTGAATCAGGACCTGGCTGCGCATTATGGCATCAGCGGGGTCGCGGGCAGCACGATGCAAAAAGTCGCGGTGGACGACAAACGGGGCGGGTTGTTGCACCTGGGGCTGACTCAGGCAGCCACGGCGGATTTCGAGACCACCTCACTGGTCAAGCGTGGAATCATGATTCGCGAGCAGATGTTCTGTCGTGAGTTCGGTGCACCGGTTGAGCCAGATCCTACAGGTCCGGTTTTTCCTGCTCAGCCCATCACCACCCGTGAACGCTGGGATCTGGTCAACGGTGAGCAAGCGTCAGGAGGGCGCTGCTGGCAATGTCACCAATTCATGAATGACACCGGCGCCGCGATGGAGCATTACGATGCAGCTGGCCGTTATCGTACCCAGGAAAAAGCCTACAACTTTGACCAATATCCTCAGATGTTGCCGATCAAGGCATCCGGTCCCTTTTTAACTTCGACCGGCTCAGAGACGATCAATGACGTTCGCGGTATCGCCAAAATCGTACCCCGCCATCCCGCATCCCAGTTCTGTATGGCCGACAGTTATTTCCGGTTTGTGTTCGGCAGCAAATCGGACGCATCGACGTCGGGAGTCGTAAAGGCAATTGCCGATGGCTTGAAAAAATCCGGCTCCCTGGAAGAGATGTTGCGAACCCTGGGGACTTCCAACGCGTTCATCTACAAAACCGAGAGGAACTGATCATGGACATCTTGAAAAGTCGCCGGCGTTTTCTCGCGGGATTGGTTGCGGCAGGTGTCTATGGTCCATTGACCCAATTCGGTTTGACGCGCATGGCATTGGCGGGGCAATCCGAGCAACCCTTGTTGAAGGTCTTGATTGTAGTCATACCCGACGGAACGGCAGTGGACTCCTATCGGGGCGGCCCATTTGGCGATGGGCGCGGTTTGTGGCATCCCACTGCACAGGGGATGGATACCACGGCTTTTACATTGAATGAAGTCAGTAAAGAGCTGGAGGCTTATCGCAACCAGTCGTTGTACCTGCGCGGGATTATTGCGGGGCCAGGCAACTCGGGCCATAACAACTGGAACTATATTTTGCGTGATAGCGAAAAGAGTGAGTCATCAATCGACGTCCTCTTGGGAAATGCACTGCCGGGTAATGAACCCTCGCATCGCAGCTTGTTTGCCGGGCCCCACGCAGGGATCGACGGTACGCCCTGGTTCGTGTCGTTTCAGGGCAAAGCGATTCGCACGCCCTACCGCGACCCCATGCTGATGGCCGAATCGCTGTTCAAGTCGCCAGCTCAAGCTCGACGCGCACTGGAGCCTGGCGCTGGAAAACTGTTAGAGGCATCCCTGGCGGATATCCAGGACATCAAAAACCAGCTCTCCCCCGGCCAGAGGCAAAAGCTGGATACCCATCTGGATTCAGTCGAGCAGGTCATCAAGGACCTTGAGGCAACGCGGCCGCCCGTGGGGGCATGCGAGCCTGTGATGCTCGAGCCCCTGGATTACCAGTCGGCGGAGCACCGCACACGCATACAGGCCGACCACCATAAAGTGGTGGCCACCGCCTTGAGTTGCGGGATTACCCGCGTTGCCACCATTCAGATCGGACGCTCGGCGGAGTCACTCAATATCATTGATGTCAGTCGCGACAAAAATCCCCATGACTGCGCTCACCGTTACGCTGGGGAAGCCGTCTGGAAAGGAACCCGGCAATGGTACGTCCGGCAGGTCAAGGAATTGATGGATGAGCTGTCCAGGCATGCAGATCCGGACATGCCCGGTCACAACTTGCTCGAATCTGTGCTGGTCATTGTCACCAGCGAAATGGCTGATGGAGCCCCCGAGCACTCCATTGATATGCCGCTGGTCATGATGGGCGGCGCGTGCGGATTGTTGAAAAGCGGGGAGGGCGCAGGACGGTATCTGAATATCACGACGCAAGCCGATAAGAAGCATCACGCGGGGAACCCGGTTATCGGCCGGGACTTCGTCGACATGCAGCGGATCTGGGCAACCGTTGCCAAGGCCGCAGGAACCAGTGTGCCTTATGCAGGCAATATTGATCCTGTCAGTGGCATTTTCACTAACGTGTGACGCAAACTTTGAAAAAAAGATGCCAGTCAGTTTTACCTGACTGGCATCGGAATTTTTGCAGCCTTTATTGTCTTCTCAGAACGTCATATCTTCCCGAGCAACAACAGGATCAATATCACCACCAACACCACGCCGATAATACCGGACGGGCCATAACCCCAATTTCTGGAGTGTGGGAAGACCGGTAGACCACCGATCAGTAACAGGATCAGAATGATCAGAAGTATTGTGCCCATATCTGTTTCCTTGCTGTAAGTATTCAGGAATGACCTAGCTGTTATCAGTCAGCGGGAACGTCATTTATTCGAGCTGCTTAAAAAATCCGACCTCGGCGCAGGGCAAAAAATTCCAAGTTTTTTTGCGGTTTTTAAAATCGTCCACCCATCAATCTGTTGTCGCGTTAGTTGGTTGAGCCACGATTGCGGTTTGCTCGGGGCATTCAGCAATTTGATAGAGCGTGGGGCGGCCAATTTCCTTCGCTACACTCGACGCATCTTCCCCGGAACAACAAGGCTGTTTGCTATGCAAAATCGCATGATGATCACTGGCGCGGGCTCCGGCCTGGGTCGCGAAATCGCGTTGCGCTGGGCGCGCGAAGGCTGGCAGCTGGCCTTGTCGGACGTCAGCGAACCAGGCCTGCAGGAAACCTTGAAACAAGTGCGCGAAGTCGGTGGTGACGGTTTTATCCAGCGTTGCGATGTGCGTGATTACAGCCAGCTGACCGCGTTTGCCCAGGCCTGCGAGTCGAAGTTCGGTGGTATCGATATCATCGTCAACAACGCGGGGGTTGCCTCTGGCGGATTCTTCAGCGAACTGTCCCTCGAAGACTGGGACTGGCAGATCGCAATCAACCTCATGGGGGTGGTCAAGGGCTGCAAGGCCTTCCTGCCGTTGCTGGAAAAGAGCAAGGGCAAGATCATCAACATCGCCTCGATGGCGGCGTTGATGCAGGGGCCGGCCATGAGCAACTACAACGTGGCCAAGGCCGGCGTGGTGGCGTTGTCCGAAAGCCTGTTGATCGAACTCGCGCATCAGGAAGTCGGCGTGCATGTGGTTTGCCCGTCGTTTTTCCAGACCAATCTGCTGGACTCCTTCCGCGGCCCGACGCCGGCCATGAAAGCCCAGGTTGGCAAGTTGCTGGAAAGCTCGCCCATCAGTGCCACCGATATTGCCGATTACATCTTTCAGCAGGTCGCTGTCGGCGAGTTCATGATCCTGCCCCACGAACAGGGCCGCCAGGCCTGGGCGCTCAAGCAGAAAAACCCGCAATTGCTCTACAACGAAATGACCCTGATGGCCGACAAGATGCGCGCCAAGGCCAAGCAATCCGCAAGCTGAACTTGCCCGCACACGACAGCCTCGTTAGGGTGGCCGCCATCGGCCATCCTCGCGAGACGTTCGCATGCTCAATTACCTGTGGTTTTTCCTCGCCGCGTTGTTCGAAATCGCCGGTTGCTTCGCCTTCTGGATGTGGTTGCGCCAGGGTAAAAGTGCCTGGTGGGTGGTGCCGGCGTTACTCAGCCTGACGTTGTTCGCGTTGTTGCTGACGCGCATCGAGGCGACTTACGCGGGCCGTGCCTATGCCGCTTACGGCGGTATCTATATCATTGCTTCGATTGGTTGGCTGGCGGTGGTCGAGCGGATTCGCCCACTGGGTTCCGACTGGCTTGGCGTGGCACTGTGCGTGATCGGGGCAAGCGTTATCCTGTTCGGCCCGCGCTTCTCGGCCTCCTGACGTAGCGACCCTTGATTAAGGCGGCGTGTCAGGCATTTCCTTCAGCAAGGCAGCCGCGTGGCTGTAGGTTTGGTCTGGATTACCGTGGCTGTCTTGTAGGCCCGTCGTGCACCGGGCATCTTCAAGGCCCGGTAACCCTGAAGGACCAAAGCCATGCTTGTACTAAGTCGTGTAGTCGGCGAGATGATTTCCATCGGTGACACCATTTCGGTGCGCATTCTTGCCGTCAATGGCGGTAACGTGCGCTTCGGCATCGAAGCCCCGAACCATGTCAACGTGCACCGCAGCGAGATCTACGAGCGAATCCAGCGCAAGCTGTCGCGAAACAAAAAATCAGTCGAATAAATGCTTGGGCACGTCATGCTTGAGCATCAGCTGGCACTGCTCGCTCTCCGGATCAAAGACAATCAGGGCCTGGCCCTTTATCAATGCCTGGCGAACCCGCAATACACGGGTCTCCAGCGGCGTGTCATCGCCATTGTCGGTGCCGTCGCGGGTCACGAAATCTTCGATCAGGCGGGTCAGGGTATCGACTTCAAGTTGGTCGTGTGGAATCAGCATAGGCACCTCGGCTAAACAATGGCGCGATGCTACGGCGAATCACGGGTCGGGGCTAGCTTGTGGTTCACGCCTTGCCTGATAGATCGCTTTCGCGAGCAGGCTCGCTCCCACAGTTAAGCGCTTGACCCTGTGGGAGCGGGCTTGCCCGCGAAGGCGTCAGTCCAGGCTACCTAAAGTCCGGATCAGTTATTGGATCGCTGTCCCACCAGGCTATCCACCGACGGCACCCGCGTATCGCTTTCCATCTGCGTCTCGTGTTCGATCTGGTGACTGAACCGGTCGAGCGAGCCTTTGGCCGGCTGCGCGTCGCTGGCGAACACCGGCGGGCTGAGGATGTAGGCGCCGAGCAGGCGGCTGAGGGCGGCGAGACTGTCGATGTGGGTGCGTTCGTAGCCGTGGGTGGCGTCGCAGCCAAAGGCGAGCAGGGCGGTGCGGATGTCATGGCCGGCGGTGACCGCCGAGTGAGCGTCGCTGAAGTAGTAGCGGAACAGGTCGCGGCGTACGGGCAACTCGTTGTCACTGGCCAGGCGCAACAGGTGGCGCGACAAGTGATAGTCGTACGGCCCGCCGGAATCCTGCATCGCAATGCTCACCGCATGCTCGCTGGAGTGCTGGCCGGGCGCGACCGGGGCGATGTCGATGCCGACGAATTCGCTGACATCCCAAGGCAACGCCGCCGCGGCGCCACTGCCGGTTTCCTCGGTGATAGTGAACAGCGGATGACAGTCGATCGCCAGCTCTTCGCCGCTGTCGACGATCGCTTTCAACGCTGCCAGCAACGCTGCGACACCAGCCTTGTCGTCCAGGTGGCGGGCACTGATGTGGCCACTTTCGGTGAACTCCGGCAGCGGGTCGAAGGCGACGAAATCACCGACGCTGATGCCAAGCGAGTCACAATCGGCGCGGGTGGCGCAATAGGCGTCCAGGCGCAATTCGATGTGGTCCCAGCTGATTGGCATTTCATCCACGGCAGTGTTGAACGCGTGCCCGGAGGCCATTAGCGGCAGCACGCTGCCACGGATCACGCCGTTGTCGGTAAACAGGCTGACGCGGCTGCCTTCGGCAAAACGGCTGGACCAGCAACCCACCGGGGCCAGTGTCAGGCGGCCGTTGTCCTTGATGGCGCGCACGGCGGCGCCAATGGTGTCCAGGTGCGCGGAAACGGCGCGGTCCGGGCTGTTTTTCTTGCCCTTGAGGGTGGCGCGGATGGTGCCGCGACGTGTCATCTCGAAGGGAATGCCCAGCTCTTCGAGCCGTTCGGCGACATAGCGCACGATGGTGTCGGTGAAGCCGGTGGGGCTGGGAATGGCGAGCATTTCCAGCAGGACTTTCTGCAGGTAGGTCAGGTCTGGTTCCGGGTATTGGCGGGTCATGGAAACTCCTGATGAGTTGAGGGATCGTTTTCACGCGCAGCAAAGGAATGAATCAACGAACGCTCTGAGTTCGGCTCTTGAGGGACGCGGAGCGTCCCGGGCTGTATTCCCACACAGAGCATGGGAACGATCGGGCGCTACACGGCCGGCTGACTGTGCGGAAACAGCAGGTCTACAAACCGCTCGGCCGTCGGCTGCGGTTCATGGTTGGCCAGTCCGGCGCGCTCGTTGGCTTCTATGAATACGTACTGCGGTTGATCGGCGGCAGATACCATCAGGTCGAGGCCGACCACGGGAATATCCAGCGCCCGCGCCGCGCGCACCGCGGCATCCACCAGCGTGGGATGAAGCATCGAGGTGACATCTTCGAGAATCCCGCCGGTATGAAGGTTTGCCGTGCGCCGCACGAAAAGGTGCTCGCCCGGCGGCAGTATGCTGTCGTAGTCGTAGCCGGCTGCCTGCAAGGTGCGCTCGGTCTCAGGGTCCAGAGGGATCTTGCTTTCGCCGCCTGTAGCCGCCTGGCGCCGTCGACTCTGGGCTTCGATCAGCGCGCCGATGGAGTGCTGGCCATCGCCCACCACTTCGGCGGGCCGTCGAATCGCCGCAGCGACCACTTCAAAGCCGATCACCAGAATTCGCAGGTCGAGGCCTTCATGGAAGCTTTCCAGCAGCACGCGACTGTCGAACTGACGAGCTGCTTCGATGGCGTTCTGGACCTCTTCGATGGTCTGTAGATCCACCGCCACGCCTTGCCCCTGTTCACCGTCCAGTGGCTTGACCACCACTCGCTGGTGTTCGTCGAGAAACGCCAGGTTGTCATCGGCGTTACCCGCCAATTGCTGCGCGGGCAGGTTCAGGCCGGCGGCCGTGAGCGCTTTATGGGTCAGGCTTTTGTCCTGGCACAGGCTCATGCTGATGGCGCTGGTCAGGTCGGTCAGTGACTCGCGGCAACGTACCCGCCGTCCGCCGTGGCTGAGGGTAAACATCCCCGCCTCGGCATCATCGACCTGCACATCAATGCCGCGGCGATGGGCTTCCTCGACGATGATCCGCGCGTAAGGGTTGAACTTGGCTTCAGGGCCAGGGCCGAGAAACAACGGCTGGTTAATGCCGTTCTTGCGCTTGATCGCAAAGGTCGACAGGTTGCGAAAACCAAGCTTGGCGTAAAGATTTTTGGCCTGGCGATTGTCGTGCAGCACGGACAAGTCCAGGTAACTCAGCCCACGGCTCATGAAGTGTTCAATCAGATGCCGCACCAGCACCTCACCGACGCCGGGCCGCGAACAGTGCGGATCGACGGCCAGGCACCAGAGGCTGCTGCCGTGTTCCGGATCGTTGAACGCCTTCTGATGATTAAGGCCCATGACGCTGCCGATGACCGCGCCGCTGTCCTCGTCCTCGGCCAGCCAGTACACCGGGCCGCCCAGATGACGGGGAGTCAGCAAGCTGGCGTCGATCGGCAACATGCCGCGTGCCAGATACAACTGATTGATCGCCTGCCAGTCGGCATCGCCTTGCGCGCGACGAATGCGAAAACCGCGAAACACACGGGTCGCCTGCCGGTAATCGCTGAACCACAACCGCAAAGTATCGGAGGGGTCGAGAAACAACTGGGCCGGCTCCAGCCCCAGTACTTGCTGAGGCGCGGCGACATACAGGGCGATGTCGCGCTCGCCCGGTCGTTCATTGAGCAATGCCTGGGCAAGGCTCGTCGGGTCGGGGAACGTATGGCCGATCAACAACCGGCCCCAGCCGCAATGCAGGGCAATCGGCGCGGTACTGAGTTCACTGCCGTCTTCGGCCAGACGCGCCTGCAAGCGTTCGTAGGAAGGCGCCTGACCGCGTAACAGGCGTTGGTTATACGCCGTGGCTTGAGGTTTCATCGATCAGATTCCTTGTTCACTGAGCCACAGGTTCAGCGCCGCCAATTGCCACAGCTTGGAGCCGCGCAACGGAGTCAATTGGCCTTGTGGGTCCGTCAGCAAGCGGTCGAGCATCGCCGGGTTGAACAGGCCACGATCCTGGCTCGGATCCAGCAGCAATTCACGTACCCAGTTCAGCGTGTCACCCTGCAAATGCTTGAGACCCGGCACCGGGAAGTAGCCTTTTTTGCGGTCGATGACTTCGCTTGGAATGACCAGGCGCGCGGCTTCCTTCAGGACTTGCTTGCCACCGTCAGGCAGTTTGAATTTGCCCGGCACCCGGGCTGACAATTCCACCAGGCGATAGTCGAGAAACGGCGTGCGCGCTTCCAGGCCCCAGGCCATGGTCATGTTGTCGACGCGTTTGACCGGGTCATCCACCAGCATCACCGTGCTGTCCAGACGCAAGGCCTTGTCCACCGACGCATCGGCGCCGGGTTGTGCGAAATGCTCCTTCACGAAGTCGCCGGCGGCGTCATTCGCGGTCAGCCATTTCGGCTGGACAGTGGCGACGTAGTCCTCATAGCTGCGATCGAAGAATGCATCGCGATAGGCCGTGTAGGGATCGGCAGCGCCATCGACCTGCGGATACCAGTGATACCCGGCGAACAATTCGTCCGCACCCTGGCCGCTCTGCACCACTTTGCAATGCTTGGCCACTTCGCGCGATAACAGATAGAAAGCGATGCAGTCATGACTGACCATCGGCTCGCTCATTGCGCGGAAGGCGGCGGGCAGTTGTTCGATAATCTCTTTTTCGTCGATGCGCAATTGATGGTGTTGGGTGCCGTAATGCCTGGCGATCAAGTCCGAATACTGGAACTCGTCACCGCGCTCGCCACCGGCATCCTGGAAGCCGATGGAGAAGGTCGACAGGTTTTCCACACCGACTTCACGCAACAAGCCGACGAGCATGCTCGAATCGACACCGCCCGACAGCAGCACGCCAACATCCACTGCGGCCCGTTGACGAATCGCCACCGCATCGCGGGTGCTGTCGAGTACGCGGTCGCGCCAGTCCTCGAGCGTCAGATTGATCTCGTCGGCACGTGGGCCGTAGGGCAGGGTCCACCAGGTTTTCTGTTCGGTTCGGCCATCCGCGTCAATGCGCATCCAGGTCGCCGGTGGCAGTTTTTCGATGCCGGCCAGCAAAGTGCGTGGGGCTGGGACCACGGCATGGAAATTCAGATAGTGGTTCAGGGCCACCGGATCGAGAATCGGTTTAATGTCGCCGCCCTTGAGCAGCGCTGGCAACGCTGAAGCGAAGCGCAGGCGCTGGCCGGTGCGCGACAGGTACAGCGGCTTCACGCCAAGACGGTCACGGGCGATGAACAGGCGCTTGGCGTCGCGTTCCCAGATAGCGAAGGCAAACATGCCGTTGAGCTTGGGCAACAGCGCTTCGCCCCAGGCGTGGTAACCCTTGAGCAGCACTTCGGTGTCGCCGCCGGAATAGAAGGCATAACCGAGGCTTTCGAGTTCGGTTCGCAGTTCCGGGAAGTTGTAGATCGCGCCGTTGAAGGCCAGGGACAGGCCCAGTTGGGTATCGATCATCGGTTGTGCCGAGCCGTCCGACAGGTCCATGATTTTCAGGCGTCGATGGCCCAGGGCTATCGGCCCTTGGCTATGAAAACCCCAGGCGTCAGGGCCTCGAGGTGCCAGGTGATGGGTGATTCGCTCAATGGCTGCAAGATCTGCAGGTTGATTGTCAAAACGTAACTCGCCAGCTAATCCGCACATAAATTCCTTACCGGTTTTTCCGTTGGGGAGGGGTATCGGCACCTGGCCTGAAAGGCCGGGTACTCAGAAACTGACCCAGTGAGATCGCGGGAGTTTTAGATCGATAAGTTATAAGTGCGCTGGATGGGCTGGCGCTGACCTGCCAGCCCTAGGGATGTGCTCGACGAATTGAAGACCTGTTCGATTCTCGATCGAGCGACTCAGGCCTTGCCCCGGATCAACTGACGCAAGGCAAAGCGATTCGGATGACAGGCCTCGGCCACGGTCCTGGGCAGAGGCAGCGGTTCGCCATCCAGCCACGCGGCAATCAACTCCCCTGACAGTGGCGCGGTGATCAGCCCTCGCGAACCGTGGCCGCTGTTGACGTACAGGCCATCCAGCCAGGGACAGGGGATATCCGGGGTTTGCCGGGCATCCTTGCTCAATACTTTGTAGGCGTCGGCGAATGCCTGGCTGTCGGCCAATGGCCCGACAATCGGCAAGTAATCCGGGCTGGTACAGCGAAACGCTGCACGACCTTCAAGTTCATCGGCTTGCAAGGTGTGCGCGCCGAGCCGAGCGACCAGATCCAGGGAGATTTCTTCGAGCATCTGCAAGTTACCCAAATGCTCGGCAGTGGTCGGGGTCAGGTCGTCGCTGTTGAAATCGAAACTCGCCCCCAGCGTGTGTTCGCCCAGGCGTGCCGGCGCGATATAGCCTTCGGCGCACACTACGGTACTCAGCGTCCGGCTTTCGGTCGTTTGGGGCAAACGGGTGATTTGTCCGCGAATGCGTTTGAGCGGCAACTCGCTGCTGTAGGTGAATCGCTTGATCTCGGCTGCGCCGGCCAGCACCACGGTGGGTGCGTCGGCCAGCAAGCTGTCGCCATCCCACGCTTGCCAACCGCCGTCCACGCGGCGCAGCTCCAGCACATCGTGATGGGTTAGCAATTCAACGTTCGATTGCCCAGCCTGCCATTGGCACAGCGCAGGCGGGTGTACCCAACCGCCTTCGGGGAAAAACAGGCCCCCCGATGGCAGCGCGATACCGGCGCGAGCCTCGGCCTGTGCCTGATCGAGTGTGTGCAGCAAGTCACTGGGGAACGCCGTCGCCAATTGCGCCTGACGCTCGGTTTCCTTGGCATTGAAGGCCAGTTGCAAGACGCCGCAATCGTCCCAGTCAACGCCCCGTTGCAAATGCTCAAGCAAGCGCCGGGTGTAGCCGAAGCCGCTGACAATCAATTGCGACAGCGCTGTGCCGTGGGCGGAAAGCTTGAGGTACAGCACGCCCTGGGGATTGCCCGAGGCTTCCTGCGCCAGCGTTGCGTGACGTTCCAGCAGACTCACCTGCCAGCCGCGAGCAGCGAGGCTGGCGGCCGTGGCACAACCGGCCAACCCGGCACCGATCACCAGCGCGCGACGTTCAAAGGTTAGCGAGGCCGGTCGGGCAAACCAGGGTTTCGCCGCAGCGGGTGCCGGGGCTTGCGCAGGCCAGCCGAGGAAGGTGCCACGCAGGATTTCCCATTTATGGCCGATGCCAGGCGTTCGTTTCATCTTGAACCCGGCGGCATTCAACAGACGACGCACCCAACCTGTGCTGGTGAAGGTGCTGATGGTCGAACCGGGCGCCGCCAGTCGGGCCAACTCGGCAAACAGCTCGGCGGTCCACATGTCGGGATTTTTCGCCGGGGCGAAGCCGTCGAGAAACCAGGCGTCGATCTGCGCGTCCAGTTGCGGCAGCAACGCCAGTGCATCGCCGATCAGCAAGGTGAGCGTGACGCGGCCGTTATCCAGGACCAGGCGCTGGAAGCCTTGGTGGATCGCCCTGTATTGCGCCAGCAGTTGATCAGCCAACGGCTTGAGTTCCGGCCACAACGCCAGCGCTCGTTGCAGGTCGGCAAGACTCAGCGGGTACTTTTCGACACTGACAAAATGCAGCCGTGCACCGGCCGCAGCGTGCTGCTCGAACAACTGCCACGCGCACAGGAAATTCAATCCGGTACCGAACCCGGTTTCGCCAATCACCAACCGACCGCCCACTGGAAGCGCCGCGAAACGCTCACCCAAGGCATTCTGTTCCAGGAACACGTAGCGGGTTTCGTCCAGCCCTGAGAGGTCGGAAAAATACACATCGTCGAACACCCGCGAGCGCGGGAGCCCTTGGTCGTCCCAGTCGATCTGGGCATGGGGCATTACAGGTTTCATGGCAGGCTCGGTAACGGCAAGGTCGTCATTCTATCCGATCGCGGCAGGGGGCATGATCCATGGCAAGACCTGTAACGACCAAGGCGATGAAAATGGGATTTCTCCCCCGCAGGAGAGATCAATCCACTAGTCTTGCTCACATCTGCCAGGGAGCCGCTCATGTTCGAATCTGCTGAAATCGATCACGCCATTGATAAAGAAACCTTCGACGCCGAAGTGCCGGCCTTGCGTGAAGCCTTGCTTGAAGCGCAATTCGAACTGCGCCAGCAGCGCCGGTTTCCGGTGATCATCCTGATCAACGGCATCGAAGGCGCCGGCAAGGGCGAGACGGTCAAGTTGCTCAATGAATGGATGGACCCGCGCCTGATCGAGGTCCGCACCTTTGATCAGCAAACCGACGAGGAGCTGGCGCGCCCACCGGCCTGGCGCTATTGGCGGATGCTTCCGGCACAGGGCCGCATGGGCATTTTCTTCGGCAACTGGTACAGCCAGATGCTGCAGGCCAGGGTTCACGGCGTGATCAAGGACCCCAGGTTCGATCAAAGCATCAACGGCGCCGAACGCCTGGAAAAAATGCTTTGCGACGAAGGCGCACTGATCTTCAAATTCTGGTTCCACCTCTCCAAGAAACAAATGAAGGCACGCCTCAAGGCGTTGGCCGACGATCCGCTGCACAGCTGGCGCATCAGCCCGCTGGACTGGCAGCAGTCCGAAACCTACGATCGCTTCGTGAAATACGGTGAGCGCATCTTGCGGCGCACCAGCCGCGACTATGCGCCGTGGCATGTGATCGCCGGAAAGGATGCGCATTATCGCAGCCTGGTGGTGGGGAAGATTTTGCTCGAAGGCTTGCAGAACGCCCTGAAACGACCGCAAATCCACCCGGAAAAAGTCAACGCCGCGCCTGTGTTTCCCAGCGTTGATCAATTGAACCTGCTGGACTGCCTTGATCTGACCTTGCAGTTGGCCAAGGGCGATTATGAAGAGCAACTGATTACCGAGCAGGCCAGGTTCTCCGGCTTGATGCGTGACAAACGCATGCGCCGACACGCGTTGATGGCAGTGTTCGAAGGCAATGACGCGGCGGGCAAGGGTGGGGCGATTCGCCGCGTGGCCGCGGCCCTGGACCCGCGCCAATACAATATCGTGCCGATTGCCGCGCCCACCGAAGAGGAACGGGCGCAGCCGTATCTCTGGCGTTTTTGGCGGCATGTTCCAGCCCGGGGAAAATTCACCGTGTTCGACCGTTCCTGGTACGGCCGGGTGTTGGTGGAACGCGTCGAAGGATTCTGCTCCCAGGCGGATTGGCTGCGTGCCTACGGTGAAATCAACGACTTTGAAGAGCAACTGAGCGACGCCGGGGTGATTGTGGTCAAGTTCTGGCTGGCCATCGACAAGCAGACGCAACTGGAGCGTTTTCAGGAACGTGAAGAGATCCCGTTCAAACGCTTCAAGATCACCGAGGACGACTGGCGCAACCGTGAAAAGTGGGATGACTATCGCGCCGCCGTCGGCGACATGGTTGACCGCACCAGTACGGAGATCTCGCCCTGGACGCTGGTGGAGGCCAATGACAAGCGCTGGGCGCGGGTCAAGGTGTTGCGCACCATCAACCACGCCCTGGAAGAGGCGTTCGAAAAATCGGGCAAGCGCAAGGGCAAGTAGTCAGGCGATGGTTACGCATACGCGAGGTGAATGATTGTCGCGGTCGGTTATTGAGTGGGCTTATGCTCGATCCACTCTCAACCGACAACAACAATGAGGTATGCCATGCGTGAAGTGGTGATCGTCGACAGCGTGCGGACCGGCCTGGCCAAATCCTTTCGCGGCAAGTTCAACATGACCCGTCCCGATGACATGGCGGCGCATTGTGTCGACGCCTTGTTGGCGCGCACCGGCATCGATCCGGCCAGTGTCGAGGACTGCATCGTAGGTGCAGGCTCGAACGAAGGTTCCCAAGGCTATAACATCGGGCGAAACGTCGCGGTATTGTCGCGCCTGGGCATCGGCGTCGCCGGCATGACCCTCAACCGCTTCTGCTCCTCGGGCTTGCAGGCGATCGCCATTGCCGCCAACCAGATCGCCTCCGGTTGCAGCGACATCATCGTTGCCGGTGGCGTCGAGTCCATCAGCCTGACGATGAAAAGCATCAACACCGATCACCTGATCAATCCGCTGCTCAAGGAGCAGGTGCCGGGCATCTACTTTCCGATGGGCCAGACCGCCGAAATCGTCGCTCGACGTTACAACGTCAGCCGTGAAGAACAGGACTTGTACGCCCTGCAAAGCCAGCAGCGCACAGCCCAGGCACAGGCAGCAGGGTTGTTCGACGATGAAATCGTGCCAATGGCGGTGAAGTACCGGGTTGAAGACAAGGCCACAGGCGAAGTGCAGATTCTTGAGGGGGTCGTGGATCACGATGATTGCAACCGTCCCGATACCACCCTGCAAAGCCTGGCCGGGTTGAAGCCGGTATTCCTCGAAGACGGCTCGGTCACCGCCGGTAACTCCTCGCAATTGTCCGACGGTGCCTCCATGACCCTGGTGATGAGCCTGGAAAAAGCCCTGGCGCTGGGCTTGCAGCCCAAGGCGTTCTTCCGCGGATTCACCGTGGCCGGCTGCGAACCGGACGAGATGGGCATCGGCCCGGTGTTCTCGGTGCCCAAGCTGCTGAAGGCCAAGGGTTTGCACCTGGGTGAAATCGATTTGTGGGAACTCAACGAAGCCTTCGCCTCGCAGTGCCTGTACGCGCGCAATCGGCTGGAGATCGATAACGACAGGTACAACGTCAATGGCGGCTCGATCTCCATTGGCCACCCATTCGGCATGACCGGCTCGCGTCAGGTCGGACATATCGTTCGCGAATTGCAGCGGCGCAATCTGCGCTACGGCGTCGTCACCATGTGCGTGGGCGGTGGGATGGGGGCTACCGGGTTGTTCGAGGCGGTGCGTTAGTCGCCTGCCCGACTGGCCAGCGGCATGTTGCGACCTGCACAGTTTCATTCGCGGCCAAGCGGTAACTGTCCCTGTGTGCGGCGCGGCACAGCGCCTAGAATGGTGCGACTTGTTTCCGGATTGGGGTTCGCATGCACATTTCATCGGGTCGCTGGGTTTATGGGCTGTTGCTGGCCTTGCTGACCGCGCTGTTGTGGGGAATCCTGCCGATCAAACTCAAGCAGGTGCTGCTGGTGATGGACCCGGTCACGGTGACCTGGTTTCGCCTGATGGTGTCCGGTGGCTGCCTGTTCATTTACCTCGCGGCGACCGGGCGCCTGCCGAGTCGCAAAGCGCTCGGGCCACGGGGTGGCTGGCTGGTGCTGATGGCAGTGCTTGGCCTGGTGGGCAACTACGTGCTGTACCTGATGGGGTTGAACCTGCTCAGCCCAGGCACCGCGCAACTGGTGGTGCAGATGGGCCCGATCATGTTGCTGATCGCCAGTGTGTTCGTGTTCAAGGAGCGGTTCAGCCTGGGGCAGGGGATTGGCCTGTTGGTGTTGTTGATCGGCTTTGCGCTGTTTTTCAATCAGCGCCTGAGTGAGTTGCTGACCTCGTTGAGCGACTATACCGCCGGTGTACTGCTGGTGTTGCTGGCCTCCACGGTCTGGACATTTTATGCGCTGGGGCAGAAGCAGTTACTGACCGTGTGGAATTCGTTGCAGGTGATGATGGTGATCTACCTGTTTTGCGGGCTGTTGCTGACGCCTTGGGTGCATCCGCTGCAAGCCCTGCAACTTGACCCGTTGCAAGGTTGGCTGTTGCTGGCGTGCTGCATGAACACCCTGATCGCCTATGGCGCCTTTGCCGAGGCGCTGGCGCATTGGGAGGCGTCGCGGGTCAGTGCGACGCTGGCCATTACACCCTTGGTGACTTTTGGCGCAGTGGCACTGGCCGCCTGGTGGTGGCCGGAGTACGTGCACGCCGAAACCATCAATGGCCTGGGTTACGGCGGGGCGGTGTTGGTGGTGTTGGGTTCGGCATTGGTGGCGTTGGGGCCGTCGTTGATGGCCGGGCTCAAGGCTCGCAAGGTGCGGATGGCGGCCAGTTAGACCGCGTTATCGTTCTTCGCGATCAGGCTCGCTCCCACAAGGAATGGCGTCGGTCACAAATATTGCAATCGACGCAAAACCTGTGGGAGCGAGCCTGCTCGCGAAAGCCGACCATCAGGCACTAAAGAACTCAGCCCTTGGCCGCGGCCTCCCACAAGGAATGGCGTCGGTCACAAATATTGCAATCGACGCAAAACCTGTGGGAGCGGGCTTGCCCGCGAAAGCGCACTATCAGGCACTAAAGACTCAGCCCTTGGCCCCGGCCTCCAACATGTTCTCCGGCCGCACCCAGGCATCGAACTCTTCATCGGTCAGATACCCCAACTGCAACGCCGCCGCACGCAAGGTCAGCCCTTCGCTGTAAGCCTTCTTGGCAATCTCCGCCGATTTGTCATAACCAATGTGCGGGTTCAGTGCCGTTACCAGCATCAACCCTTGTTCCAGATGCTCAGCCATTTTCCCTGAGTCCGGTTCCAGGCCGGCGATGCAGTGCTGCTGGAAGTTGCTGCAGCCATCGGCCAGCAAGCGGATCGATTGCAGCAGGTTGTGGATGATCACCGGCTTGAACACATTGAGCTGCAAGTGACCCTGGCTCGCCGCGAAGCCGATGGTCACGTCGTTGCCCAAGACCTGGCAGGCCAGCATCGACAGTGCTTCGCACTGGGTCGGATTGACCTTGCCCGGCATGATCGAGCTGCCTGGTTCGTTGGCCGGCAGTTTCACTTCGGCGAAGCCGGCGCGCGGGCCGGAGCCCAGCAAGCGCAAGTCATTGGCAATTTTCATCAGCGTCACGGCGAGGGTTTTCAACGCGCCGGACAGTGAGGTCAGCGGCTCATGGCCGGCCAGGGCCGCAAACTTGTTGGGCGCGGTGATGAACGGCAAGCCGGAAAGCGCGGCAAGTTCCGCGGCAATCGCTTCACCGAAGCCGTGGGGCGAGTTCAGCCCGGTACCGACCGCCGTGCCGCCCTGGGCCAGTTCACAGACCGCGGGCAGCGCGCTGCGGATCGCCCGTTCAGCGTAATCGAGCTGGGCGATGAACGCCGAGACTTCCTGGCCAAAGGTGATGGGGGTGGCGTCCATCATGTGGGTGCGGCCGGTCTTGACCAGTTTCATGTGGCGCGCTGATAGCTCGGCCAGGCCACCGGACAGCTCACTGATCGCCGGCAGCAAGTGTTGTTGCACCGCCTGTACGGTGGCGATGTGCATGGCTGTGGGGAAACAGTCGTTGGAACTCTGGGAACGGTTGACGTGATCGTTGGGGTGCACCGGGGACTTGCCGCCACGCGGGTTGCCGGCCAGCTCGTTGGCGCGCCCGGCGATCACTTCGTTGACGTTCATGTTGCTCTGGGTGCCGCTGCCCGTCTGCCAGACCACCAGCGGGAACTGATCGTCATGCTCGCCGTCGAGCACTTCATCGGCCGCCTGTTCGATCAGCCTGGCAATGTCGGCGGGCAAATCACCATTACGGTCGTTGACTCGTGCCGCCGCTTTCTTGATCAATGCCAAGGCGTGCAGTACCGCCAGCGGCATCCGTTCGTCGCCGATGGCGAAGTTGACCAGCGAGCGTTGCGTTTGAGCACCCCAATAGGCCTCATCCGGGACTTCCACCTGGCCCAGGCTGTCGGTTTCGATTCGGCTCATCATGCACACTCCTGTAGGTCTGATTGCGCAGTTTAGGCCGTGATCGCCGGCCGTGGTTCCATCAGTCTGGAATCTGCTGATTCAACCCGTCTAAATCAGGCGCGACAAGGCTTGGGGTTGAGCGGCAGAGTTTTTTAGGCGCAGAATGGACGTCCTTGGGGTTTTACCTCGCCTGCTAGAAAAGGAAACTCGATGACTCGTCTTCGTGCCATCTGTACCGCGGTTGCACTGGTCTGCGCCAGCGGCCCTGTTTTTGCCGATACCGCCAGCCACAACGCCAGTGCCGAGGCTTTCCTGACCCTGGCGCATGCCGACAAACTGGGTACTCCGGTGTACATGCAAGTACAGCAGATGTTTGCCCAGCGCTTCCAGCAAACCAAAGCCCCCGAGTCGAAAAAAGCCGTACTGGAAACCTACCAGGCCAAGGCCAACGCCGCTCTGGACCAAGCCATTGGCTGGAACAAGCTGAAACCGGACATGGTCAAGCTCTACACCACCAACTTCACCGAGTCTGAGCTCAAGGACCTGGTCGCGTTCTACCAGTCGCCATTGGGCAAGAAAGTCCTGGAGAAAATGCCGCAGCTGACCCAGCAATCGGCGCAAATGACACAGGCCAAACTGGAAAGCGCGGTGCCTGTGGTCAACAAGCTGCTGGCTGACATGACCGCCGAGCTGGAGCCTAAAGGCGCCGCTCCCGCCAAGAAAAAGCCTTGAACCGGAGTTGGGCATGACCATGCAGCAACGCATTGAATCGACACTGGGTTTGCTACAGCCCGAGTATTTGCAGGTGCTTGATGAAAGCCACATGCACAGCCGTGGTTTGCAAACACACTTCAAGGCCGTGGTGGTCAGTTCGCAGTTCGAAGGCTTGAACCGGGTCAAGCGCCACCAGAAAGTCTACGGCACGCTCGGCGAGCTGATGGGCGAGTTCCATGCCTTGGCGCTGCATACCTACACGCCTGGGGAATGGGCGCAAATCGACGCGGCCCCGGCCTCGCCGACTTGTGCCGGTGGCAGCAAACACTGACACCCCCTGTAGGAGCCGGCTTGCTGGCGATAGCATCACCGCGGTTCTGCTGCATCACCGCGGTGATGCTATCGCCAGCAAGCCGGCTCCTACAGGAATTGCGTTATTTTTGTTAGACTATGAAACGCGCCGCTCACCCGGCGCGTTTTTTTTCGCATCCGGTTCACCCCTTACGAGGGTAGCCACCTGGAGATTGATCCATGACACAACAGATTGTCGTGGCGGCACTGTATAAGTTCGTCACCCTGCAAGATTACGTCGCCCTGCGCGAGCCCCTGCTCAAGGCCATGGTCGACAACGGCATCAAGGGCACGCTGCTGATCGCTGAAGAAGGCATCAACGGCACCGTATCCGGCAGCCGCGAAGGCATCGACGGGCTGATGGCCTGGCTCAAGAACGACCCGCGCATGGATGACATCGACCATAAAGAGTCCTACTGCGACGAACAGCCGTTCTACCGCACCAAGGTCAAGCTCAAGAAAGAGATCGTGACCCTGGGCGTTGAAGGCGTGGACCCGAACAAGAAAGTCGGCACCTACGTCGAGCCGCAGGACTGGAATGCGCTGATCAGCGATCCTGAAGTCCTGCTGATCGATACCCGCAATGACTACGAGGTCTCGATCGGCACCTTTGAAGGCGCTATCGACCCGAAAACCACCAGTTTTCGCGAATTTCCCGACTACATCAAAGCCAACTTCGACCCGGCCGTGCATAAGAAGGTGGCGATGTTCTGCACCGGCGGCATTCGTTGTGAAAAAGCGTCGAGCTACATGCTCAGCGAGGGCTTCGATGAGGTCTATCACCTCAAGGGTGGCATCCTGAAATACCTCGAGGAGGTGCCTCAGGAAGAAACCAAGTGGCAGGGCGACTGCTTTGTGTTCGACAACCGTGTGACGGTTCGCCACGACCTCAGCGAAGGCGACTACGATCAATGTCATGCCTGCCGCACACCGGTCAGCGTCGAAGATCGCGCCTCCGAGCATTACGTGGCCGGGATCAGTTGCCCGCATTGCTGGAATACGCTGAGCGAGAAAACCCGTCGCAGCGCCATCGACCGGCAAAAGCAGATCGAACTGGCCAAGGCTCGCAACATGCCGCACCCGATCGGCTACAACTACAAGCAAACATCCACCGAGGCCTGAATCATGTCTGCACGCCTGCTCTATGTGATGGACCCGATGTGTTCCTGGTGCTGGGGCTTCGCGCCGGTGGCCAACGCGTTGGTCGAGCAGGCGCAAGCCGCAGGCGTGGACGTGCACCTGGTGGTAGGTGGTTTGCGCACCGGCAGTGGTTCGGCCCTGGAGCCGACCACCCGCCGTTATATTCTGGAGCACTGGCAGGCGGTCAACGAGGCCACGGGGCAACCCTTCAAGCTCGACGGCGCGTTGCCCGACGGCTTCGTCTATGACACCGAGCCGGCCTGCCGGGCGTTGGTGACGGCACGCGGCCTGGCGCCGGATTGCGCGTGGAAGCTGCTGGGGTTGATCCAGCATGCGTTCTACGCCGAAGGTCGCGATGTCACCCACGCCAGCGTTCTGGTTGAGTTGGCCGAACAGGCCGGGCTGCCGCGCATCGAGTTCGCTGCCGCTTTCGACCGTGCCGATACGCACGCCGCGACGGCTGCCGATTTCACCTGGGTCCAGGACCTGGGCATCGCCGGTTTCCCGACGTTGCTGGCTGAACGCAATGGTCAATTGGCGTTGCTGACCAATGGCTATCAGCCGCTTGGCGTCCTGTCCCCCTTGCTCGGTCGCTGGCTGGAGCGTGCCGCCTGTGCATGATCCGGCCAACGACACCCCAGCCGTTAAACGTGTCGACCGGCTGAGCTGGGCAGAAATCCGTCGTCTGGCTCTTCATCACAAGAAATCCCTGTGGATCGCCAACGGCGTGGCCGTGTTGGCGACTCTGTGCAGCGTACCGATTCCCTTGCTCCTGCCATTGCTGGTAGACGAAGTGTTGCTGGGGCACGGCGACGCCGCGCTGAAAATCATGAACCTTGCGCTGCCGGGGGCCTGGCAAAAAGCCGCGGGCTACATCGGCCTGATGCTGGTGGTGACCCTGGCACTGCGGTGCGCGGCATTGCTGTTCAACGTGGTGCAGGCGCGCTTGTTCGCCGCCCTGGCCAAGGACATCGTCTACCGCATTCGCATCCGTCTGATCGAACGCCTCAAGCGTATTTCGCTGGGAGAATACGAAAGCCTGGGTAGCGGCACGGTGACCACGCACCTGGTGACCGATCTCGACACCCTGGACAAGTTCGTCGGCGAAACCCTCAGTCGTTTCCTGGTGGCCATGCTAACGCTGGTCGGCACCGCGGGCATTCTGCTGTGGATGCACTGGCAGCTGGCGCTGCTGATCCTGTTGTTCAATCCGCTGGTGATCTACGCCACGGTGCAATTGGGCAAGCGGGTCAAGCACCTGAAGAAACTCGAGAACGACAGCACCTCGCGCTTCACCCAGGCATTGACCGAAACCCTGGACGCGATCCAGGAAGTGCGCGCCGGTAACCGCCAGGGCTTTTTCCTCGGTCGATTGGGGCAGCGCGCCCGGGACGTGCGCGATTATGCGGTGAACTCACAATGGAAAACCGACGCTTCGAACCGCGCCAGCGGCTTGCTGTTCCAGTTTGGCATCGATATTTTCCGTGCCGCCGCCATGCTGACCGTGCTGTTTTCCGACCTGTCCATCGGCCAGATGCTCGCGGTATTCAGCTACCTTTGGTTCATGATCGGTCCGGTCGAGCAGCTGCTGAATTTGCAGTACGCGTATTACGCCGCCGGCGGCGCATTATCGCGGATCAACGAGCTGCTTGCCCGGGCCGATGAGCCGCAACACCCGGGCGGTGTCGACCCGTTCAAAGGTCGCGAAACCGTGGGTATCGAAGTCCAGGGATTGAGTTTCGGCTATGGCGACGAACTGGTCTTGAACCAGATGGATCTGTCGATCGCTCCCGGTGAAAAAGTCGCGATCGTCGGTGCCAGCGGTGGCGGCAAAAGCACGCTGGTGCAGTTGCTGCTGGGCTTGTACACGCCGCTGGCGGGGACCATTCGCTTCGGCGGTTCAACCCAGCAGGAGATCGGCCTGGAAACCGTGCGGGAAAACGTCGCGGTGGTCCTGCAACATCCGGCGCTGTTCAACGACACGGTGCGCGCAAACCTGACCATGGGGCGTGAGCGCAGCGACGAGGCTTGCTGGCAAGCGCTGGAAATCGCCCAATTGCACACCACTGTGCGCGAGTTGCCCAATGGCCTGGACAGCATCGTCGGGCGTTCCGGCGTGCGCTTGTCCGGCGGCCAGCGCCAACGCCTGGCCATTGCGCGGATGGTGCTGGCCGACCCCAAGGTGGTGATTCTCGACGAAGCCACCTCAGCCCTGGATGCCGCCACCGAATACAACCTGCACCAGGCCCTGGCGCGGTTCCTCAGCCACCGCACCACCTTGATCATCGCCCACCGCTTGTCGGCGGTGAAGCAGGCCGACCGCGTGCTGGTGTTCGACGGCGGGCAGATTGCCGAGGATGGCGACCACCAGCAGCTGATTGCCGATGGTGGGTTGTACGCCAAGCTGTATGGGCATTTGCAGCAGCATTGATTGCTTTTGATTCAATCTGAATTGGCAGAGGAACTTTGAGGGCTGCCGCTGCCGCTACTGCCGCTGCTGCTGTCCAGGTGCGGGCGCTTGCGTAAATCAGGTCGCTTCCCCCATATGACATTGAGTGCGCTGGCTCCTCGCTCATGACCAAACTCTTTCATTACGATCGAACAGGAATCGCAGGGGGGGAGAGTGGTCACGACGGTGATCGATCTAATATCCTCCGCGTTCGGGTACTTTTCATTGATGAAACCCACCAGTTTGCTTTCACTGTCCGCTGAAGTGACCCGATTTATTTGATCGACATCGCTTGCGACATTTATGGGGTGTGGTATCGCCAGTAATTTTCCGTCATCGCTCAGACGCAGGGAAGTGGGAGCAGAAAGTGTTGTAAATTTGTCAATATTTATATAAAAAGTTTCATTGATATTAACCTCTGGCAAATGGTTGTTGGATTGGAAAAGAGGGAGGTGACGTGTATTGTCTCCTACTCCGGAAACGCTGACATAGACCTCGTCTCGTCCTGTTGCAGTTCTTACCTTGGCATATGCGATATTTCTCAATCTTTCTGAAGATTGTCCAGAAGGCAGGTGTTTTTGTAGCTGTTCCATCGCCTGATCAATGTTGACGACGTTTGTCCTCGAACCTGAAGGGGTGGCAGAGGCCGGATCTGAAAAGAGAGTATCAAATGTCGCTGCGGTTGATTTCTGTAGTTCTTCAGGCGTCTGTGTACTGGGCTTCCATATCGCTGCTCCGTCTGGTAACTCTGCAACCATCAATCTTGTTTTTTGATCAAACATCAGTGCTTCGGTCGAGTTAGTGTCTACCTTTATCCACTTCATATTTTCGGAAGGGTTTTTCGGACTGCCGATGGGTATCGCAATCTCATTCATTTTTTGCAGTGCACGTTCGAGCTTCTCTATCCCGTGAATACGTGCTGTATTATTTGCATTCAATGAACCGACATACGCTCGATGCAGTTCCTCGCCCGCCGTACCTACGACCAGTTCAGCAGTACTCAGCTTTCGCATTGTCAGTGGGGCCAATATGCTGTCGCCGGCCGATAGTGTGGCGATATAGTAGTCGTTAAAATTGAGTCGAGTGAAGACGTGTTTGGACTTCCCTTCAATGGAGGGGAGGATAATTGCACCTACGATATGGACGTCATCGATTTTTTTTGCGGTACCGATAACTTTAAGGCTTCCATAGATCCCTGTCTGAAACTCCAGTGTGGCTGATACTTTCGCTCTGGGAACGGGAATTTTTTGATCAAGACCAATCCACTCGGGTTTTCCCTTATAGGTATTCAGTTTGCCGTCTTTTAGCTCATAGATTTTCTCCTCATAGGCTAGCAATCTACGGTCGTTGGCTGATTTTGCTGTTGAGGGATAGAAAGTACGGTCCCCAAACCATTCAGCCCATTTTTTTTCTTCGATAACTGTTCCTGCACTGGGGCGTTCGGCAGGACTGTCTGATAGTACGTATTCGAATTTGCAAACATCGTCCAGGCCGCGACGAATACGACAGGGAATCTGTTTGAGTTTTTCACTGTCTTCAAGGCTGCTGACGCGGCGCAGCGTATCGCCATCGAGTCGATACGGCACATCGTCAAGAAACACCGTGGTTCGGCCATCGACTTCAAGCACCTCACGCACGCGTGTGTTTTCAGCGACCTCGACCAGTACGTGGCTATTGTGTTTTTCCAGAGCGTTGTAGTGGGATCGGCCTAACGAAAGTTCGCCTGCAGCGTGGGATAATAATGGGCCATAGGGTCGGGACGATATCGGATCAACCAGGCGGAAGTCGGCCTTGCCTGCCGACGCAATGTTGCGCACCGGTATATCGTGCATCCCCCGTAAGCTTGCTAACTGATCACCCGCTACCAATGGACGCCAGCTTGCCGGATTGTCCATGTGCGCAAAGCCATTGATAAAACTGTGGCTGCCAACTCTGCCCACCGTCGTCCGAATGCTTTTGTACGCAGGGCTGAGCACACTGTGCAGGCCTGTGTACAAGCCTTTTATTGAACCCCGTACGAGCCGAAAACCCAGCGTCGGCAGGCCGTAGAACGGAATTATGTTTTGTACGAGTGAAACGGTCAGCTTCTGAAAAAGCGAACCGAACTCGGGAAGTGCGACACGAACACCTGACCGAACTGATGCGGAAACCAGCTTCATTGAGCCGGAAACAAATTTTCCCAGCGGAAATGCAAATGAGACGACATCGACGATCAAGCCAAATACGGCCCATATCCTTTTTCTGGGATCGCCTGACAGCAGGTCGCTGATACCGCCCCAAAACGGTATGAACCCTTTGACCTTATCCAGCCAATGAGGGCGGGCAGCTTCATGTTCAATTTCAGTTTCGCCTTGCGCCGCTTTGCGGAGCATTTTTTCGTCAAAAAAGAAAAAATGGTGGGCGATGTAGTGGGCAAGCTCAGAGGAACGGGAAAACGCTGCGGCAGGATGCGATGTTCGTTCGAGGTCAGGACTAAGGGACGACGTCGTAAACGTTTTGCCAAACTGGTCAATGATGGCTGTGCATGTCGCTTTTTCTTTTGGGGGGGTGCCCCTCTCATGAGCCTCCCAATCAAACGGAACACTTTTGCCGCGTATCACCTTGATGACATTGGCCTCCGCATAGACGGGTCCTTTGACCTGTTGAGCTTGGTATTCACCATTGAGCATGGTCGATAGGATATCTGTACGCTTTCGAATGATCCCTGCTCGAGGAAAACATTCGTAATAGGCAACGTTGGTTTGATAAGTGATTTTGAGAACGAAGCCCATACGAAGCCGCAGTGGTAGCGTGTGGTCCGGCTTTTCCTCATCAAATGCGATTTCATCGGTGGATTTTCTCAAGGTGTAGATCTTTACTTCTCCCCGCTCCATGCCTTTCCGATCGTTGTGGGGGAGTGAGGAAAATAGGCTTTTGAGCAGTGTTTGATAGGCGTTTTTACTCAGTTCAAGATAGTTGTTGAAGTCTGACTCAAATAATTTTTCTACATCTGGCAAGGGGTTTTGCGTCACTGTTGCGGGAAGCCAGGGGGCTGTGGTTTTTATCGTGCGATCATTGTTGATGCCGATTCGGTGGGGCGTTTTTCGTATTCCGTCATTCATTGTTATGAACCAGGTTCTTTTTGGCGTCAGTCCCCCCGACATGTAGACATCCAGAAAGGTGTAGGCCTTATCCTTTAGAGGCGGTCCTTGAAGGAGGCCGCCTCCATCGATGCCTCCAAAGTCCTCGATCAATTTTCGCCCATCGGAGATGAACACGGAGGACTTCGAGTGAATGGGTTTGACCAGCTTCCCTTCCCCGTTGCGCCGCAACGCGTGCTTGAAGTATTTTTTTATCTCCCGCTCGGCGATAACTTTTCTTTCGGGATAACTGACGTCCAATTGAATGATGGCCTTCTTCAAGGCGTCCATGTGCTCGTCAAGTGATTTTATGGATTGGGCTTTATCCTGAGGCGAGTAATCCGAGTCGCTCCTCTCGAGAATCACGCCACTAGTGATTGCCCATTCCAGGGTCGGGGGCATTCGAGCCATCGCTATAAGCTCTAACTCTTGCGAAGTCGCTTGCATCGACTGCTGAAGCGGAAACTCCACCAGTTGCTGGAAGGACATGCGCTGGATCAGATCAGGTTCCATGGCATCTGCGAGCGTTACACCATGAACGAAGTTGACCCAGACCGCTGAGCTTCTGTAGGGCAGGTCGGGCGGGATATCGGGAATCTGGAATTCCCTCGGAAATTCGGGTTGGAACAGACGAGCGAGCAAGATCGACTCCGTCACTGACGACGCGCGATCGGTATCCCTTAGATGTTGTTCGAATTCCGCCCAAATCGTCTGGTAACTTTTTCCCCAGTTGGAACGTTGATGCCAGGGGTAACCGGCGATATCCTCGGGCTTATTCTCGCGTGCCAGGCCTGAATATAATCGAATGGCTCTGCTGACAAGTTTTATCCGGATTTCAGGCGAAGTGTTTTCGAGTGGGCCGGTGCCGTACCATTTCAGACCTTTTAGTAAAGCGTCACTCAGGCGCACGGACTCGGCAGAGCGCAAGATCTTTTCAAGAAACACCGTAGGTGTCGCTCGGGCTTGCTCGACGGTGGGTCTAGGGAGTGTTGTTTTTTCCAGGTGAGTGAAAAGGGAAGTTTTCGTAGAAGCAAGGAAGTTATTGACAATGTCGTTGATTTCCCTTTCTGTAAGTTGGGTTATCAGTGCGTCCATGGTCATTGGGGTGGCCGAATTGCGCCGATTCAGGGTTTTGAGCAGTCTCCTGTCTGCTTTGGTGGGCGCACGATTCAACAGGTCGATATCGAGGCGGCTGTCCAGTCGCAACGAATGCCGAGCTCGTTTCTCTTCCAGTGCGTTGATCGTAGTGCGATGTTCCTCTGCAATTCCCGCGTGCCAAGGGAGAATTCCGTAGTAATTAGTCATCTGCACCAGACTGACGGCGCCGTTGGCATAAATAGTCCCCCCGATTTTTTTCGCTTCTGGGGCAATGGCGGTCATCAGACTGACCCATTTCGGAGCACTGACTACTAATGCCAGTTTTCCCTTGCTGTCGTGCTCCAATTTTTGTTGGAGAGGGGGGCGAAAATTTGACTTTCTTTTTTTGTCCGTTGAGCGAATCTCGTACGTCACCGTATCGTCTTTGACCGTCAGTTCCAGTGTATCCGGGTCATTGCCTGATTTCAGGCAGTGCGCGCGGTATCCTGGATCTGTCAGGAGGGGCTGAAGTAGTGCGCGTCCCGGAGCGCTAAATTGCAGAAGTGGAGAGTGAGCGCTGGGGATTATTGATGTTTTTTCGAAATCGGCTGTCGAACTTTCCGGTTTTTCTAGAAAGTCGAGAAGGAGGTCGTAGTCCGATTGAACGGCTCTGTATTTCAGGGATTCGGAATATTCTGTTGTTTCCATTTGGAAGATTCTCTTGAGTGTCAGTGGATCGGTTCCCCGCAAAAAAACGATGGAGCTAGGGGCCGATTTCAAGAGAAAACGAGCAGGAGAGAGTGGTACATAGTTAGGTGATGACGGTTTTTTTTGACTGGCTGTGTCGGTGGCCAGTCCGCGTTTCACTGAAAGCAGTTATTTTTCAGGCCCTTGCCCACAGAAAGGGCTTCGCGCTTGCCTGAACCGGCAACGCCCCCTAGTCTAGCTTTAGCGATCACGTGGATGATGATCTGGCAGTGCTAGAACAAGGGACCTCATGAATCAAGCGCGGACTCTCGGAACGCCACGGTTGCTGGGCATCGTCTGGCCTTTTATTGCCGTTGTGTTATTTCAGGCCCTGTTGGGGGGCGTCAGTCTTTATGTATTGTCGGCGGTCCGCGGTTATGTTGCCGGCGAGAGCCTGTGGTCCAAGGGCCAGAAGGACGCGATCTATTACCTCAACCTGTATGCCGACAGTCGCGATGAGAGCAAATTCCTCAAGTACCAGGAGTCCATTGCCGTCCCTCAGGGCGGGCATGAGCTGCGTCTGGCGCTTGACCAGCAGCCACCCGATATCGAAGCGGCCAGGCGGGCGATTCTCAAGGGGGGCAACCACCCCGATGACGTCCCCAGCCTGATCTGGCTTTACCTCAACTTTCGCCATTTCAGCTACCTCGAAAAAGCCATCGAGCGCTGGACCGTGGGTGATGCGTACCTTGATCGACTCGATGATGTCGCCAGGGACATGCACCAGCACATCAGCATCAAGCCGGCCCATCCTGACGACATCCAACGCTGGAAAGAGCAGATATTCGATATCAACAACGGGGTGACGCCGGCGGCGAAGGCCTTCAGCGATGCCCTTGGCGAAGGCTCGCGGATGATCATGCGCCTGCTGCTGGCGACGAACCTGGCCACCGCCCTCGGCCTGATCGCCCTGGCGCTGCTGCGCACTCATAAACTGCTCAAGCAGCGGCACGCTTTTGCCGACGCCCTGCAACTGGAGAAAGAGCGGGCGCAAATCACCCTGCAATCGATTGGCGACGCGGTGATCACCACGAATGTCGAGGGCGCGATCGCCTACATGAATCCGGCCGCCGAAGCCTTGACCCACTGGAAAGCCGAACAGGCGAGCGGGTTGCCGCTGGCGGCGCTGTTCAATCTGCTGGATGACAATGCCCAGGCCGACGGCTTTACCTTGATCGAGCACATCCTGAGCGGTCAGCTCAGTGGCGGCAGCGAACATTCCAAGCTCATTCAGCGCCTTGATGGCAGCACGGTGTCGGTCACCCTGGTCGGGGCGCCGATCCGCAATGCCGGGAAGGTCAGCGGAGCCGTGCTGGTGCTGCATGACATGACTCAGGAGCGCCAATACATTGCCAATCTCTCCTGGCAGGCGACCCATGATGCGCTGACGGGGCTCGCCAACCGCCGCGAGTTCGAATTCCGTCTGGAACAGGCGCTGCAGGGCCTGACGCGACAGTCGGGGCGCCACGCCTTGATGTTCCTCGATCTGGATCAATTCAAGTTGGTCAACGATACCAGCGGACACGCGGCGGGTGACGAGTTGCTGCGGCATATCTGTGCGCTGTTGCAATCCGGATTGCGCGAGGGCGACACCCTGGCCCGGTTGGGCGGCGACGAGTTTGGCATCTTGCTGGAGAACTGTGCTCCGCAGGCAGCTGAAAAAATTGCCGAAGGGCTGCGCCAGACCGTGCAGAACCTGCACTTCGTCTGGAAGGGGCGGCCGTTCGTGACCACCGTGAGCATCGGCCTGGTGCACATCAATGCCCATCCGACTACCCTGGAAGTCTCGCTGCGCGCGGCTGACATGGCCTGCTACATGGCCAAGGAAAAGGGCCGTAACCGGGTTCAGGTGTATCACGCCGACGACTCGGAGTTGTCCCTGCGCTTTGGCGAGATGGCCTGGGTGCAGCGCTTGCACATGGCCCTGGAAGAAGACCGTTTTTGTCTGTACGCCCAGGAAATCGCGCCGCTCGGTCATGTCGAACAGGGTGGCGGCCATATCGAGATCCTGCTGCGTCTGCATGACGAAGCGGGACGCATGATATTGCCGGACAGTTTTATTCCGGCTGCCGAACGATATGGCTTGATGACGTCCCTGGATCGTTGGGTCGTAAAGAACGTGTTCAAGATCATTGCCCAATGTATGGCCGAAAAGCACAAAGAGCCTCTAGCGATGTGTGCGATTAATCTGTCAGGCACAACTATAGGAGATGAAGCGTTCCTGGACTTCCTGCGTCAACAGTTCATTAGTTACGCCATACCACCTGAAATAATTTGTTTTGAAATCACTGAAACCAGCGCCATTTCCAATCTGGCGAGTGCAATTAAATTTATTAATGAACTCAAAGGCTTAGGGTGCCTGTTTTCCCTGGATGACTTTTGCGCCGGTATGTCCTCGTTCGCCTACTTGAAACATTTGCCTGTAGACTTCCTGAAGATCGACGGGAGTTTTGTAAAGGATATGCTGGACGACCCGATTAACCGCGCCATGGTCGAAGTGATCAACCACATCGGTCATGTCATGGGTAAGCGTACGATTGCCGAGTTTGTTGAAACGCCCCAGATCGAGCAGGCATTGCTGGATATCGGGGTTGATTACGCTCAAGGGTATGTCATTGAACGCCCGCATCTGTTTACCTGCGACAGCTTGAAAAGTCGTCCAGCCAGGCCGCAGCCCCTGTTGTTCAAGGCGCCCGGCACGTTCCGTTGAAGTCTCTCGTTGATCGGAACAATCACAATCAAAAGGAGCCCGACAGTGATCGAGACATTCAACCGAACCGGACCACTCATGGAAGCTGCAAGTTATCCCGATTGGGCCCAGCGCCTGATTCAGGATTGCAGCGCGAGTAAGCGCCGGGTTGTAGAGCACGAGCTGTATCAGCGCATGCGAGATAACAGACTCAGTGCCAAGACGATGCGCCAGTACCTTATCGGGGGCTGGCCCGTGGTCGAACAGTTCGCGTTATACATGGCCCAGAACCTGACCAAGACCCGTTTTGCCCGCCACCCTGGCGAGGACATGGCGCGTCGCTGGTTGATGCGTAATATCCGTGTCGAACTCAACCATGCCGACTACTGGGTGAATTGGAGCCGTGCCCACGGCGTCAGCCTGGAAGATCTGCAGGCGCAGCAGGTGGCCCCCGAGCTACACGCCTTGAGCCATTGGTGCTGGCACACCAGTTCCGCCGATTCGCTGATCGTTGCCATTGCCGCCACCAACTACGCCATCGAAGGCGCGACCGGTGAGTGGTCGGCGGTGGTCTGTTCCAATGGTCTGTACGCGGCAGCCTTCCCGGAGGAGGATCGCAAGCGGGCCATGAAATGGTTGAAGATGCACGCCCAGTATGACGATGCCCACCCTTGGGAAGCGCTGGAAATCATCTGCACCCTGGCCGGCATGAATCCGAGCAGGTCATTGCAAATGGAATTGCGCCAGGCCGTGTGCAAGAGCTACGACTATATGTTCCTGTTCCTGGAGCGTTGCATGCAGTTGGAGCATTCGGAAAAGGCGCCGGTGATGCGTGAGCGATTGGCGATGGCCGAAAGCTGACGGATTGGCGTTCATGAAAAAGCCCGCGCCTGGTGACAGGAGGCGGGCTTTTTTGCAGATGGGCTGCGCAGTCAGGCGCTGACTTTTAGCCCCACCAGGCCGGTGATGATCAATGCCACACTGGCCAGGCGGACCAGCGCCATGGATTCGCCAAACAAAATGATTCCGGCAATCACGGTGCCGACTGCACCCACTCCGGTCCAGATCGCATAGGCCGTGCCCAGCGGCAACTCCTTCATCGCAAGGCCGAGCAAGCCGAGGCTGACGGCCATGGCGGCAACGGTCAATGCAGTAGGGAGAGGGCGGCTGAAACCATCGGTGTACTTGAGGCCAACGGCCCAGCCGACTTCGAACAAGCCGGCGAAAAACAGAATGATCCAGGACATGGAAGACCTCCATCCATTGACGGGGTCGTCCCCAAGGTTAATGACTCGATCGAGCCGCGAGGTCGTCCTCGCGTTGCGCAATATAGTGCCCAGCATTAACCCTGGGATCAAGTTTCGGTTCAGTCGGTCGCCTGTCGCGCGGCGACTTCACGATCCTGCTTCTCGCTCATGCGACGGAAATACGTCGAAAGCAGCGCCCCGGAAATGTTGTGCCAGACACTGAACAACGCGCTCGGTACCGCCGCCAAAGGCGAAAAATGCGCACTGGCCAAGGCGGCGCCCAGCCCTGAGTTCTGCATGCCGACTTCCAGCGCCAGGGATTTGCGCTGGGGCAGTGGCAACTTGAACAGGCGCCCGGTGAAGTAACCCAGCAGGTAACCAAAGCTGTTGTGCAGCATGACCACGGCCATGATCAACAGGCCCGATTCGGCAATTTTCGCCTGGCTGGCGGCCACCACGGCAGTGACGATGATCACGATGCTCACCACCGAAACCAGAGGCAACACGTCCACGGCGTGGCGAACCTTGTCGCCGAGCAGTCGCTGGGCAACGACACCCAGTACGATCGGCAGCAGCACTACCTGGAGAATCGACCAGAACAGCTCCATGAACGACACCGGCAGCCAGGCCGAAGCCAGCAGCCAGATCAACGCGGGTGTCAGCAGCGGAGCGAGGAGGGTGGTCACGGCAGCGATAGCCACCGACAACGCCAGGTCGCCGCGTGCCAGCCAAGTCATCACGTTCGACGAGGTGCCGCTTGGGCAGCAGCCGACCAGAATCACGCCGACGGCAATCTCTGGGGGCAAATGGAACGCTTGGCAGAGCAACCAGGCCACGCCGGGCATGATCACAAAATGCGCCACCACGCCCAAGGCCACGCGCCACGGGTGGCGGGCGACCTCGGCGAAGTCTTCGAGCTTGAGGGTCAGGCCCATGCCGAACATCACCAGCCCCAGCAACGGCACGATGGCGCCCTTGAGGCCGATGAACCAGGCCGGCTGCAGGAATGCCACGACGGCGAATATCAGAACCCAGTAGGCGAAGGTGTTACCGACAAAACGACTCAATGCAGCCAGTGCACGCATGGCCAGATCCTTATTTTAATGAACGCCACAAACCCAATGTGGGAGCGGGCTTGCTCGCGAAAGCGGCGGGTCAGTCAATATATATGTCGACTGATCCACCGCTTTCGCGAGCAAGCCCGCTCCCACAGTTTCAAATCACAAGGCTTTAGATGCCTTGTGGTGTCTCTTCCCCGCCCAACGCCTCGACCAGCGCTGGCAGGAAATCACCGAACGTCAGCATCATCAGCGTGAAGCTGGCATCCAGTTGGCCGAGGGCTTCATCGCCACCGTCTTGTTCCGCCTGGTCTTGCAGCAGGTCTTCGAACTTCAGGCGCTTGACCACCATCTTGTCGTCGAGGACGAACGACAGTTTGTCCTGCCAGGCCAGCGACAGCTGGGTGACCACTTTGCCGGTGCTCAGGTGCAACTGGATTTCTTCGCTGGTCAGGTCCTGACGCTTGCAACGCACGATGCCGCCGTCTTCGTGGGTGTCGCGCAGTTCGCACTCGTCCAGCACAAAGAAGTCGTCCGCGGCTTTTTGCGTGGTGACCCACTCGGTCATGGTCGCGGTCGGGGACATTTTCACGGTCAGTGGGCGCACCGGCAGGGTACCGATCACTTCACGCAGGGTGGACAGCAGGTCTTCGGCACGTTTCGGGCTGGCCGAGTTGACCAGGATCAGGCCCTGTTTCGGCGCGATGGCGGCAAAGGTCGAGGAGCGACGGATAAAGGCGCGCGGCAGGAAGGCCTGGATGATTTCATCCTTGATCTGGTCGCGTTCCTTTTTATAGACCTTGCGCATTTGCTCGGCCTCGATCTCTTCGACCTTTTCCTTCACCGCGTCACGCACGACGCTGCCCGGCAGAATGCGTTCTTCCTTGCGCGCGCTGATCAGCAGGAAATCACCGCTGACGTGTACCAGCGGGGCATCTTCGCCCTTGCCGAACGGTGCGACGAAACCGTAGGTGGTCAACTCCTGGCTTGCACATGGACGCGCCAGCTTGGTGGCCAGTGCAGTCTCCAACGCCTCGGCATCAACAGGCAGATCTTGGGTCAGGCGATAGATAAGCAGGTTTTTGAACCACATGGGGTAAGTCTCTCCTTATATGCAAAGGCGGGCATTATTGTCCTCCGTGTGCCATAGGCCAACCCTTCTCTAAGCCTTTGGAAGGCATCAGAAAATTAATTAAAAAAGTGCTTGCCAGAGGTGGGGGCGCTCCGTAGAATGCGCGCCACACCGAAGCGAAGGGTGATTAGCTCAGCTGGGAGAGCGTCTGCCTTACAAGCAGAATGTCGGCGGTTCGATCCCGTCATCACCCACCATTCGTTTCAAGTGTTTAGCGCAGCGGTAGTTCAGTCGGTTAGAATACCGGCCTGTCACGCCGGGGGTCGCGGGTTCGAGTCCCGTCCGCTGCGCCATATTCGGTAACCTGGACCACTGAACGCCAGGTCACCACGGAAAAACCCGCCAAGGCGGGTTTTTTTCTGCCTCAAGTTTGTACGTTGTACCCGCGGGATGTGTCGTTTCACCGGTTTTCAGATTTTTTTGAAAAAACTTCAAATAAATCAACACTTTATGAAAATCTGTGGCATAATGCGTCCCGTAACGAAGCGAAGGGTGATTAGCTCAGCTGGGAGAGCGTCTGCCTTACAAGCAGAATGTCGGCGGTTCGATCCCGTCATCACCCACCATTCGTTTCAAGCGTTTCGCGCAGCGGTAGTTCAGTCGGTTAGAATACCGGCCTGTCACGCCGGGGGTCGCGGGTTCGAGTCCCGTCCGCTGCGCCATATTCGGTAACCTGGAACACTGAACGCCAGGTCACCACAGAAAGCCCGCTGAATGCGGGCTTTTTGCTGTCTGGCGTTTGGGTTTTCCTTCCGTGTAGGAGCGAGCATGCTCGCGATGGACGTCAACGATGACGCGGGATACCTGATACCCCGTGGTGCCCTCCAGTTTTTCGCGAGCGTGCTCGCTCCTACATAGCTTGATTACGGGCATGACGGTAATCGCTGACCGCTTCATAAACCGCCTTGCGCAAGCGGTTGATCCCGCCGATGGGGCGGTGCGCCTCAAGCCCGAACCAAGGGTTGAACGACTGGTTATCGCATTGCAGGTTCAGTGCCGGGGTGTCGAAATCCTGGGCGGGCAGGGTGATTCGCGCCACCGTCTCGAAGGGCGCATCGCTCTCTTGCCATTCAATACTGGTGTCCTCGATCGGCATGTACTTGCCGGGGTCCTGCCGCTGTATTTGCAAGACGAAACACGCGGGCATCCGATCGGTCGATAACTGCTGGTACAGCGCATTTCGCAGAAAATTCGGTAACTCGCGGTTCTGCGCGGGCAAGGAGTAGGCCGGGCAGCTGCCAGGATCCGGCACGACGCGAAACTTGGCATTGCCCTCACCGAATTTGTAGGGCGAAACCGAAAAGTACCGGGTGCGCGTCGGGCTTTCCGGGGCAGGGGAGAGTGTCGCCAGGGCGATAAACAGATGACGGACCTGCCAGGTGCGCGGGTCCCAGTCCGGAAAGAACGCCAGCATCTTTTTGCCATCCGCCTGGGCAGCCACATTCTGACGATACTCGGCGACATCGCTGACAAAGAAGTTCGGATGACTGAACATCACGAAGTCCTGTTCAGCACGACCCGGCTGATCGCGCAGTAGCTGTTTTCCGGGCACATCGTGCAACTTGATCGCCATGCCCCGGGCATCGCGGATGCTGTCGAATTGAGGGTAGGCGTTGCCGTTGGACAGGCGCAGCGTCGCCTGCCAGGTTTTGCCCGGCTCGCTGAACACACCCTGACGCAGTTCTCCCGCCAGTTCCGATAACACCTGCACTTGGGCTTTAAAACAGCCGTGGGCCTTGGCGTGGGCATCGCGCAGGTAGCGGGTGTTTTCCCGGTGCTGGTCGACGATACGCACCGCCGTCTGGATGATGTCCTGAGTCATTGCGGCTTCGCCGTCGGGGATCAGCTCTTGCGTAGATACCGGTCCACGGTGCTGCCAGGCGAACCATGCCGTGGCCAATGCCCAGCCGAGTAACCCCAGGACCAGCAAACAGAGCAGAGTCTTGCCGAGAAAGGCGCCCAGGCGTATCCAGAGTCGTTTCATGGCAGTTGCGCCTCCAGAGGGCCGCCCAGCACTTTCAAATACTCCAGCAACGCCCAGCGCTCTTCGGGTTGCAGCAAGCGCCCGATCACGCCGTTGCCACGCTTGCCGGCGCGGAACTCGTGCCCGCTGTTGTGATTGCCGGTAATACGCGTGTCGAACACAAAGCCATTGCTAAAGGCTTCGGTGCGATAGCCCAAATGCTTCGGGTCGTACTCGAACGTGCCCTTGTAAAAGGTGGTGGCGCGTTCGTCCTGTGACGAAAGCAATTGATAAATGCTCGGCACAGAACCGTTGTGCAGGAATGGCGGCGTTGCCCATACACCCGCCAGGGGCCGGGCCTTGTAGGCGCGCAATTCCTGGACGCCGATCGGCAGGCCGAAGCCATCCATGTCCGCGCGCTCGGCCGGCGTGACGGCGGCCTCGCGATAGGCGCGGTTGCCGACGAATGCCGTGACATACGCCAGCCCCTTGGCGACCGACAACTGGCTCAGGTCCAGAGGTTCGGTGGGGGCTGGATGCAGTTGTACGTCCAGGCGCGCCAACTCGGCCGGGTCCCACTGCAAGGCTGTCAGGTCGAAGCGGTGATTGGCGATATTGTTGGCGGCGCCCGGGTCGGTGCCGATTGCCTCCACGGGCAGCATTTTCAACTGTTGCACCGGGCGCCCTTCGCTGATGCTGACGCGCGGTACGTGGCAACCGGCGCAGTTCTCGGCGAACAACGCGCGACCTTTGGCGGCCAGCGGCTTGTCCACCGCGCCCAACCATTCTTCCGGCCAGGCTGGTGGCTTGAGTCGTTGCAGGGTTTGTTCGATCAGGTGCAGATCCCGCACCCGGACGCTGGACGGGTACCGATTGTCGTCCATGAGGGGCTTACCTTCGGCATCGAAAAAACTCAGCGTGGCGCCTACTCCCAGGGCTTCACCGATATTGCGCGCCATGGGCTGCTGCGCCGAGCCATTCCACTGCACCCAGTCGAAGGTCCACATATCCCATAACTGTGGGTAGTCGACGGGGGCATCGGCCACGCGGTAGTTGGCGGGGGAAATTGCGTCGCCGAAGCTGGCGTTGGCAATGCGCCCGAACGCGTCGGTGCGCCCGGGACCTTCTTCGGTGGGGTAGAGCCCGCGGTGAGTGTCGTTCCAGGCCACCTTCAGGAAAGTATCCAGAGAACCCTTGAATGCCTCGCGCAGTGCCTGGTGCCCGGTGTCGTAGTCAGGTCCAAGGACGTTGCGGGCGAAACGTTCGAACTTCCAGGGGTTGTAGTAAGTGAAAGCCAGGCTCGCGACCAGCGCCTGGCCAAAACTGCCGCCCTGCAAGGTGGGGACGCTGGAGGGCAACACATGCTGCGCGGAGCCGCCGTCGATGCGCACGGCTTGACCGTTCAAGCGCAGTTCACCGGTGTGGCAGGCGGCGCAGGTAATATCCAGAAATGTATCCGCGCTGCCGGGATTCTGATGCCGGGCGAAGCCCACGGGCAGGTTGCCGGGGTTGTTCGGCGTGGGTTTCTGCTCGGGGTCGATCAGGAAACCGAAGCGCGCGAGGGAGTCCGGCGCGGCGAAACGTTGTTGCGAAAAGGGCAGTTCCAGGGCGGTGAACCAGTCGTAATGCAAGCCCTTGACCTGAGTACCCTGGGGCGTGAAATAGTAACGCTGGCGGTCTTCGGCGTTCCATTGCTCCAGGTAATGCACCTGTTGCGCGGCCGCGTGGCGCGGCAGTTTCGGGTTGGCGACGTAGTACAGGACCACGGCCAGGGCGAGGAGCACCAAAGCAGCAAAAAGAGCCAATAAGCGGAGCAAAACGCGCACGTGGACCATCCTTGTCTATTATTGCTACCGTTATGCCTTAGGGTCAGGGATGCGGCAAGAGGCCATTACGCCAGATGTTCAGCTTTCCTGAGTGCAAGATGACGCAAGTTTCATCATCAACTTGGTTAAATGCGTTTAAACACCTGAACTTATCGCCAGTTTGTGGCTCTCATGCCGGTAGCCATTGGTCGTGGCCGCCTGATAAGCTCGCGACTTTACTCGATTGCCCTTTAGGCGCATGAACAAGGAAATAGCATGAAACAGCATCGGTTGGCGGCGGCGGTGGCCCTGGTTAGCCTGGTACTTGCGGGTTGCGATTCGCAAACCAGCGTAGAGCTGAAAACCCCGGCGCAAAAAGCTTCCTACGGAATTGGCCTGAACATGGGCAAGAGCCTGGCTCAGGAAGGCATGGATGATCTGGACTCCAAAGCCGTTGCCCAGGGCATCGAAGATGCGGTCGGCAAGAAAGAACAGAAACTCAAGGATGAAGAATTGGTAGAAGCCTTCGCGGCGCTGCAAAAGCGCGCTGAAGAGCGTATGGCCAAGATGAGCGAAGAGTCGGCAGCTGCCGGCAAGAAATTCCTCGAAGAAAACGCCAAGAAAGCTGGCGTCGTGACTACCGCTTCGGGCCTGCAATATGAAGTGGAAAAGAAAGCCGATGGCGCCCAGCCAAAGCCGACTGACGTAGTGACCGTCCACTACACCGGCAAGCTGACCAACGGCACCGTTTTCGACAGCTCCGTCGAGCGCGGCAGCCCGATCGATCTGCCGGTCAGCGGTGTGATCCCGGGTTGGGTCGAAGGCCTGCAACTGATGCACGTAGGCGAGAAGTACAAGCTGTATATTCCTAGCGAATTGGCTTACGGCGCGCAAAGCCCAAGCCCGGCGATCCCGGCCAACTCGGTGCTGGTGTTCGACCTGGAACTGCTGGGAATCAAAGATCCAGCAAAAGAAGACGCTGCCAAGTAATTCGCGTCTGCTTTAACGACAACGCCTCGCTCATGCGGGGCGTTGTTGCATTTGGCGTTGATTGCACGAACCTGCGTGCACAGGTAAACAAAGCGAACAGTTGCCGTACACTGAAGTCATAGTCAGTGTGGGGGGGGGCGTGCCTAACCTTCGGCAGACCTCCAAGTCAATGAAATATTAGGTTTTTTTAGATGGGTAAAAAACGCCCGATCTGAGTGAAGCCCTTATGCAGCGGGCCTTTCAGCCATGAAAAGTGGCTCTGTTCACAAGGTTATCCACAATTTGTGTGGATAACATTTCTGCCGGAGGCGTCATGAAAGCACCCTGGAATTTTGCTCGTTTCCTGCCCTTGGCCGGACGCCTGCTCGCCCGTGGGCGCTTGCCGACCTTGCTGTTTGCGGTGGCCAGCAAAAGTGCCAGCCAGGGTAACCGATTGGGCAAGCTCAAGGATGATCTGCGCCTGTTACAGGCGTTGTGCCTGGCGTACTGGCGTGGCGAATACCGGGCCATCAGTCCCAAGGCGCTGATATCGGTGGTCGCCGGCCTGATGTATTTCCTCAGTCCGGTCGATGCCATTCCGGATTTTCTGCCGCTGTTCGGCATGATCGATGACATCGCCGTGCTGGCTTGGCTGATGAAAGTCCTCGACGATGAGCTCAACGCCTTCCGCGCCTGGCGCAAACGCCAGGTCCCGGAAAAACTCGCGGTGGTCGAGCGATTGCCCGACACCCCTGAGCAACTCAAGCTGCAGAAACCGAAAAAAACCTGATTCGATCCCGTCTGCGCTTCATATAGATAGCCCCCGCGACCTTGGCCGCTGTTAGGATTACACTTCTAGGGAAAAGTGCCGACTCGCTAAGTGTTGTTGTCCTACGGGGTAATCATGGATATTCAGATAATTACACGCGAAGGCGAGCCCGAATACGCGGTTCTGCCGTGGGCTCAGTATCAGGCTCTACTGAAAGCAGCAGGCATCAACGAAGCACCGTCACGTGCGGCCCCGACGCCGCTCGCGACTACACCAGACGCTATTCTTCCGGGTCTGGATCAACTACGCAGTTTGCGCGAAGGGAAGGGCATCGCCATCGAGGCGCTCGCCCGCACGGTAGGCATCAGCCCGTCTTACCTGGCCATGATCGAAAGTGGCGAGCGTCTGCCCGACGCCGCGATTCGCCGCAGCCTGGCCTGGGAATTGACGGTGCCAGGGTGGAGGGATGAATCGTGAGCGTACGCATCAGTCGTCAACACTGGGATGGATTGCTGGGCGAGCTGGATCAGGCACGCCGACAGCGTCATCTCCTGACCTACCGGGCATTGCTGGAGCGATTGCAGCTTCCTACGCCCGCCATGCAAACCCTGACCGCCGCACTTGAACATCTGGCCGCACTGGATGCCAAGGCCGAACAGCCGCTGCGCAGTTCCCTGGTGATCAGCCAGGGTGCCAGCCGCTTGCCACGTACCGGATTCTTCGAATGCGTCGAGCGCCTGGGGCGCTTCACCGGCCCGTCCGATGGCGTCGCCGCTGCCTCATGGCATGCCTCGGAAGTGGTTCGCGTATTCGAATACGAGTACCCCGAATCGGCGGAAGCCTGAGTGTTCCTGAAGCTCAAGGCGCGGGCCGGTTACTGGCTGGCTCGCCGGTTGTTTCACTGGCCATGGTTCGTGCGCCAGCCTCGCGGCTGGCGCTGGATGGAGGGTCAATTCGCACGCATGGCCAACCTGGGCGATGTCGGCGCGCAGAGTTTCTATGGGCACATCCTGACCTTTCGTGGCGTCGGCCTGGGGGCGCGGGAGGAGGGTATTCGGCTGTTGCGCCTGGCCGCACTGGCCGGTGATGGCAAGGCCGCCTACCAAGTGGGCGTGATCAGCCTGGCCGGAAGCCCGAGCAAGGCGCCGGATCCGGCGGAAGCGGCGCGGTTCTGGGCACTGGCGGCCAAGGCCGGGCATCCATTGGCCGAGATCAAACTCAAGGAGTTGGCGGCTGGCGGGTCTTCGCAGTAATCGATTATTTTTCGAAACGAGGGCATCTGCCGCTCGCGTTGTTGAGTTACTGACAGCGATCACTTGGTAGCCGATCGATGGGGAAGTCCACTTGAGTCTTCACCCTTCGGATCGGCTTGCCAACGATAGTGACCTAGAGAAGCGACTTAATGTTGTGTTGGATCTCCAGCATCCTGAACGTCACTCTTGCGCCCTCGGTGGGATAGCCGGTGTTGTCCTGCACATACGCCCCTGCTTTGAAATAAAGTGGTTTAGTCTTCCAGCTCGGGTCGATGGTGGTTCTCCAGTTGTTTCCTGCTGCGCTGATGCCCAGTGCGCCCTTCGGGCTGAGGTGGATCTGGTAGGAAAAGTCGTGGTCGAGTGGCACCCCCGTCGCAATGGTAATGACCCGGCCCTCTTCATCGTCGGGGCGCATGCGCACCTTGGCGACAATGTTCCCCGTCGAAGCCGACGTTTTGTATTGGTATTCCAGCTTCACCATGGGGTTGTTGCTGTCCTTGTTGTGAATCTGTCCAATCACGATCTTGCCGGTGCTGGGGACCTGATTGACTGTCAGGCTCGCCCGCAGGATGTTATCCGCCGCTGAATACTGCCAGTTGCGCAGCGTTCCATCACTATAGGTTTCCCGCAACTCGCTGCGCGGATAAATGGCGTTGGCCGTTCTGGAACCGGTCACAGGTGCCCAGAAGGAAAGCGTAGCGGCTTCGGAGCTGAAATACTGGTCCTTGAAGCCTTGCGCCAATCGAGGTGTTTCTATTGTGGCCGGTGGGCTGCCTTCAGGGATGCTTAAATTCCAGGTGGCGAGATCGATCATGTCAATAATCCTGTATGTGGGGGAATGTTGCGGCCACAGTTGCACTCGAACCGACGCTATTGAGCTGTATCAATTGGGTCTGCTGATTAGGAAAATCCGTATGGCGGTAGATTGACGTCAAATGCTCGTCAGGGTGTTTATTGCAGGCTTTGTGCCTATGGGTTTTACCGTTCGTCGGCTATTTTCGTAGTGGATGGAACTAATCCGGGTTGCGCAGGCGCAGCAGCGAACGTGCCTAGGCCAGCCTTTCGCACGATTTACTGAGCCTGGCGGGCCCTACACGATGGAGCAGGACGGTCCGGTAACGGTCTTGCGCTGGGGCGGCGGTTTCGCGTCTGACGAGCAAAACGTGGTTTTCGCCGATCAATTGGAGAAGGTGCTGGAGGTGCCTTTCGGGCAAGGCAACGATCACGCTGAAGGCATGTGTCTGTTTAAATCGGGCGGGCAGCCTGGGGAGGTTCTGATGATCGTCTACGACTCCGCGGCGCAGAGTCGTAAACACGGCGATACGGATGTGGAAGGGGACCTGTTCATCCTGGATTAGCCACGTACATCGACGTCAACGCGGGCGTCACCCCTCATTGGCACCGGCTCTTCATCGTCGTGCTGCCGGCAGAGGAATTCGCGTATCGCTTCGGCGGTTCGCCTGGTGCTGGTCACCACGAAAAAATGCCCCTCGCCCTGCAGGACGTGCAGTTCGGCACGGCGAATGGTGCGACTTAGGATGTGCGCGTTGTACAGCCGCACCAGGGTATCGCGTTCGCCGGTGAGAATCAGCGTGCGCTGTCGCAGACGGAACAGCCGCAGCAGGCTGGTCCAGCCGACCAGGGCGGTGAGCTGGTGGTAATAGGTTCGCGGGTTGGCCGTGAGCATGCCCTTCATCACACCGAAGCGCAGCAGCGCCTGCAGTGAATTGCGCGAGCCTTCTTGCTTGCGCTGCCTGGGGCTTTTACCGCTGGCAAAAAAGTCCAGGATATCGGCGGGCTTCACCAGCATCGCCGGACCCGCCGATGTCGCCGCCAGGATCAACCGGCGCACCATGCCCGGGTAACGCAGGGCGAATTCCTGCGCCAATGCACCGCCCCAACTTACGCCGAACACATCGACCTGGTCGATGCCCAATTGCTTGAGCAGCTCGGCGATCAGGTCGGCATGGCGCGGCAGACGCATGGGCCAGCGCGGCATTTGCGATTTGCCGACCCCGGGCACGTCCAGCGTAATGGTCCTGTAGTCCGCCAGTTCATCGCGCAAGAGGTCGAAAGTACGGATCAAACCACCCAGGCCGTTGAGCAAGAGCAGCGGTGAGCCTTGGCCGCGTATTGAAACGTTCAATTGCAGGTCTTTGACGGTTAGTTTTTGCGTTGTCATGGTTTCCCCTTGGGCCTGCCCGCTGTTAAGACAGCGTCTGGGGTGCAGATGATCCCTGGCCGATTAGCCAAGGAAACCATTTCAACATCAACCCTGATGAATTCAATCGGTTGAACCACCTCGTTCTGCGAGGCCGTGGCCAATACGCTGGCCACCCGGCAATTGCCTGCGTCGTCAGAATGGGCTCGCCGTCGGCCGAACGATCAGCTCGCTTACATCTACATCCGCAGGTTGCTCAATGGCATAGGTGATTGCTCTCGCGATGGCGTCGGCCGAAATCGCGATCTTGCGAAACTCTTTCATCTCTGCGCGCCCCCCTTCATCAGAGATGCTTTCGGCCAGCTCGGACTCAGTGACACCAGGCGCTATGACGGTAACCCGAATATCGCCTCCCACCTCTTGTCGCAGACCTTCGGAAATGGCCCGCACGGCGTACTTGGTGGCGCAATAAACGGCCGCGGTCGGGCTCACTGCGTAGGCACCGATAGAGGCAATATTGATGATCTGCCCCGCCCGTTGGCGCTGCATCAGTGGCAATGTGGCAGCGATGCCGTGCAGCACTCCGCGGATATTCACGTCAATCATACGGTCCCACTCATCCACCTTGAGTGCCTCGAGTTTGGAAAGAGGCATCACACCCGCGTTATTCACCAGCACATCGACCCGATCGAACCGGTTAACGGCGAAGTCGATGAAGTCCTGGACATCCTTTCTGTCTGTGACGTCCAGGGCACGGAATTCAGCCCTGCCGCCGCAGGCGTTGATATCGCCAGCAATCTTTTCAAGTCGGTCGGTACGACGCGCGCCGAGTACTACCTTCGCGCCTTGGCTAGCCAGCAGGCGCGCGGTAGCCTCTCCGATACCGCTGCTTGCACCGGTGATTGCGATGACTTTGTCCTTGATGTTCAACATGATCGGTTTCCTCTTCTGTTCGCCCAGGAAGCGGGTCTGGAAGCTAGGTTAGGGACGGACAACACGTTTTCGTTAGTCGAATACTGCGTAACTTTTGCCTATTTCTGCGGTGAAGCTTTTGCATTAAGGCTCAGCTCACCAGTGCATAGGGCATCTGTTGCCGCGCAGCCTTCAAAGCTCTCGCCCACCAGTTCAGCTGTACCAGCATTCGAGCCATTGGAAGCCTGGCTTGATCAGGTTGACGTAACACTCCATCCGCATCGATTAGCGCCCAAGGATCAGGGAAGGACACGAAATTGCAGATGGGTACCGCGTGCTGTCCGGCCAGTATCTGGCGAAGCTGATCAATCGCACACAGTCCACCCGACGCTGCGCCGTAGCCGATGAATGCCACCGGCCTTGCGTGCCAACGATCCGAAACCCGGTCAATGAATGCTTTCAGCTCGCAGTGATGCACATTGCGGTGTTCCGATGTAATGATCAGGAACGCATCAGCGTCGGCCAAATGACGAAGACTTTCCTGAACGACTGCATTGTCAGACCTGGCCATGAGGTGGGCGGGTTCTACCCACCAGGGCTCGAACTCCGCACGTTGCGCTAGAACATCGGCAACCCATTTCACCAGCGCAGGCTGTAGTCCTTCTTCATCCTCACCACTGTGAATCAGGACCAGTTTCATCTCGTTATTCATCTCATCCTCCAGACTTGGTATCCAAGTGGTGGCACGTCATTTGCTGAATTTCACCTGCGCCTTTCAGGCTCTGGATTAGAGTATGAGCGGGAGCGCGGCAGATATAGCCGGTTCTGGGGCATACAACTTGTGACGTGAATTCATATGAGACGGTTGGACATAAACTGCTTCGCCGAAATGAACGTGTTCGTCAGGGTCGTTGAAGATGGCGGCTACACGGCTGCCGCCAGGCACTGTGCGATGACCCCATCAGCGGTCAGTAAGCTGGTTTCAAGGCTGGAAAACCGCCTGGGGACGCGTCTGCTCAATCGCTCGACAAGACGGCAGTTGCTCACCCCTGAAGGGGCCGCGTTCTATGAGCGCAGCCTGACTATCCTGGCCGCGCTCGATGAGGCGGAGCAGGAGGCGGCGGCAAGCAGCGCACCTCAGGGAACAGTGCGGGTCAACTGCAATGTCGACATCGGGCGTTTGTACCTGCTGCCCCTGTTGAAGACTTTCTTGCGAGACCACCCAGGGGTATCAGTGGAGGTTTTCCTCAGTGACGAAGTCGTCGACCTGATCAGCGCACGCGTTGACGTGGCCATCCGCAGCGGCCCGCTCAAAAGCTCCAATCTTGTGGCCAGGCGCTTGGGCGAGACGCGAGCTCTCATCGTGGCTTCACCTGACTACCTGGCAGCACGTGGCCTACCAAAAACTCCGGCCGATCTCGTAGACCACAACTGTCTGGGGTTCACTTTTGGCCAACCCATGATGGAGTGGAACTTCATGGGCGATGACGGCCAACCTGTTCCGGTGTCCGTTACCGGCAATGCACGGGTCAGTGACGGCAATGGAGTACGAGAACTTGCAATCCTCGGGCTCGGCCTTGCGCGCGTAGGATTTTGCCAGGTCGAGCACGATCTTGCGGATGGCCGGCTTCTCCCGGTATTACAGGACTTCATGCCCATTGCGAAAACTGAAGTGCATGCGGTTTACGTAGGGCAGGGAGGAAAGTTGCCCACACGCGTCAGAGTCTTCATGGATTTTCTGGCGGCAAACCTCGCGATCCACTAATCGCGAACTTGCAGGGCATGTCACGCTTGGCGAAAAGCGCTGGGCGTGACACCCACCTCACGACGAAAAACCTGGGAGAAATGGCTGGGGCTGGAATAACCCACTTCCAATCCAACATCAATAATGCTGCGATCGGTCTCAAGCAGCAGATGGCGGGCGCGACTCATGCGCAGACGGATGAAGTACTGCGATGGTGCCAGCCCGGTGGCGCGTTTGAACATCCGACTGAAGTGATACTCGCTCAGTTCGGCGATATCAGCCAAATGCGCAAGGCGGAATTCATCGGCCAGCTGCTCGTTCATCGCATCGATGACGCGTCGCAGCTTGTAAGCCTGTAGTGCGGTACTGCGTCGGGGAGCGCTCTGCAGATCGAGATAACGGCGTATCAGGTGAACGGTCAGCGCCTGAGCCAGGCTGTGTACGAACAACAGGCTGGGCTCAGGTTCCTCGATCAACTCCAGGCGCAACTGATCAAGCATGAAATTCACGCGCTCATCCTGGGCACCGGAGACATCGAGGAAAGTCACTGAAGCAGTGTGCTCGCCCAGAAGATCACGGGCAGCCTGGTCGATCAGTGGAAGGCCGAGATAGAGATGCATAACTTCGAAGGTGTCGCACCCGATTGTCTGCCAGCGCATCTCGTAAGGCTCGGTTGTATTGGTGAGAAAGAAGTCGCCAGCCTGCACCTGGACGGCTTTCCATGCGCCACCGAGGGAGCGTTCTTCGACCCTGGCCGTTCCAGCCAGGACCAATACCAGCAGTGGCTCTACCACTGCAGGCACCAGTATCGGCTCGACGGTGCTCCGATGGTTAAACAACTGCACCACCACATCCGGCATCTGCGGGAGCCGCGGCACCACCTGCGGTGTTCCCGGCAGATGACGTGGCATCGATTCGGCCGTGATGCGCTGTGCATCGAGCGGCGTCAGGTCTTCATATTCGTGCGGATGCACTGGAGGCTCCATCGAAAAAGCTGGGGGCGGTATTAACGTTAGCGCAAAACTCCGACAGCTTCGGCAAGCCTGCGAAAGCTCAACCCAGCCCATTGCGAGACAGTGAAGCCGTCGATAACGACAGCGCCTCAGGGGCGCTGAGCCGCTGAATATCTCGGTGGCTTGCAATGCAGGAGAGCACCATGACTGAGATCAACCACAGCATCCCCAACGAAGTCGAAGGCAAAGTCGCGCTGGTCACCGGCGCTGCCAGTGGCATCGGCAAGGCTATCGCACTGTTGCTGCATGCGCGCGGCGCCAAGGTCATCGCTGAAGACCGCAATCCCACCGTCGAAGAACTCGCCCGCCCCGGGTTAGTGCCACTGGTGGCCGATATCACCGAAGACGGCGTCGCCGAGCGCGCAGTCGGTTTGGCCGTCGAGACGTTCGGTCGGCTGGACATTCTGGTCAACAACGCCGGGATCATCATCAACAAGTTGGTCATTGACATGACCCGCGAAGACTGGGAGCGCATCCAGGCGGTCAATGCAACCGCGGCCTTCCTGCATTGCCGCGAAGCGGTCAAGGCGATGATGCCCAATAAATCGGGAGCGATAGTCAACATTGCCTCTTACGCAGCCTATTTCGCATTCCCAACCATTGCCGCTTACACCGCATCAAAAGGCGCACTGGCCCAGTTGACCCGCACGCTGGCGCTCGAGGTAATCGAGCATGGCATTCGAGTCAATGCCATCGGCGTCGGCGACGTGGTGACCAACATCCTCAACGACGTGGTTGACGACGGTCCCGGCTTCCTGGCCCGGCATGGCGAAGCCGCTCCCATTGGCCGTGCCGCGCAGCCTGAGGAAATCGCCGAAGTGGTGGCATTTCTCGCCTCGGACCGCGCGAGCTTCATCGTCGGTTCCGTGGTCATGGCCGACGGTGGCATGACTGTCACCGCTGGTTGATCGGGCGACCTGGCAGTCTGAGCACTGAAGCAATGAGCAGCCTGCGCAGGTCATGGTGACCAAGCATGCCGGTAAATCCGTTGAATCGGTGGTCAGGTCAAATGCAGATGGCTGGTCAAGTGGAGTGCAATGGCGCAATCAACCATTCACTCCCTCGCCCCGTCCCCTCCAGGCTATCCATCACATGCACGCTATACCCCGGCACATCCTTGGCGTGATGCTTGGCCTGCGAAGCCATCTCCGCCAACTGGCTCGCATCGAGTTGCCCACAGGCCTGTGGGTGTAGATGCACCACCCCGATCGACAGTGACAACAAGGGGAATTCCTGGCGCGTGCCCTGGCGGTTGGGGGCGGTGAAGCAGCCGGCTTCCAGGTGTTCGCTGCGGTAGAAGCGTCGGCACTGCACCTGGAAGTCCTCCAGCAGTTGGTTCAAGCGCTTGCGCCAGTCGTCCGGGCCCAGCACCAGCAGGAAGTCATCGCCACCGATGTGGCCGACGAAGTCGCGGGCGGGGTCAATGCGCTCATTCAGGCATTGTGCCAGGCACAGCAGGACTTCATCGCCACGGCCGTAGCCGTAGATGTCGTTGAAGGGTTTGAAGCTGTCGATGTCCACGTAGCAGATCAGCGATTCGCGTTGCTGTTGCAGCAGCCGTGTCAGGCATTGCTGGATGGGTACGTTGCCCGGCAGCAGGGTCAGGGGGTTGGCGTAGCGCGCTTGCTGGATTTTCAGTTCGGTGATCAGCTTGAGCACGTCGATCACCCGGCCCAGGCCCAGGTAGTTGCCATCGAGGGTGATGATGAAATCTTCCTCGATGCGTTGCCGGGCGCGGCTGGTGATCAACCGGCTGACTTGCTGCAGTGACTGGCCCAGCTCGACGGCGAGGAAGTCGTCGCTCATCAGGCGGCTGATCGGTTTGCGGGCGAACAGGTCGGTGGCAAACGGCTTGAGCAGGGCATCCGAGAGCGAATGGCGATGGACGATACCGCAAGGCTGGCCTTGCTCATCCAGCACCGCCAGCGAGTTCAGGTTGGCCTGGCGACGGAAGGCTTCGAGCACGGTGGCGGTCGGGGTGTGGCGGGCCACCGCGGGCTGGTCGTTGAGCAGGGCACTCAAGTCGCTGCCGTCTTCGCCCAGCGCCACGGCGCTGCTGTCGCGCCTGGGCATCAAGGTGCGGGCATCGCGCGGTGGATGTTCCTGTGGCCGACAGAGAAGGTAGCCCTGGACCAGATCGACGCCCATTTCAGTCAGTACCGCCAGTTCTTCCGCCAATTCGATGCCTTCGGCGATCACCTGTGCCCGCGAGGCGTTGGCAATTTGCAGGATCGAGCCAACGAACTCGCGCTTGAGGGCATCCAGGTGAATGCCGTCGATGAAATGTCGGTCGATCTTCACGTAGTCGGGACGCAGTTCGGACCACAGGCGCAAGCTGGAGTAACCCGCGCCCAGGTCGTCCAGTGCAATGGAAAACCCCATGGCCCGGTAATGATGCAGGGCGGTGTGCAGCAGCTGGAAGTCGTCGGTGGGGGTCTGCTCGGTGAGTTCGATGACCACCTGGTTCGGTTCAATGCCGAAATCCTGCAGCAACTGCAAGGTGCGACCGGGCTGGTGGGCCGCTTCGAGCAAGGATTCCGGGGAGACGTTGAGGAACAGTTTGCCGGGCAGTTGCTGTTCGTTGAAACGCCGGCACGCGCTCTGTCGGCAGGCGATTTCCAGTTCGCTGAGGCGACCCGCCTGGCGGGCGACGGCGAACAGGGCGACAGGGGAGTGCAACGGACTGTTGGAGGGGCCGCGGCTCAGGGCTTCGTAGCCCAGGATGCGTCGCTCGGAAAGGCTGATGATGGGTTGGAACAGGCTGTGCAAACCGCTTTGAGCCAGGATTGAACTCAAGGCACTCAGCTGTTCGGTTGTGGTCATGGCGATCTCTGGCGAAAAAAAAGGACCGGGCGTCCTCTTGGTTGAAAGAGCCGCTACCGGTCCGTTATTTCACGACAGAATGATGACTGTTTAATGACGCTCCGGGGAGCGTCAGCATTAAATTGCCATCAGCTTAGTGCTTGGCTACCGCCGTATTGAGCTTCAAGTAATCCAGCAGGATGCGCCCGGTCTCGCTCAGGTAGGCGTCGTCTTCCGGCTTGGTCTTGTCGTCCTCGGCCGCGATAGCGTCTTCGTCTTCTTTCTTCAGCTCCTTGAGCGGCTCTTCGCCCTTGGCCTTGCGGCGGATATTCTCCATGGCAAGCTGCTTGGCTTCGATATCGGCGTGCTGGGCGCGACGCTCGGCCTCATTGAGGCTGACGGTTTTTTCCGTCATCAGTTTTTGCGCCAGGGCCAGTTTGTCACGGATGAACACGAACTCCGCGTCCTTGGCCGTGCGTACGTCATGCTCGGACTTGAGTTGGGTGATGTACGGTTTGAACGGGTCGACCGCAGGCTTGATCGCCGCACGGATGGTGTCCCACGGCATGGCTTCGGGCAGGGCGCTTTCGCCGATTTCCTTGGTGTCGATGATCGACGGGTAATCGATGTCCGGCAGTACGCCCTGATGCTGGGTGCTCTGTCCGGAAACCCGGTAGAACTTGGCCAGGGTCAACTTGAGCTCGCCATGGTTCAGCGGCTGGATGGTCTGCACGGTGCCTTTGCCGAAGGTCTGGCCGCCGATGATCAGTGCGCGGTGGTAGTCCTGCATGGCGCCGGCGAAAATTTCCGAAGCCGAGGCGGACAGGCGGTTGACCAGCAACGCCATCGGGCCTTTGTAGAAGGCGCCCGGGTTTTCATCTTCCAGGACATCGACACGGCCGTCGGCGTTACGCACGAGTACGGTCGGGCCTTTGTCGATGAACAGGCTGGTCAGCTCGGTGGCTTCCTGCAAGGAGCCACCGCCGTTGTTGCGCAGGTCGATGACCACGCCGTCGACCTTGTCCTTTTGCAACTCGGTCAGCAGCTTCTTGACGTCGCGGGTGGTGCTCTTGTAATCCGGATCGCCGGCACGGAACGCCTTGAAGTCCAGGTAGAAAGCCGGAATCTCGATGACGCCGAGCTTGTAGTCCTTGCCATCCTGCTTGAGGTTGAGTACCGACTTCTTCACCGCCTGGTCTTCGAGCTTCACCGCTTCGCGAGTGATCGGCACGATCTTGCTGGTCTGGTCGTTCGGTGCATTGCTGGCCGGAATCACTTCCAGGCGCACGATGGTGCCTTTGGGGCCGCGGATCAGCTTGACCACTTCGTCCAGGCGCCAGCCGACCACGTCGACCATCTCTTTGTTGCCCTGGGCAACGCCGATGATCTTGTCGGCCGGTGCGACCTGCTTGGTCTTGTCCGCCGGGCCTGCAGGCACCAGGCGCACGACCTTGACTTGATCGTTATCGCTCTGCAATACGGCGCCAATGCCCTCCAGGGACAGGCTCATGTTGATGTCGAAGTTTTCCGCGTTATCCGGCGACAGATAGTTGGTGTGCGGGTCATAGGACATGGCGAAGGTGTTGATGTACGCCTGGAAGATGTCTTCCGCGCGGGTCTGGTCAAGGCGCGCCAGCTGGTTCTTGTAGCGCTTGGTCAGGGTTTCCTGGATTTGCTTGGAATCCTTGCCGGCGATCTTCTGCCGCAGCACTTCGTCCTTGACGCGTTTGCGCCACAGGTCGTCAAGTTCCGCGGTGGATTTGAGCCAAGGGGCATCCTTGCGGTCGACCAGCAAGGTTTCCTTGGTGGTGAAGTCGATCTTGTCGACGCCCTTGTTCAGCTCGGCAAGGGCAAAGTCCAGGCGCGCCTTGACGCGGTCCAGGTAGCGCTTGTAGATGGTGAACCCGGCGTTGAGGTCGCCGCTCTTGAGGAAGTCGTCGAACTGGGTCTTCCACTTGTCGAATTCGGCGATGTCGCTGGCCATGAAGTAGCTGCGCGACGGGTCGAGCAATTTCAGGTAGCTGTCGTAGATGATCACCGAGCGGGCGTCATCGAGCGGCGGCTTGCTGTAGTGGTGGCGCTTGAGCAACTCTACGACATTCAGACTGGCGATGACTTCGTCACGGTCGGGCTGAAGCTTGTCCCAGCTGTTGGCTGCGAAAGTAGTGCCGGACATCGGCAGCAAGCCGATACCGATGAAAAGGGCGAGGGCAGTGCTGGGGAACAAACGCTTCATGTTGATTCGACGCGGGGACAATTGATAACGCATATTAGGCCGTCTTTGAAGTCGCCGGTTCCACAAGGGCCGGTCGCATAATGCAAAAAGCCCGGTGCTACAGCTTCGGGCTCAGTCCAGACTCACTATGGAGGCACTGTGAAAGCATTGCAAGGCGTTGACGGTCAAGTGGTGTGGGTTGAAGAGCCCAGTCCTGGGTGTGATGTAGGGCAAGTTCGTATTCGAGTGGCGGCAGCGGGTCTCAATCGTGCCGACTTGTTGCAGAAGGCCGGTCTTTATCCGCCACCGCCGGGTGCCAGCCAAGTGCTTGGTCTAGAGTGTTCGGGGGTGATCAGCGAGGTCGGGCCGGGTTCGGCCTGGCAGGTGGGCGATCGGGTTTGCGCCTTGCTGGCCGGGGGCGGGATGGCCCAGGAGGTGGTGGTCGACGGGCGGCACGTGTTGCCGGTTCCCGACGAAATGTCGTTGGCCGAAGCGGCTGCGTTGCCGGAAGTCTACGCAACCGTCTGGCTGAATTTGTTTCAACTCGCGGCACTCAAGCCGGGTGAAAAAGTTTTGTTGCACGCCGGAGCGAGTGGAATCGGTTCAGCTGCCATTCAGCTATGCAAGGCATTCGGCAATCCGTGCTGGGTCAGTGTCGGCTCCGCTGAGCGGCTGGCCTATTGCGAAGCGCTCGGCGCCCAGGGCGGAGTAGTGCGTACTGACGAGCTGGACAGCCTGCGCGACTTGGGGCCATTCGACGTCGTCCTCGATCCGGTGGGCGGCAACTACGCAGCGCTGAACCTGAAACTGATGGCGATCGACGGTCGTTGGGTGTTGATCGGCCTGATGGGAGGCCGCGAGGCCACGCTCGACCTGGCGCAGGTGCTGGCCAAGCGTGTGCAGTTGCTGGGCTCGACCCTGCGCAGCCGCGATGATCAGTTCAAGGCGGATCTGTTCAGCGATCTGCGCCAGCACGTCTGGCCGCTGTTTGCGGATAAACGCTTGAGCCCGCAACTGGCCAAGGCTTTCCCGATCAAGGACGCCGAAGCGGCGTTTGCCGAGTTGGCGAGTAACAAGGTGGCGGGGAAGTTGGTGTTGGTGATTGACGAAAGCCTGACCTGACCTCTGTAGATCGTTCCCATGCTCTGCCTGGGAACGCCTCAAGGGACGCTCCGCGTTCGGCTCTGGGACGCAGAGCGTCCCGGGCTGCATTCCCACGCGGAGCGTGGGAATGATCAGGGCGAGGTACTACTTCCAGAGATGGATTGGCCAGTTGGATTTTTCGGCCTGCTCAAGCAACACCGGGTCCGGATTGACCACGTGCGGGTAATCGACCTTTAGCAACAACGGCAAATCATTGCGTGAGTCCGAGTAGAAACTCGCGCCTTCCAGGTTTTCCTCTTCGGCATCCAGCCACTCCAGCAACCGGGTGATCTTGCCTTCGCGGTAGGTCAGGGTGCCGACGGTCTTGCCGGTATAGACCCCGTGTGCCACTTCCAGCTCGATACCCAGGATTTCATCGATGCCCAGGCGTTCGGCGATCGGCTTGACCAAATGGACGCCCGAGGCCGAGATCACCAGGATCCGGTCGCCGGCCTTGCGGTGGGCGGCGATGGTTTTGGTGGCGTCGCTGAAGATGATCGGTTCGATGAAATCTTCCACCCAAGGGCCGACCAAGTGTTCGACTTCTGCGGGAGTTCGGCCGACCAAGGGTTCCAGGCTGAAGGCCATGTAGTCCTCCATGGCCAGGTGCCCCCTGCCGTAGGCGTCCATCAATTCCTTGTCACGACGCAGGAAGGATTCTCCGTCGACCCAGCCGAGGCGGACCATTTGTTCGCTCCACAACGAGGCGCAGTCGCCGTGGATCAGGGTTTCGTCCAGATCAAAAATTGCCAGGGCCATCAGTGCAGTTCTCTCTTCAACTTCAGCAAGGGCATCAGGCTACCTCACGCAGGGCCGTCGGATCGATGGAAAGCGCCAGGCGCTGACCATCGGGATGCAGGTCGGACGCCGAGCGGTTGAGCACATCCACCACCAGTTCCACGCCGCGGGCTTCGATCCGGTAGCGAATCACGTTGCCCAGCAGGCTGTGGCTGCGTACCTGGGCGTCGAGATCGCCGTCGAGGCTCAGTTCGATGGCCTCCGGGCGAATGGCGATGCGGTGCTTGATCGGCCGTTGCAACAGCTTCGACGCGCTGTCGGCGTCCAGCAAATTGTAGTTGCCGATGAAACCGGCGGCGAAAACGTCCACCGGTGCGGTGTAAAGGGTTTCAGCGTCACCGCTTTGTACGATCTTTCCCTGGTTCATCAGGAAAATGCGGTCGGACATCGTCAGCGCTTCTTCCTGATCGTGAGTGACGAAGATAGTGGTCAGGCCCAGTTCGCGCTGGATCTGACGGATTTGTTCGCGCAGGTGCTTACGAATCCGCGCATCCAGGGCTGACAGCGGTTCGTCCAGCAGCAACAGCCGGGGCCGGGTCACCAGCGAACGGGCGAGGGCGACGCGCTGGCATTGACCGCCGGACAACTGATGCGGATAACGGGCGGCAAACTCTTGCAGCTCCACCAGTTTCAATACTTCTGCGACACGCTTCTGGCTGTCGTCAGAATTGACTTTCTGCATGCGCAAACCGAAGGCGACATTCTGCTCAACGGTCATGTTGGGGAACAATGCATAACTCTGGAACACCATGCCGATCCCGCGTTTTTGCGGGCTTAATGGCACGATATCGACGCCATCGAGCAAGATCTTGCCGCCATCGACCGATGTCAGCCCGGCGATGCAGCGCAGCAACGTGGACTTTCCGCAACCAGACGGGCCCAGCAGGGTAACGAACTCACCCTTCTGGATTTCGCAGTTGATATCGCTGAATACCGTGGTGCCCGAATAGTTTTTCTGCAGATGTTGGACGCTGACATAGCTCATTCGCTTTTGTCCCTGTTCAAGATATTGGCAATCCAGGTCAAGACCAGCACAAAGAGGAAGTAGGAAATCACCAGTGCACTGGTGAAGTGACCGCTACTGTTGCGCATGTTGTTGAGATAAACCTGCAGGGTTTCGTAGCGAGTGCCGACGAGGATGTTGGCGAACACGAACTCACCGAACAGGAACGAGAACGACAGCAGCAGCGCCACCATCAAGCCTTTTCGCAAGTTCGGCAGCACGACCAGGAATGCAGCCTGGAAGGTGCTCGCGCCGAGCAGCTGGGCGGCGTCCATCAGGTCGCGCAGGTTGATTGCTTGCAGGTTGTTGGTGATGGCGCGGTACATGAACGGCAGCGCTACGGTGAAATAACAGCCGATCAGGATCCATGGCGTGCCGACCATCGCAAACGGCCCGGAACCATAGAGCTGCAAAAGCCCCACCGATGACACCACGGGCGGTACTGCAAAGGGCAGCAGGATCAGGATGTTCATCAGCGCATCGAGTTTGGGGAAGTGGTAATGCACCACGAACAGCAGCGGCAGGATCAGCACGACCGCCAGGATCAGCGCACCGACACAAACCAGCAGTGACTGGCCGAAAGCGCTCAGGAAGCGCGGATCGCTCCACAGCTGCGCATACCATTTGATACTGAAACCGCTGGGTAGAATGGTGGCCGACCAACTGCTGGAAATCGAATAGACAAAGGTGCCGATCAGCGGCAGCAGCATGATTGCAAACAGCAGGTAGACCACCACCCGATGGTAGATGCCGGCAGGCCCCAATTCAGCGCGAGACATGGTAGCTCCTCTTCAACAGCAGTTGATGGACGATGGTCACCAGGGTCATCAATGCCACCAGCACCACGGCCAAAGCACTGGCCAGGTTCGGGTCCAGGGAAATATCGCCCGAGACCATCGCGGCGATCCGGATCGTCAGCACGTTGAAGTTGCCGGTAGTCAGGGCGTACACCGTGGCGTAGGCGCCGAGGGCGTTGGCCAGCAGGATCACGAAGGTGCCGAGCAGGGCCGGGGTCAGCACCGGCAAACCGATGTGGCGCCAGAACTGCCAGCCGTTGGCACCGAGCAGTGCGGCGGATTCGCGCCAGTCTTCGCGCAGTGCATCGAAGGCCGGGTACAGCAGCAGTACGCCCAGGGGAATCTGGAAGTAGGTGTAGAGAATGATCAGCCCGGTTTTCGAGTACAGGTTGAAGTCCTGAATGAGCCCGGCCTGCTTGAGCATGATGGTGAAGCTGCCGTTGAATCCCAGCAAAATGATGAAGGCGAACGCTAACGGTACCCCGGAGAAGTTACTGGTCATGTTGGCAAAGGCATTGACGAAATTACGCAGCCTGGAGTCGACACGGCGCAAGGAATAGGCGCCAAGTACGGCAATGATGATGCCGAACACGCTGGACCAGAAACTGATTTCGAGGCTGTACCGGATCGCCTGCAGGTAGAATTTCGAATTGAAGATTTTAGTGAAATTGGCCAGGCCCCAGCCGAACTCTTCCGATTGCAGGCTGTTGATCATCACCCAGAACAGCGGCGCGAGTTGGAACACGAAGAAAAACAGCGCGAAAGGTATCAGGCAAAGGGCTGCCATCCATTTGCCGCGGGTCATGGCGTTCACTTGAGTAGCTCCCGGCAGATCGGCTTGTCGTGGGGGACACCCAGTAATTCGCACACGGTGCCGCACAGTTCTGTTTGTTTGGGTGTGGCGCCGGCATTGAAACTGAAGGCGTCGCCGAGGACGAACAGCGGCACTTCACGCTCCTCGGGCAGCAAGCCGTTATGGGAGCGGTCACTGTTCATGCCATGGTCAGCAGTCACCAGCACCTGATACCCGGCGTCGAGCCAGGCTTGCAGGTAGTCGGCGATGATGATGTCCGCCGAGCGGGCGCTGTTGCGGTACTGCGAGGTGTCGAGGCCATGCTTGTGCCCGGCGTCGTCGATGTTCATCGGGTGCACCAGCAGGAAATTCGGTGCGTGGCGCAGGCGCAGGTTTTCGGCATCGGCGAACAGGTGTGAGTCGGGGTAGTGGTCGTTCCAGTAGAAGTGCCCGTGCTGGATTGGCAGGTTTGGGTCGTCGGTATGGCGATCCCGGGCCGCCACGAACGGCGATCGGTTATACAACTCACTGACCCAGTGATAGGCCGCGGCGGCGGTTTTCAGGCCGGCAGCGGTGGCGTAGTGATAAATGCTGCGCTGGTTGGACAGGCGCGAGACGTTGTTGTGAACGATGCCGCTGTCGATCGGTGTGACACCGGTGAGGATGCATTCGTAGAGCGGTCGGGACAAGGCCGGCAGCTCGCATTCCAGCTTGTAGAGTGCGGCGCGTCCTGCGCCGACGTAGGCCTGCAGGTGCCCCATGGCGTGACGGGCGACCTCGTAGTTGAGGCCGTCGAGCACGACAAGGATGACGTTGTGTTTCATGGGGGCAAAACTCCGTGGATGTTCTCCAAACCCGTAGGAGCCGGCTTGCTGGCGCTTGGATCAACGCGATGCTCAAAGAGACCGCGTTGACTGGATCGCCAGCAAGCCGGCTCCTACGGATGAAGCATTACTTCATTTCAACAATGACTTCTTCGTTCCACTTCTGCGGCAAGGACTTGGAGGTCTTCTCCCACGCATCCGCATCCTTGATCGGCGTGACTTTCTTGTACTGCTCGTTCGGCAGCAGCTTGGCCTGGACCTCGGCTGGCAGGGTCAGGTGCTCGGCCCGGATCGGACGGGCGTTACCCTTGGCCAGGTTGATCTGGCCAGCGTCGCTGAAGATGTACTCGCGGGTCAGCTTGGCGGCGTTCGGGTTCTTGGCGTATTTGTTGATGATGGTGGTGTAGCCGGAAATCACCGAGCCATCGGACGGGATCAGCACCACGTAGTCATCCGGATTGGCCATCTTGGCCTTGTAACTCAGGCCGTTGAAGTCCCAGACCACACCCACTTCGATCTCGCCTTTTTCCATGGCGCCGATGACCGGGTTGGACATCGACAGGCGACCCTGTTTAGCGAGGTCGGCAAATAGCGCCAGTGCCGGCTGCAGGTTTTTCTCGTCGCCACCGTTGGCATAGGCAGCAGCCAGAACGCCGTTGGCAGCCTGGGCGGCGGTGCTCACGTCACCGATCGATACCTTGTATTTGCCGGTTTTGAGGTCAGCCCACTTGGTCGGTACCTCGGAGCCGTGCAGCAACTTCTTGTTGACGATAAAGGCGATGGTGCCGGTGTAGGCCAGTGCCCAGTGACCGTCCTTGTCTTTAGCCCAGGTCGGTACCTGGTCCCAGGTGGACGGCTTGTAGGGCTGGGTAACGTTCTGTTTCACCGCAATCGGGCCGAAGGCTGCGCCCACATCGCCTATATCGGCACTGGCGTTGTCTTTCTCGGCGGCAAACTTGGCGATTTCCTGGGCCGAGCTCATGTCGGTGTCGATGTGCTTGAGGCCGTAGTTCTTCGCCAGGTCTTCCCAGGTGCCTCTCCAGTTGGCCCAGTCATCGGGCATGCCGACACTGTTGACGGCGCCTTCCGCTTTCGCAGCGGCTTCCAGGGTTTTCAAATCATCAGCCGCCATGGCGGCGGTGCACATGGCAATGGTCGAGCCTAACAGTGATGCCAGGAAAAGCTGTTTCATTCCGAAGCTCCTATGGGCGTTTTCAACGCTGCGATTGCGATTGTGTTGGTCTAGGTCAGCAATACCTGAGCCAATCTAGGGTGACTCGATGACATTTTGATGTCGTTCGTCGCTCCAATGAACGTTTACTTGCCCGGTATTGGCGGGTGCCAAGTAAGCGTAGACCATGGGTGAAGGCCCGGTGTGCAAGGACTTGGCCGATGTCTTGCACGTGCGTAGGATGACCGTCCGGCGGCTATGTCATCTCTCGGTCATCTGCATTGCCTACGCTTGCAGGATCGTTAAACAGCCGGTTTTTTCGCCGGTTCTGCCCTGTAAGTGTGCTGGTCTAGTCCAGATAGGTAACGTTGATGCGCGATGAGGCAACAAAAGCGGTGACAGCCATTGGCCAGGTGCTTCAGGAGCAGATCGATCACGGGCTGCTGGCGCCGGGGAGCAAGTTGCCAGCCGAACGCAAGCTCAGTGAGTTGTTTGGGACCACGCGCATAACCGTGCGCGAGGCCTTGCTGCAGCTCGAAGCCCAGGGTCAGATCTATCGCGAGGAGCGTCGTGGCTGGTTCGTGTCGCCCCCACGCCTGGCCTATAACCTGATGCAGCGCAGCCACTTTCACGCCATGGTCAGCGCCCAGGGGCGGGTGCCGTCCACCGAAGTCATTTCGGCGCGCTTGCAGCCGGCATCGGCGGCGGTCTGTGCCTGGTTACAGTTGCCAGCATTGTCGAGCGTGATTCAGGTCTGTCGTTCGCGGCGCATCGATGGGCGACTGGTGCTGTACGTGGAGCACTATCTCAATCCGCAGTATTTTCCGGGCATTCTGGAGTTCGACCTGAATCAGTCGATCACCGAACTGTATGCGCGGCACTACGACCTGCACTACGGTCGGGTGCGCTTCGAGATTGTGCCGACGGCGTTGTCGGCAGACGCGGCGGCCGCTTTGCGGGTGTCGGTGGGCAGTCCTGGGCTGCGCATCGCCCGGGTCAATTACGATCAGCATGGGCGGCTGATCGATTGTGACCTGGAGTTTTGGCGCCACGATGCGATCCATGTGGGGGTCGATGTGGCTTGAACCTGGCCGCCGCAGGTTCTGGCCCTTATCCGAAGCGGTAGATGTCCATGCCCAGCGCGCCCAGGGTGAATCCCTGGTGGGCAATACTGAATGGGCCCCCGGCGCTGCGGGCAAAGTACAACGGCAACAGATGTTCATCGCTGGGATGGTTACGCACCGCGTTCGGTGCTTGCCGGCGATAGTCTTGCAAGGCGGCTTCATCGTTGGCCGCCAACTTGTCGATCATCCAGTCGCGAAATACCTGGGCCCAGGGTTGCACGCTCTCGGGGCCGGCATGCCAGTCCAGCTCTCGCAGGTTGTGGGTAATGCTGCCGGAACCAATCAACAGCACGCCCCGTTCACGCAAGCCGCTCAGGGCTTTGCCAACGCGGGCCTGTAGCGCGGGACCGCCTCGGGTAGGCAGTGAAACCTGCACAATCGGGATATCGGCCTGCGGATACATCAACGACAGCGGCACCCAGACACCATGGTCGAACGGTCGAGTGCTGTCGATGCGGGCGGGAAGGGCGTTGGCCTGCAACAGACTGACCACCTGTGCGGCCAGCTCGGGGTTGCCGGGGGCCGGGTATTGCACTTCGAACAGGGCTCGCGGAAAACCGCCGAAGTCATGCCAGGTGTCCGGCTGCGGGTTGCCGCCGACCAGCAGTTCATCGCTTTCCCAATGCGCAGAGACAATCACGATAGCGTCTGGCCTGGGCATCTCTGTCGCCAGGCGAGCAAGGGCCGGCCCACTGGCCCCAGGTTCCAGGGCCAGCATTGGCGAACCATGGGATATGTAGAGGCTGGGGAACATGGATGAGCTCCTGAGAGTTAAGATAGAGCCATCTTCTGTCAGATCATTGATCTAAATCTAATATAAGTTTTAGGGTGTTTTGATCGAATTTTGGGGTTATTTATGCAGCCGGAGTTTTGGCACAAAAAATGGAAATCGAATCAGATCGGTTTTCACTTGCCGCAAGTGAACCCATATCTCCAGCGATTCTGGCCGGCGCTGGGCCTGGAAGAGGGCGCTCGCGTACTGGTACCGTTATGCGGCAAGAGCCTGGACCTGCTGTGGCTGGCGCAGCGAGGCCATGAGGTGCTGGGGATCGAACTGTCGGAAAAGGCTGTCGAGGATTTCTTCAGCGAGCACCATTTCGATCCAGCAGTCGATGAACAAGGGCCTTTCAAGGTATACCGCGCAGGTTCCATCGAGCTGTGGTGTGGCGATTTCTTCGATCTGACGCCAGGCGATGTCGCCGACTGCTCGGCCGTCTATGATCGAGCCGCATTGATTGCGTTGCCCGCGCCAATGCGTCAGCGCTATGCGGCTCATTTGACGCGGATCCTGCCCAAGGGCTCCAACGGGTTGTTGATTACCCTGGACTACGACCAGGCGCAGATGGAGGGGCCGCCTTTTGCCGTGCTCGATGAAGAAGTGCAGCGGTTGTTCGGTGCTTCGTGGACGCTTAAGACCCTCGAAGACCAGGATGTGCTGAGCGAGAGCGGCAAGTTTCTGGAGGCAGGCGTTACGCGGCTCGAGGAGCGGGTGTATCGGGTTTCCAGTCGATAGGTTGTAGCCGCCAGTGCCGGCCCCTTCGCGGGCTTGCCCGCGAAGGGGCCCTGATGAGCGCCGTATAAATCAGCAGGCAAAAAAAGGCCCGCATCATTGCGGGCCTTTTTGTTTATATCGCCAGCGTTCAGCCGCGACGACGCGCCAGTGCGTCGATACGCTCTTCCAGCGGCGGGTGGCTCATGAACATGCGGGCGAACCCCTGTTTGATGCCACCGTTGATGCCGAAGGCATTCAGGGTGTCAGGCATATGCACCGGCAGGCCCTGTTCAGCGCGCAGGCGTTGCAGTGCGCCAATCATCGCGCTGGTACCGGCCAGGCGTGCACCGGCTTCGTCGGCGCGGAATTCGCGTTTGCGCGAGAACCACATGACGATGGCACTGGCCAGGATACCCAGGACAAGCTCGGCGAAGATGGTGGCTATGTAGTAGGCAATGCCCTGGCCTTCTTCGTTCTTGAAGATCACCTTGTCGACAAAGTTGCCGATGATCCGTGCGAAGAACATCACGAAGGTGTTCACTACGCCCTGGATCAAGGCCAGGGTCACCATGTCGCCATTGGCCACGTGGCCGATTTCGTGGGCCAGGACGGCTTTCACTTCATCCGGCGAGAAACGCTCCAGCAGGCCCTGGCTGACCGCGACCAGTGCGTCGTTCTTGTTCCAGCCGGTGGCGAACGCGTTCGCCTCATAGGCCGGGAAAATCCCGACTTCGGGCATCTTGATCCCGGCTTCGCGGGACAATTGCTCGACCGTTTGCAGCAGCCATTGCTCGTGACGCGTGCGTGGCTGGCTGATGATTTGGGTGCTGGTGCTCATCTTCGCCATCCACTTGGAGATGAACAGCGAGAACAGGGAACCGGCGAAACCGAAGACCGCACAGAAAATCAGCAGCTGATTGAGGTTGAGATCAACCCCATTGGCCGCCATGAACCCGTTGAAGCCGAAAAGGCTCAGGGTGATGCTGGCAATCAGCACGACCGCCAGGTTAGTGGCCAAGAACAGCAGGATGCGCATCATGGTTGTAGAAATCTCCTCATGCTAAAGATGTAGCGTACTGCGGGGTATATAAGGTGCCGCAACGGGGTATTCAACCGAGTGACTATTTCAAACTGTGTCCTACAGCAACAGCGTAGCTGTTTGCAGGGCATTTCCGACAAGGGCTGGCAAAGTGATTTGCCAGCCAACCGGCAACAGAGTGCCCGTCGTTACTCGATGTGACCAGGCAATGGGGCAGTGCACGGGCATCGCGAGTGAGGTCACGGGTAGGGCGCGAGCATATGTTGCAGAATGAATCACGGTGCGATGTTTCTGGCATCGCACGGTGACTGGCTGCTTACTGGCGATAGGATTTGAGGAAATTGCCAATGCGTCCGATGGCCATGTCCAAGTCATCGACGCGCGGCAGGGTCACGACGCGGAAGTGGTCGGGCCATGGCCAGTTGAACGCCGTGCCTTGCACCACCAGCAGCTTCTCCGAGAGCAGCAGGTCGAGGACGAATTTTTCGTCGTTGTGGATCGGGCAGACCTTCGGGTCGATCCGCGGGAACGCATACAGTGCACCCATCGGTTTGACGCAGCTCACGCCAGGAATGTCGTTGAGCAGTTCCCAGGTGCGGTTACGCTGCTCCAGCAGTCGCCCTGGCGGCAGCACCAGGTCGTTGATGCTTTGATAGCCACCCAGTGCAGTCTGGATCGCGTGCTGGCTCGGCACGTTGGCGCACAGGCGCATGTTAGCCAGCATGTCGATGCCTTCGATGTAGCTCTGGGCGTGGTGCTTCGGCCCGGAAATAGCGATCCAGCCGGAACGGAAACCCGCCACTCGATAAGACTTGGACAGGCCGTTGAAGGTCAGGCACAGCAGGTCCGGCGCCAGGGACGCGGTGCAGATGTGCACGGCGTCGTCGTACAGGATCTTGTCGTAGATTTCGTCGGAAAACACCACCAGGTTGTGCTGGCGGGCCAGCTCCAGCATGCCCAGCAGGACTTCTTTGGAATACACCGCACCGGTCGGGTTGTTCGGGTTGATGATCACCAGTGCCTTGGTGTTCGGGGTGATCTTGGCCTTGATGTCCGCCAGGTCCGGCCACCAGTTGGCTTGCTCGTCGCACAGGTAATGCACCGGGTTACCGCCCGAGAGGCTTACCGCGGCGGTCCACAACGGGTAGTCGGGCGCTGGCACCAGCACTTCGTCGCCGTTGTTGAGCAGGGCCTGCATCGACATCACGATCAGCTCGGAAACGCCGTTGCCCAGGTAGATGTCTTCAATGCCGACGCCTTCCACCTGCTTTTGCTGGTAGTACTGCATCACGGCCTTGCGCGCGCTGAACAAGCCCTTGGAGTCGCTGTAACCCTGGGCAGTGGGCAGATTGCGGATCACGTCCTGGAGGATTTCGTCCGGCGCTTCGAAACCAAAGGGCGCCGGGTTGCCGATGTTCAGCTTGAGGATGCGATGGCCTTCCTCTTCCAGGCGTTTGGCGTGCTTGAGCACTGGGCCGCGAATGTCGTAGCAGACGTTGGCGAGCTTGTTCGATTTGCTGACCTGCATGGCGATGTGTTCCCGAAAATGAACGATCCAGGCGGTGTGTGGACAACCGTGCTGGGAATCCTGCGTAATCACACAGGCCTGACGCCTTGAGAGGCAGCACCCATAAATCCGTTTGAATGCGCGTGGTCTGGCTGCCAGACTGGCGTTTGACGAGGCGCAATCATACGTGCCGCCCGATCCGTGGAAAAGGTACAGATCGGGCTTTTTCAGTTGCTGAGGTGTGATGATGGAAAAGTTGGAAAAAACCCTGGAAGAATGGAAAGCCATGCTCGATCCCGAGCAGTACAACGTTTGCCGCCTCAAGGGCACCGAACGCCCGTTTTCCGGTAAGTACAACGGCACCAAGACCGACGGTATCTACCACTGCATCTGCTGTAGCGAGCCGTTGTTCGATTCCAGCACCAAGTTCGATTCCGGCTGTGGCTGGCCAAGCTTTTATGCGCCGATCGGCGATAGCGCCATGACCGAGATTCGTGATGTCAGCCACGGCATGATCCGCACCGAAGTGGTCTGCGCCAAATGTGACGCGCACCTGGGCCACGTATTCCCGGATGGCCCGCCGCCAACCGGCCTGCGTTACTGCATCAACTCTGTGTGCCTGGACCTGGTACCCCGCTCGTAACGCGAACCCTGTAGGAGCTGCCGCAGGCTGCGATCTTTTGATCTTTGTTTTCTCTCTCAATCGCGAAAGATCAAGATCAAAAGATCGCAGCCTGCGGCAGCTCCTACAGAGATTGAGTGTTGATTGAGGGGCAGGTGGGATTTATTAGATTGCACACAATTCAATTGCTCGCTATGTTTGTCGCATCATCCCCTTTTCGAGTGCCTCGATCATGAGCGACAACCTCCTAAACATTCCCTGCACCACCATCAAGGGCGAACAAAAAACCTTGGCGGATTTTGCCGGCAAGGCCGTATTGGTGGTCAACACCGCCAGCAAATGCGGCTTCACCCCGCAATACAAAGGCCTTGAGGACCTGTGGCAGACCTACAAGGATCAAGGCCTGGTGGTGCTTGGCTTCCCCTGCAATCAATTCGGCAAGCAGGAACCGGGCAGCGAAGGGGCGATCAGCGAGTTCTGCGAGCTGAACTACGGTGTCAGTTTCCCGCTGTTCAAAAAGATTGAAGTCAATGGCGACGGCGCCCATCCCTTGTTTGTGCAGTTGAAAAAGCGTGCGCCGGGTGTGCTCGGTTCCCAAGGCATCAAGTGGAATTTCACCAAATTCCTGATCGGCAAGGACGGCCAGCTGGTCAAGCGCTTCGCGCCAGCGACCAAGCCGCAGGACTTGAGCGGTGAGATCGAAGCACTGCTCAAATGAACAGCTTGTCCGTCGACTCGCTGAGCCTCGACAGCCAGCTCTGCTTCAAACTGTATGCGGCGTCCCGCGCGGTCATTCGCGCCTACAAGCCGATGCTCGATCAGTTGGGCCTGACTTATCCACAGTACCTGGCGATGCTGGTGTTGTGGGAATGGCAGGCGGTTGCCCCGGAGCAGCCGACGGTCAAGGCGCTGGGTGAGCGCCTGGCGTTGGACTCCGGCACGCTGACGCCGCTGCTCAAGCGTCTTGAGCAACTGCAACTGGTTCAGCGTCAGCGCTCGGCGCGCGATGAGCGCGAGGTACACCTGAGCTTGTCGCCCAAGGGCACCGCACTGCGTGATCAGGTCGGGCCGCTCAAGGCCCGCCTGTTATGCGACAGCGGTGTGGATCTGGATCGGCTGAATGACCTGCGCGACGGCCTTGACCACTTGCTGGGGCAAATCAAGGCGTTGTCGTAGCCGGTATCCAAACGTCCAGCAGGGCGGCAAGCTCTTCCCGGCGGAAAGGCTTGGCCAGGTAGTCGCTCATGCCCGCTGCACGGCAGCGTTCGCGTTCTTCGGACATGGCGTTGGCGGTCAGGGCGACGATGGGCAGTTGCGGCCACCGACCACTGCGGCGGATTTGCCGACTGGCTTCATAGCCGTCCATGACCGGCATATTGCAATCCATCAGCACCAGATCGAAGTCGCGGCCTTCCAATTGATCCAGTGCCTCGGCACCGTGCGCGGCGACAATCACGTCGCAACCGAGTTTACCCAGCATGCCCTTGGCCACCAGTTGATTGACCGGGTTGTCCTCCACCAGCAGCACTCGCGCACGTCGCTGCGGGACGTGGCTATCGACCCGGGTATCGATGGGGGTATCGGTTTGCGCCAGCAAGATTCGTCGCAAAGTCTGATACAGCGCATTGCGTGCCAGTGGGCGTGCCTGCTGCTGCAGGGGGGCGAGGGCGCTGACTTGTTCGCTGGGCATGAAGCTGCCGTAAGCGGTCACCAGCAGGATGGGCGCGCCGACGGTAGGGCGCAGGTTGAACAGGCACTCGGGGCAGTCGGTGATCAGTACATCGGGGTTCAAGCCGAGCAATGGATCATCAATCGACCGTTGCTGATAATCGAGCCCCCACCCGGGCAATACACGGCTCAGCAGCTCCGCCAGGCCGCTGCTGGCGGCGGTAATCGCGATAACCTTGCCCTGCAGGGAAGCCGGGGCCAGTGCCCGGGTGTGACTGGGCAGGGGCAGTTGCGCGCAGAACTGGCTGCCGAAACCGGGTTCAGAACTGATGGTGAGCCGGCCTTGCATGGCTTCACACAGGTTGTGGGTCAGGGCCAAACCCAACCCGGTGCCGCCAAATTGTCGGGTAATCCCGGCCCCAGCCTGGGTGAAGGGCTTGAAGATCTTCACCTGAGCATCCCGGGGGATGCCAATGCCGGTGTCGCAGACTTCGATGCTGACGCCATCCTGGTAGGTCGACAGACGCACATCGACCCGGCCAAAGCGGGTGAACTTGAGCGCATTGGACAGCAGATTACTGACGATCTGCCGGACCCGTGTCGGATCGCCGAGCACCAGCGCAGGAAAGTCCGGATCGATCAGGCAGGTCAGTTCGACACTCGGCGCGGCGTTCTGCGACAGCAGGTTGGCCGTGTCTTCGACCAGCGAACCAAGGTCGAACGGGATGTGCTCGAGTTCGAGCTGGCCGGCATCGAATTTCGACAGGTCGAGAATATCGTTGAGCAACTCCACCAGCACTTTGCCCGAGTCATGGGCGATGGCCAGCTGTTGCTGTTGCTCGGCAGACAGCGGGCCGTCCAGCGACAGCGCGATCATGCCCAGCAAGCCATTGAGGGGCGTGCGAATTTCGTGGCTCATGTTGGCCAGGAACACTGAACGCGCTTCGGCCATGTCCAGGGCGGTACTGCGCGCGACTTCCAGTTCCTGGTTGGACTGACTGAGCCGGGCGTTGATGCTCTTGAGTTCGGTGGTGCGCGCCGAAACGATGTTTTCCAGCTGGCCAAGATAGTCGGTCAGACGGTTTTCGGCGTTGCGTCGCTGCTGGATTTCGGTGGCGATGTTTTCGAATTGCTGGTTGGCGACTTTCACCAGTACGCCGATTTCATCGTTGGCATGCCCCGCCGGACATTCCAGGGAGGTCGGCTCCGCGCTGCGCGGATCGCGGCCACTGAGTTCGCGGATGACCCGCACCAACGGCTTGGTCAGCATCACGTAGAACAGCGCCAGCAGGATACCGCTCAGGAGCAGGCTGCGGGCGAAACCATTGATCAGGGTGACCTCGGCCCGCCGCAGGAACCGGTAGCCGAACGAGTAAGTGTCGACGTCCAGTTGCAGGGTACCCAGGGATTCGCTGGGCAAATGATCCAGGTACAGGCGGTCTTCGAACTGCCGGTTGGCCCCGAACAGAAGGTCACTCAAGACCCGATAGTCGCTTTGCAGGCCTGGACGCTTGACCTTGGCCAGGATACTGCCGTTGTTGTCTGTCAGTTTCGCACCGATGATCGCGGGCGAGCGCAACAGGCCCAAGGTCAGTTCCTGGGCGAGTTCGGCGTCGATGTTGTAGGCGATGCGCGAGGCGGGGTTGTGACTGATTTCGAGCAAAGACAGGATTTCGCGGTTGATGGAGGCGTCTTCACTGGCATAATCGATGCCTATTTGCAGCACGCTGAGCAGCATACCCAGAACAAAACCGACCAGCACGGTGAGCCGCGCTTGTTTGTAAGACAGCCGGTTGGTGAACTTGATGTCCATGGGGTGTTGAATCACTTCCGTTTTCCTTCGCTGCTCAAGCATAGTCGATCATGCAGGGTGATCCCGCGAGCCCCGCAACAGGGCGGTTGACCGTTCATCGAACGCTGTATTTCGTTGCTGTATCGCCATCATTACTGTGAACGTGCCCGAGGAGAAGACGTGGATTCCCGATTAAATGCTTTTCTTGAGCGTGCCGATGCCGTTCTGGCCCGTATCGAACCGTTGTTGCCCACCCCTCGGCAAGCCATCGACTGGACCCATTGCCTGGCTGCGCGCTGGCAGCGTGAGGGGCGCAGCGGTTTTCTGCTACCGCTGCAGGTCAGCCTGGACATGCGTCTGAGCGACCTCATCGGTGTCGACCGCCAGGTGGAGCAACTGGGACGAAATACCCGCCAGTTCCTCGATGGCCTGCCGGCCAACCACGCCCTGCTCTGGGGTTCGCGTGGCACTGGCAAATCGTCGCTGGTGCGCGCCTTGCTGGCTGAGCACGCCGAGGCCGGTCTGCGCCTGATCGAAATCGAGCGTGATCACCTGGCGGACTTACCGCGGGTGGTCGAGCAGATCGCCAAGCTACCGCAGCGTTTCGTATTGTTCTGCGATGACCTGTCGTTCGAGTCAGGCGAGGGCGACTATCGCGTGCTCAAAAGCGTTCTCGACGGTTCGCTCGAACAGGCACCGGACAACGTGTTGCTGTACGCCACCTCCAACCGTCGACACCTGGTGCCGGAAAAGGAAAGCGATAACGAAAACTGGAAACGGGTCGATGGTGAATTGCACCCCAGCGAGGCAGTGGAAGACAAGATCGCCCTGTCGGATCGCTTCGGCTTGTGGCTATCGTTCTATCCGTTCACCCAGGAGCACTTCCTGGATGTGGTCGAACACTGGATCGGTCAATTGGCCGACAAGGCAGGCCTGCCGTGGCAACGCACCGAAGAGCTGGACGTCCTTGCGGTGCGCTGGGCCACGGGGCGGGGCAATCGCAACGGACGTTGCGCGTATCAATTTGCCCGCTATTGGGTGGGGTTGAAACTGTTGGAGCACAAGGCATGATCGATTTACAAAAGAGCGGCCAGGGCCTCGAGGGCTACGGCATGCTGCACGCGCAGCTGGAGTCCTTGCTGGCGGATGAGCGTGATTTCATTGCCAACGCCGCTCAGTTTTCGGCGTTCCTGTTCAATCAACTCGAGGGCTTGAACTGGGCCGGGTTCTACCTCAATCGTGATGGGGAGCTGGTGCTGGGGCCGTTCCAAGGGCAAATCGCTTGCGTGCGGATTCCGTTCGGCCGGGGCGTGTGCGGGACGGCGGCGGCGACCTTGCAGACCCAGCGAGTCGAAGACGTGCACGCGTTTGCCGGGCATATCGCGTGCGACAGTGCGTCGAACAGCGAACTGGTCGTGCCCTTGGTCAAGGATGGTCGCCTGATCGGCGTGCTCGATCTCGACAGCCCGCAACTGGCGCGTTTCACTGCGCAGGATCAAGCCGGCATCGAGCAATTGGCCGCTATTTTCCTGCGCCTGACCGACTGCTGATCACGCTCTCAAGCCTGCCTTGACCAGCAGGCTTGGCGCATCCACTGCATCGACCTGCTCTGGGGCGAGGAAGCGTCGGGCGTACTGCAGGTAAATCTGCGCGTTGATGAACAGTTCGAACAACTGTGGGTCGATGTGGGCATCCCGGCACATGTTGGCCATGATGCCCAGCGCTTCACTCAGGGTCTTGGCTTTCTTGTAGGGACGGTCGGCGGCGGTCAGCGCCTCGAAGATATCGGCAATCGCCATCATCCGCGCCGGCAGGCTCATCTGCTCACGCTTCAAGCGTTTCGGATAACCCGTACCGTCCATTTTTTCGTGATGGCCGCCGGCGATCTCCGCGACGTTGCCCAGGTGCTCGGGGAAGGGCAGGTGGCTGAGCATCAGAATCGTTTGCACCATGTGGTGGTTGATGATGTAGCGCTCTTCGCGTGTCAGGGTGCCTCGGGTAATGCTCAAGTTGTAGAGCTCGCCGCGGTTGTACTTGTAATGCGGGACATCGAGCTTGAAACCCCAGGGATTGTCCTGGGCAATCACTTCGGCTTCGGTGCGTTCGAACAGATGCTCGGGCCGGTCCGCCAGCAACGTCTCGCAGACGGGCAGTGTGGGTGCGGGCGTGCGTGCCTGGCGCTGGTTCTCCTCCCAGGAAACACCCAGGCGGTCATCCAGGGTCCGCGTCCAGGTGCGTTGACCGATACTGCGCAGGCGTTGCAGATCGGCTTCGGCCATGGTCTCGCCGCCGAGGTTGCAGCGGGCGATGAAGGCGAAATCATCATCGAGCTCCGCCAAAGTGGCATCGCGCTGTTGCGCCAGGGGCTGCTCATCGCCACCTTGGGCAATGGCTTGCCAATAGTGGATCCAGGCATCGCGCTTGAGCACTTCGAAGCGGGTGCGTATTTCGTGGATTCGGTCGTTCAGGGTTTCGAGCTTGGTGGCTTTGTCGACGACGTACTCCGGGGTTGTCACCTTGCCGCAGTCATGCAGCCAGGCGGCGATGTGCAGCGCCTCCCACTCATCGTCCGTTGGCTGGTAGCCGCTGAAAGCCGGGTCCTGGCTGGCTGCCGCAGCCTGGGCGAGCATCAGCGTCAGCGCCGGCACTCGTTGGCAATGGCCACCGGTATAGGGGCTCTTGGCATCTATCGCGCCGGCCAGCAGCTTGATGAAGGCGTCCAACAGCTTTTTTTGCCGGTCCTGCAAGCGATGGCTTTCAATACTCACAGCGGCGGCACCGGATACCGCCTGCAGGAATGCGATGCGGTCGGGACGCAGTTTGTCCAGGTCGCTCTCGTTGCCGCTGTCGGCCAGTAGAAACACCAGCAGGCCGACGGTTTCGTTGTGACGATTGTGTAAGCGGATGCCGATCAGGTGAACGCGGGGACAGGCCATTGCCAGCAGGACTTTTTGGAGATCCCCCGCCTGTTCGAAGCCCAGGTGGGTGACAACGTTGTCGGCCGTCGACAGCTGCTGCAGCCAGGCGGGGCTGTCTGCGTCCTTGAATGCGTGTGCGCGAAGGTCGAATGAAGACAGGGCGTGTGCGGTGTCGTTGATCACCAGGCCCTGGGGTTCCATCAGGTCGCCATCCCCTTCGCGCAGGTAGATCAGGCCAGCCTGGGCCCGGCCGATCCTTACCGTTTCAAACAGCACCCGCTCCAGCAATGGGGCAAACCGGGTCTCGGCGCTCAGGCTGTCAGTGATCTGGAAAAAGCTCGCCAGGGTATCTTTCATCCGCTCCATGGACAGGCTTAGCTGGTCGACCTCAAGTACCGGAGAGCGACGTGTGGCCGGAAAGTTGAAATCGAAACTGCGAATGGCATCCGCTTCCTGCACCAGGGAGCGCAGGGGCTTGACCAGGATCCTGGACGTCAGCCAACCCAGTGGCACGCACAGCAGCAGGGTCGCCAGGGTAATCAGTGCGCCTTGCCAGCGCATGCGGTAGGCATCGACGAGCAGTTCATCTTCAGGTATCAGCATTGCCAGTTGCAGCCCCTGGGGGCCGCCTTCCTGCATGCGGCTACGCGCAACAATCCATTGACGACCCATGGCAGCCAGGCGATTACCCGGCGCAGGTGTGCCGAGCAGCGCCTGCAGGGCCGGGCTGAGGTCGGCGGCCTTGCTCAGGCGGGCGGTTTGATCGTCAACGATCAGGCGCCGGCTGTCGGGATAAGCGATGGCATTGCCTTGCGCGTCGAACAGCACGATCTCGGTAGCGGGCGTCACCACATGCTTGGCCAGTGTGGCCGAAAGCTCGGCCAGGGTCAGGTCGGCCGCGAGTACGGCATGCTCGCCGCTGCGCCGTGCCAGGGTGGTACCGACATTGTGGGTCGAGAAAAAAACGTAGGGTTCGGTGGTGATCTGGTCAGTGTTTTGGCTGGCGCTGATAAACCAAGCGCGGCCACGCGGATCGTAGGTTTCTTCCGGGTTGTCCTGACGGCTGACGAGCGTCAGCTCCCGATCAAAAAACAGGGATTGCGAATGGGCCTGGCCGTTGCTGTTTCGCTCGATACTCCAGACCTGGTAGACCGCGGTATCCGGGGCCTTGAGTAGCGCCTTCTGATCTGGGGTGCGCAGCGGGCGAACCATGAAGAAGTCACCGGTGTCGTACCCCACGTACAGCGAAGCCAGGTCGGGGTTGTCCTGGAGTGACTGACTGAAGGGCAGTAGCAGCGCCAGGCGCTGCTGCAGATCGGGCGCCTGGGTGGCGGGGGTAAGCGTCAACAGGCTCAGCAGGTGCCGAATCGGTTCATAGGTGGCGTGCAGGTCCAGGCGCACGTCCTGTTCAATTCGGCTGAACAGTTTTTCACTGCTCGACAGAATGATTTGCGTGGTTTGCTGATAGTTGAAAATGCCCAGCACGATCCCGGTCAGCAACAGCAGGCAAGTGAACATCACGCTGATATGAACGTGCAGGGGAAAACGGCGTTGATCCGGACGCAGTGGGCTGGGCATGCAGGTCACTCCATGATGGTTAACACACTGCTCCGCGTCCAAGCATAGTTAAGGCTCGCTCATTGTGCAGGGGGCGTTTGCTCGATCTGTTGCAGCAATGCCTGCTCCAGTTCGAGCAAAGCGTGCTCTACGGCGTCGCAGCATTCGCTTACTTTCTCGGGGGAGAAGGGGGCATGGCCGGCAGCCTCGAGCGCCTCGCAGCTGTCGATCAACCGAGTGGCCTGGACGATTCGGGCGGCGCCCTTGATTCTATGGGCAATGTCGAGATATGCCTGTGGGTCCCGTGTGCCTGACAGCGCCTGCAGGCTCTGTCGATCCAGGCGGTTGCTGTTCAACAGTTCGGTCAGCAGGCGCAGGTTTAACGTTGAATTGCCACCCGTCAACACATGCAAGCCTTGCTGGCTGAAGGCTGGTGCGGCGGCCGCGGGCTGGATGCCCTTGACCCATTGACCCAGGGCGGCCAGGGACAGTGGCTTGAACAGGCAGTCGTCCATCCCGGCCTGTTTGCAACGTTGAATCTCTTCCGGTTGAGCATTGGCGGTAAAGCCCAGGAGGGTGCAGCGCGGCAATTGTGTTTGCTGTTCATGTCGACGAATGGCTTGGGCCAGTTCGTATCCGTTCATGACCGGCATGTTGCAATCGGCGATCACCAGGTCAAATTTGTCGGATTTCCATGCGTCCAAGCCAGCCTGGCCATCTGCCGCGACGCTGAATCGATGGCCCAGAAACTCCAGCTGCTGGCACATCAGCAAGCGATTGGCTGCGTGGTCGTCGACCACCAGCACATTCAATGGGACCGTGGCGCAGTGGATGGGCGGCTCAGCTGTTTGCTCCCGTGATTGGCGAGGCAGTGCAGGTAACGGCAATGAAATCCTCACCCGGGTACCGACGCAAGGCTGGCTGCTCAACTGCAGGCTGCCGTTCATCATCTCGCACAGGCTGCGGCTGATTACCAGGCCAAGCCCGGCACCCCCCCTGGCCGACTGAGCAGTATTACCGGCCTGGGCGAACGGTTCGAACAGGCGTTGTTGATCCTCATGGCTGATCCCCGGGCCAGTGTCTTCGACCAGCAGCAGCATTTGAACCTGGTTGGGTTTATCGGTCAGGTGCAGGGCGACAATAATCCTGACCTGGCCATGCTCGGTAAACTTGATGGCATTGCTGACCAGGTTCGACAACACCTGCTTGAAGCGCAGGGGGTCGAGCAACACGTCGATCATCGGGTTGGCCGGATTGAATTCCAATTGCAGTTCGAGGCCCTTCTGTCGTGCCAGCCCATCGAAAATACGCGCCACTGACGCCACGATTTCCTCTGGATTGACCCGTTCCGGGTTCAGGCTCAGGTGGCCGGACTCAATGCGGGCAATATCGAGGATGTCCCCGATCAGTTCCAGCAGGTCCCTCGCCGAGTGGTAGGCCACATCAATGGCGGGACGATCCGGGTGCTGGTGGTCGATGCGTTTGAGCGTCAGTTCGAGCATGCCGATGATGGCATTCATCGGGGTGCGAATTTCATGACTCATGGTTGCCAGGAACGTACTCTTGGCGCGGTTCGCTTCGTCGGCACGTTCCTTGGCACAACGCAGGTCATCGAGCAATTGCCGCCGTTCGCTGATGTCGATCCAGCCACCAATGATGCCCTGGACCTCACCACTCGAGTCACGGTACGGAAGAATCCAGTGATAGATCGTCAATCGGCGGTCGCCAATGTGCAGCGCACGGTCAAGGATCATGGGCGTGCCCTCGGTCACGACACGCTGGTAATCGGCCTGGTACTCCCGGGCTTCGAAGGCGTTCCCGAGGGTGCCCTGGATCACGCTTTTGCCGATCACGTCTTCGCGTTTTGTGTTGAAGGTTCGCAGGTAACTGTCATTGCAACTTTGCAGCAGTCCTTGACGATCACGCACATAAATTGGATGAGGCGTGCCATTGACCAATGAACCCATGAATTCCAATTGATCGTTCAGCGCTCGCTCGGCCGCCCTGCGTTGATTGATCTGACGCCGCATGTAGGCGTTCCAGGTCACGGAGATCAACAACAGTAATCCCGCACCGATGACGATCTGATAGAACACCCGTTGATAATTGCGCCAGGTACTTTGCGAGGACGCCGAGTAGCCACGCCAACGGTTATTGATGACGCCCAGCTCCTGTGGCGTGATGCTCAACAGTGCCTTGTTGAGGATGTCATTGAGTTCCTTGGCATCGCGCCCGGTTGCCAGGGAGAACGCCGCCTGCCGGGTGCCGATGGTGGTGCTGATTTGCAGATCGGTTTCGAACAGTTGCGAGGCGATGAAGTAGTTGGCGATCACCAGCGAATTCACTGCGCCTTCCACCCGGCCTTCGGCGAGCATTTCTACCGCACTGAAGGTGTCCGGGGTCTTGATCAACCGGATCTGCGGAAACTCGCTGCGCAGATACTCGACCAGGGGATTGCCTCGGGCAATTGCCAGGCTCTTGCCCTTGAGCTGCGCAAGGTTTGTCGGACTGTCATGCGCCTTGCGTGTCAACAGGACGTAGGAGTTCTGCAGGTAGGGGCGGGTAAAATTCAGCAAGTTATCGCGTTTCGCGCTGGGGAGCAGCGCGGCGATCACGTCGGCCTGACCGGTCTTGATCCGCTCGATCATGTCGCTGTCGCTGCGGCTGCGCTGAATATCGAAGCGCAGGCCGGTACGCAACCTGATCAACTCGAGCAGATCCGCGGCAATTCCACGAAAGTTGCCGGCGCTGTCAAAAAAAGTCAGTGGCGCATAGGCCTCATTGACGACTACCCGGACCACCGGATGTTGCGCCAGCCAGTGTTCCTCATTGTAACTGAGCTCCAGTTTCTGGTCGGTGAGCAGGATATCGCTCCCGGCGCTCCAGCGCTTGGCGATGTTTTCCCGTTCGCTGGCGGGGATAGCCTTGAGCATCGTGTTGATGATGTCGAGCAGTTGTGGATTGGTCTTGTGCACCGCAAAACTGAAACCGTGGGCTTCGTGCCTACCGAAACTGGCCATGCGAATGTTGTTCAGATAGCCCTTGTTGATCATGTAGTGGGTTGAAATGGTGTCACCGAGAAAAACATCGGCCTGACCGAAAGCAACGGCATTGATCGCGTTCTGGTAGGAGGGGTAGGAGGTGATGATTGCCTTCGGATACAGGGCCTTTACCTCCTCCAGGGGCAGGTAGTGATAAAGCATGCTCAGCCGTAATCCGGACAGCCCATCATTGAGCGTGCGGGTTTCGCCTTCACGTGTCACCAGGACCGGTTGATCGACCGCATAGGGCCTGGAAAGCGCGATATGGTCATTGCTCGCCTCGAATCCGTTGGCGGTGCCCAGCAGGTCTACCTCGCCGTTTTCCAGTGCTTCGATTGCAGCTCCCCGGGAGGTGAAGCGCCGGACCTTGATGGGCAGGTCAAGCACCGTGCCAAGAATGCCCGCGTAGTCCGCAGTAAAACCTTCGTAGTCATGACCGCTGCTGGTCAGGTCGAAGGGGGGATAGTCGGGTGCTGAAGTACCCAGGATCAGTTCCTGTTTGCTCCGGGCCCAATGTCGCTGTGATTGATCCAGCTCGACTTTCAGGTGCAGGGGGGCTGAACGACTGAGCAGGGTGAGTTGCTCGGAGGCCTGCGCGGCGTGCAGCGAGGTGCACAGGCACAAGCTTGTAATCATGATCAGCAAATAGTCCTTCAAGCGACTGGGCATCCTGTGTCTCACACTAACAAGTTACGTTTTGCCATCTCGATGAGTTCAACCAGTGATTTGGCCTTGAGCTTTTGCATGAGTCGTTTTTTATAAGTACTGACCGTTTTGTTGCTGAGAAACATGCCCTTGGCAATTTCCTTGTTGTTGCGACCTTGTGCAAAAAGTTGCATGACCATGAGCTCCCTGTCATTGACTGACTTGAACAGTTCGAGTTCGGCGCACCGCGCTTCATCACCACGGGCAGGGTTCAAGGCTTCACTGGGGAAATAGTTGTAACCTGACAGTACCGCTTTAATGGCGCTCACCAGTTCGCTCAGTTCTTCCTGTTTGCAAACATATCCCGAGGCGCCGGATTGCATGCAGCGTATACCGAACAGTTTCGGGCATTGTGCGGTCAATACCAGGATTCTCGGGGGTGTATGCATGGCGTTGAAACGGGTCAGCACTTCCAGGCCATCCAGTTTGGGAATGCTGATATCGAGAATGACCAGGTCGGGCATGCATTCACGCACCATCTGCATGGCATCGACACCATTATCGGTTTCACCGACGACTTTGAAGCCCTCGTGCTCAAGCAACATACGAACGGCAAGGCGGATGACAGGGTGATCGTCGACGATAAAAACGGAGTTCATAATCAAATCCCATGCGAGCTCAGATAAAGCGCGCACCTTAGCTCAGATAGTTGATGTGCCGTATGAACTGACGGGTCTGTCGTGGCAATATAGGAAAGTTCCTACGTGCGAAAAGGAAATTACTTACGTGTCAACTGGTATTTGGTGAGGTTAACGCAATTAGTGTTGCTGTTTAATTATGGGGCGCAGGCGAAAATTTGCAGGTCACGGATTTTTCATCTGGGCCTGTTCGGAGGGTGCGGAATAAGTTTCAACAGGCGACTCAGTTCGCATTGTTTCAAAGGTTTTATCAAGCAGCCAAGTAATGGCAGTCCATTGAGCAATGCCATCATTTCAAGTTCGCGCAGTTCGGTAGATGTCAGGCTACTTAAAAGTATCGCCTGCTTGATCATTCCCCGATGACTGGCAATTTTTATCAGGTCAATGCCGGATACTTCGGGCAGGCACTGGTCGCATAACAGAATATCGAACGGCTGTTCTGCCCTGAGCATGTGTTGCAATGCGCCTGTGGCACAGTCGCTGGTGGTTAAATGAATGAAGCCGTAACTCTCAAGCAGGCATTGAGTAGCCTTGAGCTGAAATGGGTGGTCTTCCACCAGCATGATGCGCAGACTGTCGTCGATCATATTATTCACGCTTCTTCTATCGGAACCGATAGGCGTGATTGTTTCCTGTCAAAATCGCGCATTCGATCAGTGCACTCGACAGATGCTGTAGGGGAATTCGGTGTTCGTTGAAAGTTATTTGAACTTCAGGACTGAACGGCCATTACCTGCGGGGTAATAGCCGCTCGACCAATAGTTTTCAGTGGCTGGAGCGTCCTGTCATCTCGAGAGCCATATGGCTGGCGTAGCTATCGGTCATGCCAGCGATGAAATCGATCATGCGCAGGAACGAGTTGTGCAGGGGGCCGTTCGGATCGGGTGCATTGTTGCCCAGCAGGTCGAGAACCCGTCGGCTCTTGAAGGACGGCGTTCGACCGTTGTGTTGCTCCAGTGCGGCACCGCAGAAAGCGTTGAGCAGAATTTCCAGGGTGGTGTAGGCACCGATTTCGTGCAGGGTCTTGCGTTTGTCCTGGAAGATTTTCTGCCGAGCCATGTCCTTTGCATTGAGGACACAGCGTTTGGCCGGGCCGTGCATATGCTCCACCAGGTCGCCAGGCAGGGAGCCGGCCAACAGTGCATCCTGTTGCTCGACAAAGGCGCGGGCCGCTGCGTTGGTCAGGTGCTCGATGGCCTTGCCCCGCAGGATCGCCAGTTTGCGTCGCCGCGAATCGTTCGGGCCGAGCAGGCGATAGGTTTGCGGTAAATCGTCGCCCACCAGATCCAGTAACAGGGACTCGACTTCGGCGTACTCCAGCAACTCCATTTCCAGGCCGTCTTCGAGGTCGATCAATGCGTAGCAGATGTCATCCGCGGCTTCCATCAGGTACACCAACGGGTGGCGTGCCCAGCGCTGCTCCTCAAGCTGTGGCAGGCCAAGTTTTTGCGCGATCTGTTCCAGCAGCGGCAGTTCGCTCTGGTAGCACCCGAATTTGTGCTTCTTGTACCCCAGAGAGTCGGCGTGCCTGGCTGTCCATGGGTATTTCAGGTAAGTGCCCAAGGTGGCATAGGTCAGCCGGGTTCCGCCGTCGAACTGGTGATACTCAAGCTGGGTCAGTACCCGAAAGCCTTGGGCGTTACCTTCGAAGTTGAGGAAGTCATTGCGCTGCGCTTCACTCATCGCATCCAGCCAGCCCCGTCCAGCGGCTTGCTGGAACCAGTGCCGAATCGCGTCTTCGCCGGAATGGCCGAAGGGTGGATTGCCGATGTCATGGGCCAGGCAGGCCGATTGGACCACCATTCCCAGATCACTGGGTTCACACCAGTCGGGCAGGGCGCTGCGGATGCTTTCACCGACGCGCATGCCCAATGAACGGCCTACACAGCTGACTTCCAGCGAGTGGGTCAGGCGCGTGTGGATATGGTCGTTGCTGTGGACCGGATGAACTTGAGTCTTGCGTCCGAGACGGCGGAACGCCCCCGAGAAAATGATGCGGTCGTGGTCTTTGTGAAAAGGACTGCGGCCCACTTCTTCCGGGCTGTACAGGGGCTTTCCGAGGCGTTCGCGGGTAAGCAGGGTAGGCCAATCCAAGGCTGGTTCTCTCCGTCAGGTGACTGATTGGCTAGCTTCCCGGTTCGCATCGTTACCTGCAAGTGTCACTACAGCCCCATGGCATCGATATCGATGAGCAGCAGGCGTTCGCCGTTGTCGAAAAATTGCCCGGCGGTGAGGCAGTACTGATTGCTGGTGGCGTCGCGATACGTATTGGAAAGGGTCAGCTGACACTCGTCCCAACCCTGCGCCAGCAGGTGATAGAAATACGGACGCCACGACCAGTTATGGCCCAGATAGCGGTTGTCGGCGACCCACTCGCTATTGCGCCACTCCAGGTTGGGCGTCAGCTGCGTACCGTGACGGTCACACTGGTAGAAACGCAGTAGCCAGGGAAAGGCCTCCAGTCGTGGCAGGGCACTCAGGGGTGCCCTGGCCTGTGCCCAGGCCTGCAGGATCGCCATCAGCTCACTGAGTTGCTGGCGCATGATCTTCAGGCGACCGCGCTCGGCCAGCTTTTGCTCCACATAGCGCTGGCGCAGATGCGCAAAGCGCTCGACGAAGGCGTCAGCGGCAAAGAAATCCGCTTGTGCCCCGGCAAACAGAAACCCCTGGACGTAACGTGAGCCGCACTCCAGGGCGAAATTCAGTTGCGCTTCGGTTTCCACGCCTTCGGCAATGATCCAGCAACCGGTTTTTTCCGCCATTTGTGCAAGGGCCTTGACCACATCGCTGCTGGGTCCGCCCAGAGCCGCCGCCTGGAACAGGCGCATATCGAGTTTGAGGATGTCCGGTTGCAGCGCCAGTACCCGATCGAGCTGAGAGTACCCGGCACCGAAATCATCGATGGCAATCCGTGCGCCGGCTTGCCGATAGCGGGCCACCACGTGAGCCAGGCGCTGGACGTCACCACCCAGTTCGGTGATTTCGAAAACGATGCGTTGCGGGTCGACGCCGTGCTTTTGCAGCTGGCCGAGGCTGGGCAACGGCTGGTCCGGGCGCAGGCGGCTGATCCAGCGTGGAGAAATGTTCAGGCTGAGAAACCAGTCGCCGGGTGCTTCATGCAGGCGGCTCAGCGCGTTATCGCGTAGCTGGCGGTCCAACCGACGCAGGGCAACGGCGTTGGTTCTGGGATCTGCGAACAGCGGCCCCACCGAAACCAGTTGGCCGTCCGCCCGGCGAAGGCGGCCCAAGGCCTCCACGCCGGCGATACCGCCGGTGGCGGTATCGATGAACGGCTGAAAGCAGGCGAGCGGTTGCCCGTCGATCACAAGGCCTCCTTGATGGATCTTGTTATTGGATAAAGCCCGGGCCACCGGATAGGCGCGCAGGATTGAACCCCTCGATGGAGAGGTTCGATCCCGTGGGTACTGCAAGAATGTAGCCAGATACTGACAGGGTCAGTGTTTACGCGAAGAACCTTGCAAGACCAGTTTGACCAGAGGCCCCAGCGTGGTGCCCAGGCGGACCAGTCGGGCCAGGCTACCCACGCCGTTGGCCTTCCTGGCGCCCTTGCCGCTCAGAAACCCCAGCAGGGTGACAGCGGCCACGCCCCACAGCGGGGCATGCTTGATGCCGAAACCGTCCTGCAGGTTTTGGGTCATTCCACGTACCCGCTGCAAGGGTTGCAGTAGTTGCGCGGATTCGTGGCGGATCTCTTGGCGATGCATTTCCATGCGCAGGCGTATCAGTGCCTTGCGCATTTCCGTGCGCGAGCTGTTTCGAGGCAGTTCAGGCAGGTTCATGGCAGCAGGCGCTCCCGATCATTGGCCAGCTCTTCCAGCGTGCCATGGAAAGGCGAGGACTCGTCGAAGATCGCCGCTCTCAGGCGCATGCCGCAGAAGACGCATGCCAAGGTGTAGAACACGCAAAGCGCGATGATGGCAGGCAAGCGGTAAGTGTCCCAAAACAGGATCAGCACCAGGGTGGACAACCCCACCAGCAACAATAAGGCAAACACCAGCGCCAGGCCTGCGAACAGCAACAGGCTCACAGTGCGGGCTTTTTGTTCCTGCAGTTCGATGCCGAACAGTTCGACATGGCTGTGCAGCAGTCCAAGGAAAGCGGCACCCAGGCGCCGCGGTGAGGAACTTGGGCCTGTCCCGGACGAGCCGGATTCATCGATGGCCATATCAGCGCCGAGTAGCTAGCAAGCCAATCAGGAAGCCCACGCCGGCCGCGATTCCGACCGATTGCCATGGGTTGGCCTGGACATAGTCCTCGGTGGCGGTCACGGCAGCCTTTCCGCGTTCGCGCAGGGAGTCTTCAGTCAGTTTCAAGGTTTCACGTGCACGCAGCAGACTGTCGTGGATCTGGTCGCGCAATTCATCGGCCTGGTCACCGGCCAGGGAGGCGGTGTGCTCCAGCAACCGTTCGGTATCGCTGACCAGTGTCTGAAAATCGCTCATCAAAATTTCTTGAGCAGTCTTTGCCTTGATGCTGGCCATTGGTGATCTCCATAAGTGGCGTCTGAATCGTTCGAGTATGAGCCTTGTGCGAAGGTTCAGTACAAATGACTGGTACAACTTTTGCTGTGTCGTGGTGCGTCAGCCCGCGCTGTTGCGCTGTTGCTGGGCAAGATTCCCGTAAAACCTTAACTCAAACAATCGAAACCCGCGCGAATGTCCCGGTCGTGATTGGCCTTGATGAACCTGTGCTCCAAAACGGTTCATCGGTAGAGACGTGTTGAAGTCTCAACTTGGTGCATGGATTGCCCGCACGAACTGCTTTGGTGCTTTTTTCAGCCTTAAGGTCTGCCTAATCCATGGAAAATCTGCAAAGCGCTGTGGACACCCTGGTCCATAGCTCCAATACCTTGTTCATCCTGATCGGCGCGGTCATGGTGCTGGCCATGCATGCCGGGTTCGCCTTTCTTGAAGTGGGCACGGTTCGGCAAAAAAACCAGGTCAACGCCTTGTCGAAGATTCTCAGCGACTTCGCTGTTTCGACCCTGGCCTACTTCTTTATAGGCTATTGGATTTCCTATGGGGTGACTTTCATGCAACCGGCGGCGGTGATCAACGCCGATCACGGCTATGGCCTGGTGAAGTTTTTCTTCCTGCTGACCTTTGCCGCGGCGATCCCGGCAATCATTTCCGGAGGCATCGCCGAGCGGGCCCGGTTCGTCCCGCAGTTGTGCGCGACGGCGTTGATCGTGGCATTCATCTACCCCTTCTTCGAAGGCATGATCTGGAACGGCAACCTGGGCCTGCAGGCCTGGCTGCTGGAGCATTTGGGCGCCAGCTTCCACGATTTTGCCGGTTCCGTGGTGGTGCACGCCATGGGCGGTTGGCTGGCGCTTGCAGCGGTGCTGTTGTTAGGGCCACGCAACGGGCGTTATCGCGAAGGGAAACTGGTGGCGTTCGCGCCGTCGAGCATCCCGTTTCTGGCATTGGGCTCGTGGATTCTCATCGTCGGCTGGTTCGGCTTCAACGTGATGAGCGCGCAAACCCTGCAAGGGGTCAGCGGGCTGGTAGCGGTAAACTCGCTGATGGCCATGGTCGGCGGTACGGTGGCGGCGCTGATTGTCGGGCGCAACGACCCGGGCTTTCTGCACAACGGTCCACTGGCCGGCCTGGTAGCGATCTGTGCCGGTTCCGACCTGATGCACCCGGTGGGTGCCCTGGCCACCGGTGCCATCGCCGGGGCGCTGTTTGTCTGGTGCTTTACGGCCGCGCAAGGCAAATGGCATATCGATGACGTGCTGGGCGTCTGGCCACTGCATGGTCTGTGTGGCGCCTGGGGCGGGATTGCCTGCGGCATTTTTGGCCAGGCGGCCTTGGGTGGATTGGGCGGTGTCAGCCTGCTCAGCCAGTTGATTGGCACTGCGCTGGGTGTGATGGTGGCGCTGGCCGGTGGCTTTGCGGTGTATGGCGTGATCAAGGTGTTCCATGGTTTGCGCCTGAGCCAGGAAGAAGAGTATTACGGCGCGGACTTGTCGGTGCACAAGATCGGCGCCGTCAGCCAGGATTAACCGTGGGTTCATTGGCTCGACGGCATTTCCGGGCAGGCCTAGAATAGGCTCTTAATTTTTTGGTTGAGCGCTCATGCTTCCTGAATGTCAGCTGTTCGGCACGCTTGGGTGCCATCTCTGTGAAGTGGCCGAAGCCATGTTGATGGAGTTTGTCGAGCGTGGCTTGCTGGTGGAGCTGGTGGACATCGCGGAAGACGAAACATGGTTCCAGGCCTACAGCCTGCGCATTCCGGTGTTGCGTCGGCTCGACACCGGCTCGGAACTGGGTTGGCCCTTTAGTCCCGACGAAGTGGTGGCCTTCTTGCGTGAATGATTTTGTTCCGCCCGTCGAACTTCAGGATCTATCCCCTTGGCTTAATTGGCGCGATTCGGATACTGTATGCGCATACAGTTATCCGGGTTGTTGCCTTGTCTGCGCTGATTTTCGGCTTTGAGCGGGGCAAATCCGGGCGAGAGAGGGTGAGTCGTGGTCAATGTCGAACAATTGAAAAGCAGCGTTAACCGCATGTCGGTGGATGTAGTACGCGAAGCCGTCGCTGAATTGCGTCTGGACGGCTTGGTAACGGAGGGCAAGACGCCCTTCAACAAGCTGCATTTCAATACCTGTTTCGCTGAAATCGAAGCCTTGTTTCAGCGCGCTGGCTATCACCGGCAGCTGGATGTCGTGGGCTATCAGGGTTTGTTGTATGCACTGTATGACCCGGGTCGCTGGGAGGCGGTCGACGTGTTGCGCTGGCTCAAGGAGTACACCGAGGCAGCCGGGCGAGCGCAGATACCGGCTTGAGGATTCTGCGCTAGGTTCGCTTGCGTTGCTGTTGGATAATGCCGCTCTGCATTCAAGGTAAGAGCTTTTGTATGTCCACTTCATCTTTTTCTGCTGCACACAGCCAGGCCAGCACGCTGTACTTGCCGCCCGGCCCGTGGCAGACCGTTTTCGATTGCCTGTGCGAGCACTTCAGCGCCATCGGTCGTGAACAGTGGCTGGACAGAATCGCTCGCGGCCGCGTGCTCGATGGGCAGGGCGCGCCAATTGCCCTGGACCTGCCCTACAAGGAAGGCCTGCGGATTCACTATTTTCGCGAAGTGCCGGATGAAAAATCGATCCCGGTGGTCGAGTCGATCCTGTACGCGGACGAGCATCTGGTCGTGGCAGACAAGCCTCATTTCCTGCCCGTGACCCCGGCGGGAGAATACGTTGAGCAGACCCTGTTGCGCCGTCTTATCCGTCGACTGGATAACCCGCATCTGGTGCCTTTGCATCGCATCGACCGGCATACGGCGGGGCTTGTGCTGTTTTCAGCCAATCCGCAAAGCCGTTCGGCGTATCAATCGTTGTTTCCAACACGACAAATAGAAAAGCGCTACGAAGCTATTGCCCGGGCGTTGCCTGAATTGACGTTCCCCCTGGTGCACAAGAGCCGGCTCATCGATGGCGAGCCTTTCTTTCGCATGCAGGAAGGTCCGGGCGCGAGCAACACCGAGACGGCTGTCGAAGTCCGGGAGAAGAACGGTGATCTCTGGCGTTATGGCCTTTATCCGGTAACGGGCAAGAAGCATCAGTTGCGGGTGCACATGACGGCGTTGGGCGCGAGCATCTGCAACGATCCGTTTTATCCCCAGGTGCTCAAGGATGTGCAGGATGACTACGCCAACCCGCTGAAGCTGCTGGCCCAGGGCCTGAAATTTGTAGACCCGGTATCCGGCGAGGACAGGGAGTTCGAGAGCGCAATCACACTGCAATGGTGAGCAAGGGCGTCAAAAAAATCGAATTTGTGCGCAGCGCTACAGTCTTTTGATCAGGCGCCACGCATGTGGCGTCCGATGAACTCGGCGCAGCCGCATGGTTATCAGGCGCGCCGAGACCTCCCAAGCAAGGAGATTTTCATGAAACGCACTGTTTTCGCTGGAATGTTGATTTGCGCCGCCATGTTGTCCTCTTCCGTCTATGCCGCAGACAACGATCTGTGCACCATCAAGCTGCAGGAGCTCAAGGACAAGGTCACAAGCCTGCCTGCCACGTCCGAAAACACCACCATGGAAATCAAGCGGATGCAGGCCAGCGCTGAAGCGGCCCGGGCTGCCAAGGATGACAAGAAATGCATCACCGAAGCCACCCAGGCGCTGGCACGGGTGGATAAACTGAACAACGAGCCAAACCCGTAGCGCGGGGTTTTCGGTTGCATAAAAAAATGCCCCGACAAGTCGGGGCATTTTCATGTATCCGGTAGTCACCGCGAAGATTACAACTCTTTGACGGTACGAACCTGATCCTTGTTGATGCGGTTTTGCTTGCCATCCAGTTGTTCGAATTCGTAGAAGCCCGAATCCTTGTCATAGCTTGGCGTATCGACGGCCTGGATTTCGCGACCGTCATTCAAAGTGATCACAGTAGGCGATGCGCAACCGGCGAGGGTAGCGAGGCCCAGTGCAAGCATGAAAGTGGCCAGGGTCCGTTGAGTCATGGAAGTGTCTCCGAAAATGAATTCTTTTGGTTGCTGGGGTTGAGACGTGAACAGCGCGTGCAAGTTCCTTGATACTCAGTCTGACACACCGTCTGGCATGCTTAATAGTTCCGGCGTATTAAGGTTTGCCAGGCGCGGATCGTTGTCGGGGCACTGCAATGCAGTAGCGCCCAGCCTGCGCATGAGTCGTCCCGGACTACGCTCCCCCTCCTTCCAGGCCGTTTCGAAATCAACGCGCAGGGCCAGGGGAATTACGCACAACAGGGGTTCCCAGTGATCGTCATGGCGCAGCATCAACGGTTTGTCGGGATGCTCGGCGGCGGCTTCGCGCATGCGGGTGAGCAGTGCGTTGTCGATGCGCGGGACATCACAAGGCAAGACTAGCAGGTGTGGATGCCGAGCAGCCTTCAGACCTGCAAGAATGCCCGCCAAGGGGCCCGGAAAGTCGCCTTCGTCGTCATGGACCAATTGATCGGCGTAGGGCGCGTACCTTTCCAGGTTCCTGTTGCAAGAAACGATCAAGTCATCGCTCAGAGGGCGCGTCTTGCGGTGCAAATGCGCAATCAGCGGCTCGCCGTGCCATTCCAGCAATCCTTTGTCCTGGCCGCCCATGCGTTGGCCACGGCCGCCTGCCAGGAGCAAAATGGAGCAGGGTGGCAACGCAGGATTTGAAGTCATGGCAGGCCTCCATGGGGGCGGCGGAAAATGGGGTCGCTGTGATATAACACCGGGCTGTTTCTCCTACAACTGGACGAGCCTATGAAAGCCAAGGCTGATGTACCTTTCGCACCGCTCAACATCGCGGTGTTGACGGTCAGCGACACCCGTACCCTGGAAACCGATACCTCAGGCCAGGTCTTCGTTGACCGCCTGACGGCTGCCGGACATAACCTGGCCTGTCGGGTCTTGCTCAAAGATGATCTCTACAAGATTCGCGCGCAAGTTGCCAACTGGATCGCCGACGACGTCGTACAGGTGGTGCTGATCACCGGTGGCACTGGCTTCACTGGTCGTGACAGCACGCCGGAAGCGGTGAGCTGCCTGCTCGACAAGCAAGTCGATGGTTTTGGTGAGTTGTTCCGCCAGATATCGGTGGCGGACATCGGCACCTCCACCGTCCAGTCCCGCGCATTGGCCGGTCTGGCCAACGGCACGCTGGTGTGCTGCTTGCCGGGGTCGACCAATGCAGTGCGCACCGGTTGGGATGGCATTCTTGGCGAGCAGCTGGATTCGCGGCATCGCCCGTGCAATTTCGTGACTCACCTGAAACAGGCGGCACCCTGTGAATCCCGCGGGTAAGCCGGGCAAGACTGGCAGCCTGATGCCAGTCGAGGTGGCCCTCGCTCGCTTGCTGGAAATGGCGGACGCCTCACGAATTGTCGAGCGCGAGCGTTTGCCATTGGCGCAAGTCCAGGGCCGGGTGCTGGCCGATGATCTGCTGTCGTCCCTCGATCTGCCGCCGTGGCCCAATAGCGCGATGGATGGATATGCCCTGCGCGTGGCCGACTGGAACACAGAGCCGCTGGTCGTCAGTCAGAAAGTGTTTGCTGGCCAGGCCCCTGTTGAGTTGACGCCGGGCACCTGTGCACGAATCTTCACCGGGGCACCTGTGCCACCCGGTGCAGATTGCGTCGAGATGCAGGAGAACGCCGAAGTCCTGGGGGATGAACGTGTACGTTTCACCGAAACCCTGGTCATCGGGCAGAACATTCGTGCGCAAGGACAGGAAACCACCGTTGGCGAACTGATCCTGCCTGCAGGAACACGGCTGGGGCCAATCGAACAAGGCCTGGCAGCCTCGCTGGGGTGTGCCGAGCTGGAAGTGATTCGCAAGGTACGCGTGGCGGTGCTGTCCACTGGCGACGAATTGATCGAGCCAGGCCAGGCGTTGGGGCCAGGGCAAATCTACAACAGCAACCGCGTGTTGCTCTGCAGCTGGTTGCAGCGCCTGGGTTGCGAGGTCATTGATGCCGGAATTCTGCCGGATGACCTGGATACCACGCGCACACGCCTGGGCGAGTTAGGGGATGTCGACCTGATTCTCTCGACCGGTGGCGTATCGGTGGGGGAGGCCGACTTTCTGGGTATCGCCCTGAGAGAAGAGGGCGAGCTGGCGCTGTGGAAACTCGCCATCAAACCTGGAAAACCCCTGACTTTCGGGCATTTTCGTGGCGTACCGGTGATTGGCTTGCCAGGCAACCCCGCCTCGACCCTGGTGACCTTTGCCTTGTTGGCAAGGCCTTATCTGCTGCGGCGCATGGGTGTCCTGGAGGTGGAGCCTCTGAAGGTGCAAGTGCCAGCTGGGTTCGACTGGCCCAAGGCCGGCAACCGACGCGAGTACCTGCGCGGTCGGCTGCAGAACGGCCGGGCCATCCTCTACAGCAATCAGAGTTCCGGTGTGCTGCGTAGCGCGGCCTGGGCCGATGGATTGGTCGAGGTCATGGAGGAGCGAACACTGGTGCCAGGCGATGTCGTCTACTTCATCCCGCTGAGCGAAGTGTTGGGCTGAGCCTGGCCGCCGCCAGGCGTGCAAGTCCGGTTGATCGCGCCGGGTTTTGCACCCATGCCCAGTCAATGGGCCAACAGCAGTAGTACCACCTGATCAAAACGGCTGTTGGCGATCCAGCCCAGCAGCCCCAGGACTACGGCTGTTCCGACCGCCGAATAGGCGAGCCTATGCCTGACGGACTTGATGTCACTGCGAATCTTTTCCAGGTCGCTGCGCAGGGTGTCCAGTGTCTCAAGCTCGTTGAGGCGATGTGGCATATCAACTTCTCCGCTGGATTTTGCATCGCTGACGAATTCAGCTTGATGATTGGCCCGTTTCATTGCGAGCGGCATCACCGGAACCACCGGTGACCTGGTGTCATGTTGTTGCATTGCACATCCTTGTGTCTGTCCTGCTGATGACTGAAAACCGCTGACACAAAAGTGGACCAATCGTCATTTCTGGTCAATTGAGCCGTTTCCTCACGTTTTGTAAGAAAAATCTCCTTATTGAACTCAAGTGTAAATAATTCAGTTTTTTGCGACTTTTCCGCAGGGAAGCAAGGTCACATGTCCCATACGCCTTCAATAATGGGAGTGACGACAATGAGCGAACGCAAGGCGCTGTTGATTTTGCATGGCAAGCAGGCGCTCAACGAAGCGGTTCGGGCCGCCGTCGACAGCAAGCGTGAACAAGGCTGGGAGCTGGCCGTTCGATTGACGTGGGAGGCCGGGGATGCGCAAAGGCTGGTGGGTGAAGCGCTGGATGCAGGTTATCGGCAAATCATCGCCGGTGGCGGCGACGGTACCCTGCGCGATATCGCTGAAGCGATGGCCGGACAGGCGCAGCAGGCCAGCCTGGTATTGATGCCGCTGGGAACCGCCAACGATTTTGCCCGTGCTGCCGGTGTTCCACTGGAGCCGGATGAGGCACTGGCGCTTCTGGACGTTGCCCCCAGTGCCATCGACCTCGGGGAGGTCGGTGGGCAGGTATTTCTGAACATGGCCACTGGTGGTTTTGGCAGCCAGGTTACGGCCAATACCTCCGAGGAACTGAAAAAGGTTTTAGGCGGGGCGGCGTATCTGTTCACCGGTTTGTCGCGGTTCAGTGAGTTGCATGCCGCCTATGGTGAGTTACAGGGGCCTGATTTCCACTGGAGTGGCGAGTTGCTGGCTCTGGGGATCGGCAATGGCCGGCAGGCGGGCGGTGGGCATCTGCTCTGCCCGCAGGCCCTGGCTGACGACGGGATGCTCGACATCAGTATTTTGCCGGCGCCGCAGGAGCTGCTCAGCACCTTGAAAGACCTGCTGGCCGATGGCTTCGGAATCGACAACATGTTCGTTCGTGCTCGCCTGCCATGGGTTGAGATCAAGTCCTCGGAGGGGCTTTACATCAACCTTGATGGGGAGCCGCTCGAGGGTGACAGTCTGCGTTTCTCGGCCCGACCGGCAGCGTTGTGGGTGCATTTACCCGAGCAGTCACCCTTGTTGAGCAAAGCCTGCGCTGTCAGTCATCCAGACTGATGATTTGCTCTCGGACGGCGAACAATACCAGGCCGGCCACGTCGAAGATCTGCAAGCGCTTCATGACTTGCGAGCGATGGGTTTCGACCGTCTTGACGCTCAGGCCCAGGCCGTTGGCGATTTCCCGGGTGGATTTTCCGCGCACGATCAGCCGCAGGATTTCCAGTTGGCGAGCTGTCAGGTTGTGCGAGTCTGCCGACTCTACCGGGTTTTTCTGGGTCCGGTTCAATGCCTGGGTGATCACGGTATGGGCGATGGCCGGGCTCAGGTAGCGCTCATTGTTACGCAGGGCGTGCAGCGCGTGTTCCAGTTCGGTGGCCGTGGTGTCCTTGAGCAGGTAACCATGTGCGCCCGATTCCAGGGCCTGCATGATCAGGGCCGGGTCGGTGTGCATCGACAGGATCAGCACTTTGGCCTGCGGGCGGACCCGCTTGAGTTGCTGCAGGGCTTCGAGGCCGCCTGTCTGCTTCATGGAAATATCCAGCAGCACGATATCAGGCGACAGTTGCTGGACCATGTCGAGCAACTGCGAGCCATCATTGGCCTCGCCAATAACCGCATAGCCAGGAAGATCCAGCACCAGGGCGCGTACGCCTGCCCTGATCAGCGAGTGGTCATCCACCAGAAGTAAGTTACAAGTCAATGCATAACCTTATTCGGACTGGCCCGTTCGAACGCACGCGGCGCCCATGGGAAGAGGGCTTCGATTTGAGTGCCTTTGCCTGGCTCGCTGGTCACGGTCAGAGTGCCACCCAGTTGTTTGATCCGTTCCGACATCCCGGCCATTCCGCGTTGTCCCTCACGCCCCGGGTCGGTGGCGGGCGCGAACCCCAGGCCATCGTCACTGATCATCAATGTCAGGCCCTGGGGCAAACGCTGCAGGCAGACCAACAGGTTTTGCGCTTGGGCATGGCGCAGCATATTGGTGACGGCTTCCTGGGTAATACGAAAGGCCGCCACCGCTATTTCTTCCGGGATGCCGGTCAGTCGTTGATGGCATTCCAGGCTCCAGTGCACCGAAGTGTTGCTCAGCGTCTTGAGCAAATGCGCCCGCAGGCTGGCTTCCAGCCCAAGGCTGGTCAGTTGCCGGGGGTTAAGGATGGCCGATACATCGCGAACCTTGGCCAGGGTTTCCTCGAGCGTGTCGCACAGCACCGAGCACTGCGCCTGGAGGTCTTCGGGCATCCTGCGCTTGAGCCAGTCACTTTGGAGTTTTGCCGCCGTCAGCAACTGGCCGATGTCGTCGTGCAACTCCCGACTGAGGCGGTGGCGTTCGTTTTCCTGGACTTGCAGCAGCCGATCGGCCAGCTCCTGGGGCTGGAACTTGATCGACTTGCGTGACAGGCGGTACTGCACCCACACGCAGCCCAGTGCAGCACTATCGAGTATCAGCAGGCCCAGCGGCAAGCGCGTGGACAGGCTGTAGACCAGCAGGCTGCCGAGCGTCGAACCGACACACAGCAATAACGTGAACCGACGTGCGTTTTCTCGGGAGGGTGGCCATTTGGCAATTGACTTGAGGCTGGCGTACATAGCGGATGGAGCCAATGGATGTTCGCTGCGGGCTGATCGGTCATGCTCGCTGACAGATCGATGATTTTTATGGTCAGCTATCGATTTCAACTGAATTTTGTATAAGAAAATCAGAGTTTTGTATAAGAAATCAGGCCTGCAACTTGTTGGCTGCAATCGTTGCCGTTAATTGACGTCAACTAATGGGCGGCATAATACCACTTCGGATACCGTTGGTCGCGCCTGTGATAAAGATCCAGGAGGGCAGGACATAGCGCGCAGGAATTACGCAGGGTTCGATTATTCAGGTCGTTACATATCCGAAAAGTCGGGTCAGGCAGACAAATACTTGTACAAGCAATAGTTACTTGTTTCGAGTGTCGCTGATCGATATGAAGTATTCAATTGCGACATTGATTCTAGTGATGCAGTTCTCTATTGCCGCTGAATTGTACTTGCAAAAAACTAAGCCTGGCGCTCCGAGTAAGAGAGGAGCGTGAACGGCGTGGAATTAACTGGCGGACGAAACTGACTCTGGCCGACCTGGAACGCAAAAGCTTCGATCAGGGTGGTCTGTTCGGTTTCATCAAGGCTGAGCTGTCCGGTGTTCTGGTCGATCAGCTCAAGTTGCCAGGCGATCAGCGTCAGGCAGTCCTTGAGCGCGTCCAGGGCTTCGTCGTGCAGTTCCATGTGGTTCAGGGCGTGATTGAGCAAACCATGAATATGCAATGAAAACTCTGACACTGCGGCGAGAGCGAGGGCGTCGGCCTTGCTGGCGAGCTTGAGCAGGGTGCTGAGCAAGCAGTCAATGGCGTCCGGGTCGTTGCTGATCAATTGCAGATGACTCAGGCATTCCTCGGTCCTGGCCAGGAGCGTTTCAGCCTCGACGATAAACTCCGGAATACGCTTTGCCCACTCTTTACGATTGTTCGGCATGCTTATCTCCACAACATCATGTCAAATGAGGAGGGTGTCGTGTCTTGAGTTCGCGCTCTGAACGGCTCAAGTGCGGGCTGGACGCTTGAGAGGGTGGCTGGCCACTGGTTTGCGATCGCACACAAATGCCCGACTCCACTTCATGCAATGAGAATGGCGTCACATTAATGGCTATTGGATATCGCGAATATCAGGTTGCACCTGATTGTTGCTAGGGGAATCCCTTATGTGACGGAACTCATCGCACGAACTGTGGTCGCGGCGAAGAGAATGCAGCAGATGAAATAACAGCGCCAGTAAAGCATGATGTTAATGTGACATCAATGCAGGGCGTGGCATTTGCCAAGGGGGTCAAGGTCCAGCGAAAACCGCCGATAACCCTCTATCCAGTGAATTCATCCGAACAAGCCCAGGAGTCATCGATGGCCGGCATTCTCGATACGGTAGACCAACGAACGCAACTTGTGGGTGAGAACCGCCTGGAAATTCTCATGTTCCGGCTTGCCGGGCGGCAACTGTTCGCGATCAACGTGTTTAAAGTGCAGGAAGTCCTGCAACTGCCGAAGCTGACTTTGATGCCCCAGCGGCACCCGTTCGTTTGCGGCGTGGTCAATTTGCGCGGCCAGACCCTGCCGGTCATCGACCTGTCCCAGGCAATCGGGATGCGTCCTTTGGTGCCAGGTCCTGGCAGCACGATCATCGTTACCGAGTACAACCGATCGGTTCAGGCCTTCCTGGTCGGTGGGGTGGACCGCATCGTCAATATGAATTGGGAAGCCATCCTGCCGCCGCCCAGCAGTGCTGGTCGGCAGCATTACCTGACTGCGATCAGCAAGGTCGATGATCAGCTGGTGGAGATCATCGACGTCGAGAAAGTCCTCGCCGAAATCGTGCCTTACAGCGCCAAGGTCTCCCGGGAAAAACTCGAGGATCCAGTGCTGGAACGCGCCCGTGGCCGCGAGGTGCTGCTGGTGGATGACTCGAATGTGGCCCTGGCGCAATTGCGCGATACCCTGGGGCAGTTGGGTGTGAAGATGCACATCGCCAGCGATGGCCTTAAGGCCTTGAACATGCTCAAGGCCTGGGCGGATACCGGCGTCAATATGACCGACAAGCTGCTGATGGTATTCACCGACGCGGAAATGCCGGAAATGGATGGCTACCGGCTGACCACCGAAATCCGCAACGATCCGCGACTGCGTGGCCTTTATGTGGTGCTGCATACGTCCCTGTCCGGCAGTTTCAACGAATCGATGGTCAAGAAGGTTGGCTGCGACAACTTTCTCTCCAAGTTCCAGCCGGACAAGCTCGTTGATGTGGTGCGCCAGCGCTTGATGCTTGATGCGGTACCGGCCTGACAGCCGGTCAGGATTTTTCGGCTGCACCCGTCCCTGTAGGAGCGAGCATGCTCGCTCCTACAGGCTTCTTGAAAATCCAGGCCACCTTGGTTGGGGGGCTTTGATTCGCTGATCAAGCTCGTATAGGGTGGCGTTTTTGTCCATCAGGGAGCTGGCCATGTTGCGTCTGAGCGCGCTGTATCGTTATCCGTTGAAATCCGGCAAAGGGGAGATCCTGCAACAGGTTGGCCTCGACAAGCTGGGGCTGGACGGCGATCGACGCTGGATGTTGGTGGATGAAGCCAGTGGACGCTTCTTGACCCAGCGCGCGGTAGCGCAGATGAGCCAGCTGTCGGCATTGTGCAATGCCGAGGGCGGCTTGACCCTCAGCGCGCCCGGCCATTCGCCGATCGATGTCGACTTGCCCGACAGCGATGCTCAATTGCGCGGCGTGACCATCTGGCGTGACAGCTTGCGTGTGCCCGACGCCGGCGATGCGGCGGCCGCCTGGGTCAGCCGGTTCATCGGCAAGCCGACGCGCCTGGTGCAGGTGCCACTGGACCGCGCACGGACCACCGCATCGGGCTATGGCCAGGACGACGATCAGGTCGCCTTCGCCGATGGCTTCCCGTTGTTGCTGATTGGCCAGGCATCGCTTGCGGACTTATCGCAACGCGTCGGGCGCCCGCTGGAGATGCTGCGTTTTCGTCCGAACCTGGTGATAGAGGGCAGCGAGGCGTTTGCCGAGGATGGCTGGAAACGCCTGCGCATCGGTGATGTCGAGTTCCGCGTGGTCAAGCCCTGTTCACGCTGCATCATGACCACTATCGACCCGCAGACCGGCGAGCGTAGCGCTGACCGCGAACCCTTCGCCACCTTGCAGAAGTACCGTGCCCAGGCCGAGGGTGCGATGTTTGGGCAGAACCTGGTCAACGACGGCAATGGCCGGCTCGAAGTCGGCATGCCAGTCACCGTGCTCGAATAAATACCCCTCAATGAAAATGCCCGTGTCGATGGACACGGGCATTTTTTTTCGCGATGAAACCGGGATTTTAGCCGCGGTATTCGCACAGGTAGGCGGTGTCGACGGCCACCTTGAGCTGGAACTTGCTGTTGGCCGGCACATTGAACTGGCTGCCAGCGGCGAAGGTTTCCCAATCGTTGCTGTCCGGGAGCTTGACGGTCAGGGCGCCGGACACCACGTGCATGATTTCACGCTGGCTGGTGCCGAATTCGTATTCGCCCGGAGCCATGACGCCAATGGTCGCTGGACCTTCAGCAGTGCCAAAGGCGATCGACTTGACGGTGCCGTCGAAGTACTCGTTGACTTTAAACATGGGCGATTCCTCGAAAAGGGCTAAAAAGGGCCGGCCAGTATGCACAAGGCCCAAGGCCTAGTCACCTCTCTAAAGCGCAAGGACAAGGGGCAACAGGCGTGCGGTATTGCGCGCGTCTTCCAGCGCCCGGTGTTGCTGCCCGCTGAACTGCAGTCCCGCCAGTTGCAGGGCACCGTTGAGTCCCAAGGGTCGTTCCAGGCGCCGGGCCTTGGCAAAGCGCTGCTTGAGATTCATGTGCGGCACTTGGCTCAACGCGCTATCGAGTGCCAGGCGTTGCCAATCCTGGAGCAACTGTTTGCGATCGTAGTCGCCCCAACTGACCCAGCCTTCAAGCCGCGCGTGATGTTGGCCCAGCCAACGCTCGAACGCCGCCCAGACTTCGCCGAGGGGCTGTGCGGCATCGATATTGGCCTGGGTGATGTGCGTTAACTCCCGGCAAAACGGCGTCAACAAAGGGCGCCGCAACGGGCGCACGAAACGCTGGAAGAAATCCAGCTCGCGGCCTTTGTGATCCACCAGGGTGGCACCAATTTCGATGATTTCCATTTCCGTAATGGGCCAACCACCCTCATCGGTGGTGGCTTCCAGATCAATGACCAACCAGTGAGGCATCGCAGGGTTCCCGGTATCCGCATGCTGATAGGGCTTGAGCGTAGCCAAAGCCTGCGGTTACGCCTAGCGGCTTATTCGACCTCCAGCAGAATCTGACGGTTTTTCACCTGGTCTCCGACCTGCACCTGCAAGCGCTTGAGCACGCCGTCGATACCCGACTTGAGCGGGTGCTCCATTTTCATGGCTTCCAGCACCACCAGCAATTGGCCTTTGCTGACCTTGCTGCCCTCACTGACCAGCACGTCGATGACCGCACCGTCCATGGGCGCCTTGAGGGTGCCGCAGCTGACACTGGCCTGGCTGCAGGCCGGCGCTTGAGTGCGATCCACCAGTCGCAGGCTGCCGGGACCTGTGTGCAGCCAAAGTTGCCCGGCCTCCATGCGGTACGCATGACGCTGGCGGATGCCGTCGAGTTGCAGCGTGGCCCAGCGGCCGTCGCTCTGGATGATCTTAAGTTCGAGGTGGCGACTGGCGACTTCAACCCGCAGCGGCTCACCGGGAACCGCGTGCAACGCCACCGGCCAATCCTGATCGTCCAGTGCGAGGCGATAGTGCAGCGGCACGCTGGCGTTATTGCGCCAACCGGCCAGCGCCACCGGATGCGCCTGTGCCGATGCCTGATAGAACAGCGCCGCGGCAATCGCCAGTTGTTCGGCACTCGGGACCTGGCGCTGCAAACAGGAATGTTCGGCGAAATGCTGCTCGATGAACCCGGTGCTGAACTCGCCACCGATGAATTGCGGATGTTGCAGCAGGCTGACGAGCAAGCGCTGGTTGCTCTGTACGCCCAGCAGCACGCAGTCCTGCACGGCCCGCAGCAACTTGCGCCGAGCCTCTTCACGGGTCTGGCCGTGGGCGATGATTTTGCCCAGCAGCGGGTCGTAGAACGGGCTGATCCCCTGGCTTTCGACCAGCCCATGGTCGATCCGCACGCCATCCTGCAAACGCGGTTCCCAGGCCGTGACTCGTCCGGTTTGTGGCAGGAAACCTTGCGCAGGGTCTTCGGCGTACAGGCGCACTTCCATGGCATGTCCCTTGAGCTGAACGTCTTCCTGACGCAGCGGCAGCGCCTGTCCCTGGGCGATGTTCAACTGCCAGGCCACCAGGTCCAGGCCGGTGATGAATTCGGTCACCGGATGTTCCACTTGCAGTCGGGTGTTCATTTCCAGGAAGTAAAACTGTCCGCGCGCATCCAGCAGGAATTCCACCGTGCCCGCGCCGACATAGTTGACCGCGCGTCCCGCCTTGAGCGCCGCTTCGCCCATGGCCTGGCGCAACGGACTCGTCATCACGGGGCAGGGGGCCTCTTCGATGACTTTCTGGTGGCGACGCTGGATCGAACAATCACGCTCGCCAAGGTAGATCAGGTTACCGTGCGAGTCGCCGAACAACTGCACCTCGACATGGCGCGGTTCGATCAAGGCCTGCTCGAGGATCAGTTCGTCACTGCCAAAACCGTGCAAGGCTTCGGAGCGAGCGCTTCGCAGCTGTTGCACCAGGTCGCTGGCCCCATGCACCAGGCGCATGCCACGCCCACCGCCGCCGGCACTGGCCTTGATCATCAGCGGGTAGCCGATGCGGTCGGCTTCGCGGATGAGGGTGGCATCGTCCTGTTCGGCACCCTGATAACCCTCGATGCAGGGTACGCCGGCATTGAGCATGGCGATTTTCGACCGGCGCTTGCTGCCCATCAGCTCGATGGCTTCGGGGCTGGGCCCGATGAAAGTGATGCGGGCGTCCTGGCAGGCGCGGGCGAAAGCGGCATTTTCCGAGAGGAAACCGTAGCCCGGATGGATGGCATCCGCGCCAGTGCGCCGGGCCGCGTCGATGATCGCCTGGATATTCAGGTAGGACTGCTGCACCGGAGCCGGGCCGATGTTCACCGCTTCGTCGGCCATTTGCACGTGCAGGGCATCGGCGTCGGTGTCGCTGAATACCGCGACGGTGCGGTAGCCCAGGGCCTGGGCGGTGCGCTGGAGGCGGCAGGCGATTTCACCGCGATTGGCGATCAGGATCTTGCTGAATCCGGGCATGTTCTGCTCCCAGGGATTTGCGTTGAATGTGAGGGCCTCTTCGCGAGCAGGCTCGCGCCCACAGTTGAAACGCATTCCAATTGTGGGCGCGAGCCTGCTCGCGAAGCTTTTAAAGGGCCCACCCCGGTTTGCGTTTTTGCACGAATGCCGTGGTCCCCTCGACCCCTTCAACCCCGGTCACTGCTTCGCTGAACCACTCGGCCGCCTCATCGAGCAAAGCATCCGATGGCTGCATGGCGCTCGCCAGCAACAGTTTCTTGGTCGCCGCATTCGCCCCGGGCGCGCAACAAAGCACATGGGCCAGCACTTCATCGAGTCGCTCGGCCAATGCCTGCGTATCGTGCTCGACAAAATGCACCAGCCCCATCCGCCGTGCCTGGGTGCCGTCGAAACGGGCTGCGGTCAGGGCGAGGCGGCGGGCCTGGGTCAGGCCGATGCGCTGCACCACGAACGGTGCGATCTGCGCTGGCAACAGACCGAGGCTGGTTTCCGGCAGGCCGAACTGCGCCTGGTGATCGGCCAGGGCTATATCGCTGACACAGGCCAAACCGAAGCCACCACCGAGCACCGCGCCTTGCAGGACGGTGATCACCACCTGCGGCGCATGCTGCACCTCTTGCAGCAACGCACCGAACAGTCGATTCAAGTCGCGGTGCGCGCCCGGACCTTGGGCGCGTGCATTGGCCATGTCCTTGATGTCGCCCCCGGCACAGAAATGCCCGCCGGCACCGCCGATCACCAAGGCCCTGACTCCCCGGTCATCGTGCACTGCCACCAGCACCGCACGCAGTTCGCTGACCATCTGCAAGTTCATGGCGTTGCGGTTGTCCGGTCGATTGAGGGTGATGTGCAGCACGCCGTTGTGCATATCGAGCAGCAGTGTCTGGCAATCCGGCAGAGTACTCATTTGTTTTTCCCGGGCAGGATGCCCATGAGCTTGCAGATAATCCCCAGCATGATTTCGTCGGCACCGCCGCCGATCGACACCAGGCGCACATCGCGGTAGGCGCGGGCCACCGGGTTGTCCCACATGAAGCCCATGCCGCCCCAGTACTGCAGGCAGCTGTCGGTCACCTCGCGACCCAGGCGACCGGCCTTGAGCTTGGCCATGGACGCCAGGCGCGTGACGTCCTGGCCCTTGATGTATTGTTCGGTGGCTTGATAGACCAGCGCCCGCAGGCATTCGATCTCGGTTTGCAGTTCAGCCAGGCGAAAGTGAATGACCTGATTGTCGATCAGCGCACTGCCGAAGGTTCTGCGCTCCTTGCAATACTCGATGGTGCTGTCGACGCAGTACTCCAATCCCTTGATCATATTGGCCGCACCGAACAGGCGCTCCTCCTGGAACTGCAGCATCTGCATCATGAACCCCGCGCCTTCGTGACCGATGCGATTGCGCTGTGGCACCCGCACGTTGTCGAAAAATACCTGGGCGGTTTCCGAGCTGCGCATGCCCAGTTTGTCCAGGTGCGAGCTGAGGCTGATGCCCGGCGTGTTCATCGGCACCATGATCAGCGACTTGTTGACGTGCGGTTTGTCATCCGAGGTGTTGGCCAGCAGGCAGATGAAATCGGCGCTCGGCGAGTTGGTGATCCACATCTTGCTGCCGTTGATCACGTAGTCGTCGCCGTCCTTGCGCGCCGTGGTTTTCAAGCCGGCCACGTCGGACCCCGCGCCGACTTCGGAGACGCCGATGCAGCCGACCTGCTCGCCGCTGATGGCCGGGCGCAGGAACTCATCGCGCAACTCATCGGAACCGAAACGTGCCAGGGCCGGGGTGCACATGTCGGTCTGCACGCCGATCGACATGGGAATCCCGCCACAATGAATGGTGCCGAACTCTTCGGCGGCGACGATCGAGTAGCTGTAGTCCAGGCCCATGCCGCCGAATTTTTCCGGTTTGGAAATGCCCAGCAGGCCGAGGTCGCCGGCCTTGCGAAAGATCTCGTGGATCGGAAAGCGCCCGGCCTTTTCCCATTCCTCGACGTGTGGATTGATCTCATGATCGACGAACTGGCGGACGGTACGACGCAGTGCTTCGTGTTCCTGGGTGAAGATCATTTTTATTTTTCTCCTGGCAAACCACGCAGAGCGTGGGAACGATCAAAACCTCGCGACACCGAAGCTGTTGGTTTGCAGCGAGCGCACCTCGGCCTCGTGACAGATATCCAGCAGGTAACCAAGAAGGGTCCGGGTGTCCCGTGGATCGATCAGGCCGTCGTCCCACAGGTTGGCGCTGCCATACAGCGCCGTGGACTGGCTGTCGAGTTTCTGCGCGGTGACCTGTTCGAGCATGTCGAGCATTTTCGGGTCGGGCACCAGGCCGTCCTTGGCCTGCTTGGCTTCGGTGACGATGCGCAACACCTTGCCGGCCTGGGTGCCGCCCATGACGGCGGTGCGACTGTTGGGCCAGGCGAAGATGAAGCGTGGGTCCAGGCCCCGGCCGCACATCGCGTAGTTGCCGGCGCCGTAGGAGCCGCCCACCACGATGGTCAGTTTCGGCACCCGGGCATTGGCCACCGCCTGGATCATTTTGGCGCCATGCTTGATCACTCCTTGCTGCTCTGATTCGGTGCCAACCATGAACCCGGTGGTGTTGTGGAAAAACAGTAGGGGCGTCTGGCTCTGGTCGCACAGCTGAATGAATTGTGCAGCCTTGCTCGCACCCTTGGGCGTAATCGGACCGTTGTTGCCGATGAATCCGCAGGCGCGCCCCTGGATTGTCAATTGGCCGCACACGGTCTGCTGATCGAACTCGGCCTTGAACTCGAGGAGGTTCGAGCCATCGGCGATTCGGGCGACGATCTCACGCACGTCGTAGGGTTTTTTCGGATCATCGGGAATCAGGCCCAGCAATTGGTCGATGGGGTAGAGCGGTTCCTGCCATTGTCTGGCAGGCAACACCGGCAAGCGAGCATTCCATGGCAGCAGGCTGACGATCTCGCGCACCTGGCGCACGCCGTCGGCGTCATTCTCTGCCAGGTATTCGGCGGTGCCGGCGGTTTGCGCGTGCATCAACGCGCCACCCAGTTCTTCGTCGCTGGCGACCTCTCCGGTTGCTGCTTTTAAAAGAGGCGGGCCGGCCAGGAACAGCTTGGCCTTGCCACGCACCACCACCACATAGTCCGACAGCCCCGGCTGATAGGCACCGCCAGCCGTCGCCGAGCCGTGGACCACGGTAATCTGCGGCAGGCCCATGGCCGACATGCGTGCCTGGTTGGCAAAGCTGCGCGCGCCTTCGACGAAAATCTCCGCCGCGTAATTGAGGTTGGCGCCGCCACTCTCGGCCAGGGTAATCACCGGCAGTTTGTTTTCCATGGCGATCTGTTGCAGGCGCAGGGATTTTTTCAGGCCTGAAGGGGAAATGGTGCCGCCCTTGATCGCACTGTTATTGGCCACCACCAACACCCGCACACCTGACACGTAGCCGATCCCGGCAATCAAGCCGCCGCCGGCCGAACTGCCGTCCTTGTCGTCGTGCAACTTGTAGCCGGCCAGGCTCGCCAGTTCGAGAAATGGCGCACCCGGGTCGAGCAGCAGGTTGAGGCGCTCGCGGGGCAGTAACTGACCGCGTTTTTCGAACCTGGGCCTGGCCTCGGCCGCCTTGTCCAGCAGGTTCTGTTCGAGGGTACGGACCTGTTCGACGGCGTCCAGCATGGCCGCGCGATGACGGGCGAACTGTTCGCTGTGGGGGTCCAGTTGCGATTCAATCACCGGCATGGGTTATTCCTTGTCCTTGAGGACATCAGGCAAGTACGCGCGGTGGAAGCCGTTGTACGAGTGGCTGTTGGTCGCCTTGTGAATCGGCCATGCGCGCCCGCCGAGGCTGGCCGCTCCGTCGATGCGCAGGGTGCTGCCGCTGATGAACGCCGCCGCCGGGCTGAGCAGGAACACGATCGCCGCGCTGACCTCCGATTCGGTGCCGATGCGCTTGAGTGGTACGTGCTCACGCAAGGTCGGAATCACCGCCTTGAACGCACCTTCGTAGGTGTCCATGCCGCTGGAAGCGATCCACCCCGGCGCCACAGCGTTGACCCGGACCCCGGCGTACCCCCATTCGAAGGCTGCGGTCTTGGTCAGGTTGTCCATGCCCGAGCGCGCCGCGCCCGAGTGGCCCATGCCGGGCATGCCGCCCCACATGTCGGCGAGCATGTTGACGATGGCGCCGCCGTGCTTGCTCATGGACTGGTTGAACACTTCCCGGGCCATCAGGAATCCGCCCAGCAGATTGGTGCGCATCACGGTTTCGAAACCCTTCTGGTTGATCGAGGCCAGGGGCGATGGGTACTGGCCCCCAGCGTTATTGACCAGGCCGTGAATCGGGCCGTACTTGCGGATGAATTCGCTGACAAGGTGCGTGACCGCTTCTTCCTCACGGATATCGCAGGTGCCCCAGTCAGCCTTGCCGCCATCTTCGGTAATCTCGGCAGCGACATTTTTCAACTTGTCAGCCTTGCGCCCGACCAGCAGCACATGCGCACCGAGGGCCGCCAGTTCGTGAGCCGTGCAGCGGCCAATGCCACTGCCGCCACCGGTGACGATGATGGTCTGGCCGGCAAACAGACCGGCTTTGAAAATCGAATCGTAAGCCATGGCGGCAATCCTCTAGTTGACCTGGTCGGCGATGCGCTGTGGCACCGGAATCTGGATCTCCAGCAATTGCTGGGCGAAGGCCTTGCCCTGCGGATCGATCCGCAGGCTGGCGACGCCTCCGCCACCCAAAGCGTTTTCCAAAAGGAAATTCAGGCTGTGGCTGGCGGGCAAATACCAACGCTCGACGCGCCCGTGGATCGGGTCGAGGACATGGCTCATCCAGTCGACGATCACGGCCGGGGTCAAGGCTTCGGCGATCCACGGCAGGTACTGCGGGTCGCGGGCCATGACGCCGATGTTGCTGTGATTGCCCTTGTCACCAGAGCGGGCCACCGCGAGCTTGACCAGAGCGACGCTGGCATCGGCAGGTCCCGTGGGGCGGGGTGGCTCAATCGGCACGGGCAAGTCGGCGCTGTCGAGCACATCGAGGGCGGGCAGGGCGCACGAGTGGCGCTGGCCCATGAGATCAATTTCCAGCGTGCAGGCAGTTTTGTCGATCAGGAACGAAAACAAGCGGATCAGCGGATACACCGTCGGCCGGCCGCCGACGATCCCGGTCAGCCCCGGCGCCATGCCGGTGGCGGCCTGGGCGATTTCCCGGGAGAACAGGATCAATGCCTGCTTGTGCGGATGGCGCACCGCGAGTTTGATCACCACTTCGCGACTGTCCTGGCGCTGCCCGTGGGGGCCGTACGTGGCTTCGCTGCCAAGCAGTTCAATGTTCACCTCGCTGTAGGGCGCCCAGCCGCGCTGGCTGAACATCTGTGAGGTCTTGTTGATGATCGCTTCGCTGACCCTGCGGCCCTTGGCGACCGCATCGATTCCGGCGATCAGGCAACTGGCGGTGCAACGGAAACCGTCCGGGTACGTGGCGCTGACCTTGTACTGAGCGGTGGGCGGCAAGCCTTTTGCGCCGTGCACCCGGACCGCGTTCCTGCCTTGCTGCACGAGTTTGACCTGGGTGAAATCACAGACCACGTCGGGCAGCAGGTAGGCCCGCGGGTCACCGATTTCGTAGAGCATCTGTTCGCCCACGGTCAAGGGTGTGACCAGGCCGCCGGTGCCTTCGGGTTTGCTGACGATGAACTGGCTGTCGGCGCTGACTTCGACGATGGGAAAACCGATGTGCTCGTAATCGGGCACATCGCGCCAGTCGGTGAAGTTGCCGCCGGTGCATTGCGCGCCACACTCGATGATGTGCCCGGCCAGCGCCGCCTGGGCCAGTTTGTCGTAGTCGTGCCACGACCAGCCGAACTCATGCACCAGCGCGCCGCTGACCACGGCGCTGTCGACCACGCGTCCGGTGATCACGATGTCCGCGCCCAGGCGCAAGGCCTCGACAATGCCCGGTGCGCCCAGGTAGGCGTTGGTCGAGACACACATCGGCGGCAGGGGGGCGGCGCTGAACATTTCATAAATGCCAAGGCTGCCCAGTTGTTTGATCTGCGGTTGCAAGTCATCGCCTGACAAGACGGCGATCTTCAGCGCGACGCCGGCCTTGTCGCAAGCTGCCTGCAGGGCGGCTGCACAGGCTTGAGGGTTGACCCCGCCGGCATTGCTGATGACGCGGATCTTTTGTTCGGCCAGTTGAGAGAGCAGAGGAGCGAGCACTTCGATGAAGTCACTGGCGTACCCGGCCTGGGGATCTTTCATCCGTGCGCCGGCCATGATCGACAGGGTGATTTCGGCCAGGTAATCGAAGACCAGGTAGTCCAGGCGCCCGCCTTCGACCAGTTGCGCGGCGGCGGTCGAGGTGTCGCCCCAGAAGGCGCTGGCGCACCCGATGCGAATTGTTCTTGGCGCAGTCAACTCCATAACCACCTCCGGCAACAATGCTGTGAGACTACCAAGCAAGCGCTTGGTTTGTAAACGACTGAACTATCTTCTGCCCGAGCGCTTGCTTGGTCGTCGCCAGTTGCTTAAATTGCCAGCGCAACCCAATGTTTTCGCGGGGAGCGCGGCATTGGACTGATCGACTGTAGGAGAGAACGGGTGGATGAGCAAAAAGCCTTGAGCGTCATGCGCGAGTTGGTCGACAGCGGACAATTGACCGACCCGGACAGCGCCCGGGGCAAGTTGCTGCAAGTGGCGGCCCACCTGTTTCGCAACAAAGGCTATGAACGCACTACCGTGCGCGACCTGGCCGGTGCCGTGGGCATCCAGTCGGGAAGTATTTTTCATCACTTCAAGAGCAAGGACGATATCCTGCGGGCGGTGATGGAGGAGACCATTCGCTACAACACCGCGTTGATGCGTGCGGCCATCGCCGAGGCCGACACCGTGCGCGAGCGGGTGCTGGCGCTGATTCGCTGCGAATTGCAGTCCATCATGGGCGGCAGTGGCGAGGCCATGGCGGTGCTGGTCTATGAATGGCGGTCACTGTCCAATGAGGGGCAGGCCAAGGTCCTGGCGTTGCGCGATATCTATGAAGACATCTGGCTGCAGGTGCTGGGTGAAGCCAAAAGCGCCGGTTTTATCCGCGGCGATGTGTTTATCACCCGGCGTTTCCTGACCGGAGCGTTGTCCTGGACCACCACCTGGTTTCGCGCCGATGGCAGCATGAACCTGGATCAACTGGCCGAGGAGGCCTTGATTCTGGTACTGGCGGGCAAATAGGGCGTGCAGGCGGGTCGGCAGGAAACTGGCTAAGTGGTCGAAATCGCCTAGCTTCAATGCATTGATGCAGTTTTCGGGGAGTGGGTTGTTTTGATGTCTTCGCCAATTCGGACGGCTTCGCGACTTTTACTGGCGGTACTCGCGGCGCTGGCAATCATGCCGACCCAGGCCGCGCAGCTGGTGCGCATCGGTGCCGCGCACTTTCCTCCCTATACGGTACGCCCGGAGTCCGGTGCCGACACCGGCCTGCTACCGCAATTGGTCGCCGCTCTCAACAACCTGCAAAGCGACTACCGGTTCGTGTTGGTACCCACCTCCATTCCCCGCCGCTTTGGCGACTTCAAGCAAGGCCGGGTGGACATGGCGATCTTCGAGAACCCTGACTGGGGCTGGAGGGACATACCCCACACCAGCGTCGACATGGGCCTGGAAGACGCCGAAATCTTCGTTGCGCAACGCTTGCCACAGCGCCAGCAAAGCTACTTCAGCGAGCTCGCCGGCAAGCGCCTGGCATTGTTCAGCGGGTATCACTACGAATTCGCCCACTTCAATGCCGATCCCAAGTACCTCGCCACTCACCACAACGCCACCTTGACCTATTCCCATGACAGCAACCTGCTGATGGTGCTGCGTGACCGCGCCGATGTCGCCCTGGTCACCCGCTCCTACCTGAGCGACTACTTCCTGCGCAACGAGAAAGTCGCCAGTGAGTTACTGGTATCCGAGCGCGTCGACCAGATCTATCACCACTACGCCATTCTCCGCCCGACCGCGCCGATCAGCGGCGAGGTCTTCGGCAGGTTGCTGCAAGGGTTGCGCGATAATGGCCAGATGCTGAAGATTTTCGCCCCCTATAAAATCGCGGTATTGCCGGTGCCCGGTAACTGAGCGGACACCGCAAGTCATGTCGCTTAAATTTCCAGGCTCCGCTCACGTCATCCGTTGACCTGTCGATGAATAACGTGAGCCCGACCCATGTCCATTGCGAATGTCCTGACTGCGTTGCCTTTATCAACCGGCGGTAGTCTTGTAGCCGATGAAACCGCAACCGGGCTGAGCCTCAGTCTTGAAGGCCAGCCGTTGATCTCGTTACACCTGACGCGCGAGCCGGAGTTGCTGCTGCAGTTGCCAGAGGGCGCAGCATGCCTCGACCATCGAGCGGTCTGGGCCGCTTGTTATTGGTTGTTCGCCCGTGACCCTGCTTGCCAGCGTCTGCTCTGGCAACTGGATGAGGCCCCGCCTGCCGCCTTGCTCGACGCATTGCTGATCCCTACCGAAACGGTTGGCCAATACCGGAGCGAACGCACGCTGTTCTGGCAGTTGCCACAGCCGTGGGTGGGCCGATCGCTGATGGGCTGTTACCCGCAGCAGAGGGTCCTCAGCGGCGGCAAGCGTCACCCCCTGCGCCCACCGAAGCCGCAAGGCGAGGTGTATCGGCGTTTCGATGTCGGGCTGGGAGCCTGGGTTTCCCTGCGCACGGTGGATATCGACGAGGATCTTGCGCGTTTCAATGGCTGGCAGAACAGTCCTCGGGTCGCGAATTTCTGGCAAGAGCAGGGCAGCCTCCATCAGCATCGAGAGTACCTGGGCAAACGCCAGGACGATCCCCATACCCTGACGTTGATCGGTTGTTTCGACGATCAACCCTTTGCCTATTTCGAAGCTTACTGGGCTAAGGAAGATCGTATCGCACCGTTCTATGATGCGGATGATTACGACCGTGGCATCCATATGCTGGTGGGCGAAGAATGTCACCGTGGTCCGCACAAGGTGGCGAGCTGGCTGACGGCGCTGGTGCATTACCTGTTTCTCGACGATCCACGGACTCGTCGGGTGGTCGCCGAGCCCCGTGCCGACAACGCGAAGATGATTGGGCACCTGCAGCGACAGGGGTTTTATTGCGAGAAGGAATTCGACTTTCCACACAAGCGCGCAGCACTGATGGCGCTGGGGCGCGAGCGTTTTTTTGATCGCTGCTCGTTGACCTGAACCGCAGGAAAATCGTCCGAATGCCGCACAGGTCTCGGACGATTTTGCCGCTAGCGGTCCTGCGCTTCCTTGGCGTCCATCTCCGCATTGCGTTCGGCGACGCGTTTGCGCTGTTCATCGGTCAGCTCAACCTTGTGGGCGGTGTCGCGCAACATCATTAAACCGCCAACGATAGAGCCAATGGCAACCACCAGAATCAACCAGGCATACCAGGGCATACGACCTCCTTGAAAGCCGGCCGGCGGGCGAGGGTTTCGCCTGTCGAACGTGCATACCACTTTGAGCGATTGGATTTCGCAGTGGTTCCATTGTATGCCTGTTCTGTGTCGTTCACCCCTGTGTCGTCTGCATCGCCCCTTCGCGAGCAGGCTCGCTCCCACAGGGGGTAAGCGTTCGCCCAAACACTGCAAAACACTGTGGGAGCGAGCCTGCTCGCGAAGAGGCCCGCCAAGACAGCGCTGTAACAGAGCCATAAACCCACTCTTTACGCTTTCTTTATGCCCCGCCGCACCCCTCGGTCTCGTTCCTTTACAGCCTCCCTGCCGACAATACCTCCACACGCGGCAATACGCCGTAACACGGAGAACTTCCATGAGCGTTCTGGACGGAGTGTCACTGCTGCTGGCAGTGGGACTGTTCATTTATCTGTTGGTTGCGCTGTTGCGCGCGGACCGCAACTAGGAGCGGCTATGCACAGTTATGACTATTGGCTGATCCTGGCATTTTTCGCCCTGGTACTGGTCCCCGCGCCGTTTCTCGGGCGTTTCTACTACAAGGTCATGGAAGGCCAGCGCACCTGGCTGACACCGATCCTTGGCCCGCTCGAACGCGGTTGTTATCGCCTGGCCGGCGTCGATCCCCAGGCCGAGCAGAGCTGGCAGAAGTACACCCTGGCCTTGCTCGCCTTCAACCTGGCGGGTTTTGTACTGTTGTTCGCGATCCTGTTGTTCCAGGACCACTTGCCGCTGAACCCGCAAAACCTGCCGGGCCAGGAATGGACGCAAGCGTTCAATACCGCAGTCAGCTTCATGACCAATACCAACTGGCAGTCCTACAGCGGCGAAGCGACCCTGAGCTACCTGAGCCAGATGGTCGGCCTCACCGTGCAGAACTTCGTCAGCGCCGCTACCGGTCTAGCAGTCCTGGTTGCGCTGTGCCGCGGCATCGGTCGCAAATCCACTGCATCGCTGGGCAACTTCTGGGTCGACATGACTCGCGCCACCCTCTACGGCTTGTTGCCGCTGTGCCTGCTGCTGGCGCTATACCTGGTCTGGCAGGGCGTGCCGCAAACCTTCGCGCAATATGTGAATGCCGTGACCGTGCAGGGCATCGATCAAGTGATCCCGCTGGGGCCGGCCGCCAGCCAGATTGCGATCAAGCAACTGGGCACTAACGGCGGTGGCTTCTTTGGCGTCAACTCGGCGCATCCGTTCGAGAACCCGACGGCCTGGAGCAACCTGTTCGAAGTCGCGTCGATCATCCTGATCCCGGTGGCGCTGGTGTTCACCTTCGGCCATTACGTGAAAGACCTGCGTCAGAGCCGCGCGATCATCGCCTGCATGCTGGCGCTGTTCCTGATCGGTGGCGCGACGTCGTTGTGGGCTGAATACCAACCCAATCCGACCCTGGCCAACGTCGCCGTCGAACAGACCGCACCGCTGGAGGGCAAGGAGGCGCGTTTCGGTACCACCGCCACGGTGCTGTGGTCGGTGACCACCACGGCGGCGTCGAACGGTTCGGTCAATGGCATGCATGACAGTCTCAACCCGCTCAGCGGCATGGTCGCGCTGGTCAACATGATGGTCGGCGAAGTGATCTTCGGCGGCGTCGGCGCGGGGCTCTATGGCATGTTGCTCAACGTGCTGATCGCGGTGTTCCTCGCCGGCCTGATGATCGGCCGGACGCCGGAATACCTCGGCAAGAAACTGCAAGCCCGAGAGGTGCAGCTATTGGTGGTGACCTTGCTGGTCATGCCGATCGGCGTGCTGGTGCTCGGTGCGATTGCCGCCAGCCTGCCAGGGCCTGTGGCCTCGGTGAGCAACCCCGGCGCCCATGGTTTCAGTCAGTTGCTTTACGCCTATACCTCGGCCAGTGCCAACAACGGCTCCGCGTTCGGGGGCTTCGGCGCCAACACAGCGTTCCACAACCTGATGCTGGGCCTGGGCATGTTGATCGGTCGCTTCGGCTACATCCTGCCGGTGCTGGCCCTGGCCGGCAGCCTGGCGATGAAGAAGACCGCGCCGACTGGCCAGAACAGCTTCCCGACCCACGGCCCGCTGTTCGTGACCTTGCTGACCGTGACCATTTTGCTGGTGGGTGGCTTGACCTTCCTGCCGACGCTGGCGCTGGGCCCGATTGCTGAACATTTAAGCCTGGGCTTCTAAGGAGCAGATGATGAATATGCCCGCAATCAAACCGGTCGCTGCCAAGGCCCCGGAAAAAGCAAAAACCGCGATCTCGGCCCTCTGGCGCCCAGCGCTGGTACAAGCTTTCGTCAAGCTCGATCCGCAACAATTGCAGCGTGCGCCGGTGATGCTGGTGGTCGAACTGACGGCGATCCTGACCACCGTGCTGTGCTTCATTCCCGACACGGCGGTGCCGACCTTCGTCGCCGCACAGATTGCCCTGTGGCTGTGGTTTACCGTGCTGTTCGCCAACTTCGCCGAGGCCCTGGCCGAAGGTCGTGGCAAGGCCCGTGCCGACAGCCTCAAGGCGGGTAGCGAAGGCTTGAGCGCCCGGCGCAGAACCAGCAACGGCAGCTTTCAAGTGGTGCCGGCCGCCAGCTTGCGCAAAGGCGATGTGGTGCGCGTCGAAGCAGGAGAGATGATCCCCGGTGACGGTGAAGTCATCGAAGGCATTGCGGCGGTCAATGAAGCGGCCATCACCGGTGAATCGGCGCCGGTCATTCGTGAATCCGGTGGCGACCGCTCGGCCGTCACCGGCAACACCCGGCTGGTGTCTGACTGGCTGTTGGTGAAGATCACCGCCAACCCCGGCGAATCGACCCTGGATCGCATGATCGCCCTGGTCGAAGGCGCCAAGCGCCAGAAAACCCCGAACGAAGTGGCGTTGGACATCCTGTTGATCGGCCTGACCCTGATCTTCCTGCTGGTGGTCGTGACTCTTCAACCGTTCGCCCACTTTGCCAATGGCAGCCTGCCGCTGGTGTTCCTGGTGGCGTTATTGGTCACGCTGATCCCGACCACCATAGGCGGTTTGTTGTCGGCCATCGGTATCGCCGGCATGGACCGCCTGGTGCGCCTGAACGTGATCGCCAAGTCCGGTCGCGCGGTGGAGGCGGCGGGGGACGTGCACGTCCTGCTGCTGGACAAGACCGGCACCATCACCTTCGGTAACCGTCGTTGCGCCGCCGTTGTTGCCGCTCCAGGCGTGACGGCCAGCGAACTGGCCGAGGGTGCCTTGTTGGCCTCTCTGGCCGATGACACGGCGGAAGGTAAATCCATCGTCGAATACCTGCGTGGCACGCAACCGCAACCGGAGCCGGCCGCCGAATTGCTGACGGCTGTACCGTTCAGTGCCGAAACCCGGCTGTCAGGTGTCGACTATCAGGGCCGCGTGTATCGCAAGGGCGCAGTGGATTCCCTGCTGGCGTTCGTCGGCTTGAAGCGCGCCGATCTGGCCGCGCCGTTGTCCCGGGAAATCGACAGGATTGCCCAAAGTGGCGGCACGCCGTTGCTGGTCTGCGCCAACGGCAAACTGCTCGGTGTGATCCACCTCAAGGACGTGGTCAAGCCGGGCATCCGCGAGCGTTTCGCCGAGCTGCGCAAGCTGGGGATTCGCACGGTCATGGTGACCGGCGACAACCCGCTGACCGCTGCCGCGATCGCCGCCGAAGCGGGTGTTGACGACGTGCTGGCCGAAGCCACGCCGGAGAAAAAACTGGCGCGCATCCGGCACGAGCAGAACGACGGTCGCCTGGTTGCCATGTGCGGCGACGGCGCCAACGACGCCCCGGCCCTGGCCCAGGCGGACGTCGGCATGGCGATGAATGACGGCACGCAGGCGGCACGTGAAGCGGCCAACATGGTTGACCTCGACAGTGACCCGACCAAGCTGCTGGACGTGGTGCAGATCGGCAAGGAACTGTTGGTGACCCGCGGCGCGCTGACGACCTTTTCCATTGCCAACGACGTGGCCAAGTATTTCGCCATCCTGCCGGCGCTGTTTGCCGCGATCTACCCGCAACTGGGCGTGTTGAACGTCATGCAGCTGCACAGCCCGCAGAGCGCGATTCTCTCGGCGATCGTGTTCAACGCCCTGATCATCGTGGTGCTGATTCCTCTGGCTTTACGCGGTGTGCGCGTGCAGGCGGCGAGCGCGGCGGCGTTGCTGCGACGCAATCTGCTGATCTATGGCCTGGGGGGGATTGTGGTGCCGTTCGTGGGCATCAAGGCGATCGACATGCTGTTGACGGCGTTGCATCTGGTTTGACGATGCCGGGTTGTGATGGCTTCCCGTGGCGAGGGGATTTATCCCCGTTGGGCTGCGAAGCAGCCCCCGACCAACATGCAATATGAATGAAGAATCGGGTCACAGGTTTTGGGGCTGCTTCGCAGCCCGACGGGGATAAATCCCCTCGCCACAGGCGGTGGCGGTTTCAACTATCGAATATGAGGATTTTGAGATGTCCACAATGATACGCCCGGCCCTGAGCCTGTTGGTCCTGATGACCCTGATCACGGGCGTCGCCTATCCCCTGGTGGTCACCGGCGTGGCTCAGGTCGCCTTCCCGGATCAGGCCAATGGCAGCCTGGTGCGCGATGCCGACGGCAAGGTTCGCGGCTCATCGCTGATTGCCCAGGATTTCGTCGGCGACGCCTGGTTCCACCCGCGGCCATCGGCTGGTGCCTTTGCTACCGTATCGAGCAGCGCCAGCAACCTGTCGCCAAGCAACCCGGCCCTGGCCACTCGGGTGATCGACGACGCCAACAAGCTGCTGGTGCCAGGGCAAGGGCCGGTACCGCTGGCGCTGGTCACCACCTCTGGCAGCGGCCTCGATCCGCACTTGCCACCGGCCGCGATTGCCTATCAACTGGCGCGTGTTGCGGCGGCGCGCAACCTGCCGGTTGCGACGCTCCAGCAACTGCTGGACGCCCACACCGAACAGCCATTGGTAGGCCCTGCGGTCGTGAATGTGCTTGAGTTGAACCTGGCACTGGAAAAGTTGTAGTCGGCAGTGACGCCATTCGCGAGCAGGCTCGCTCCCACAGGAGAATGCATTCCAAATGTGGGAGCGAGCCTGCTCGTGAAGACGGCCCCCCAGGCACCACATGAATACCTGAATAAAGAGTACTGAAAGCATGAGCGACTCCGGCCGCGCCGACGCGCTATTAGCAAACCTGCCCCGTGATGGCCGTGGCCGGCTCAAGGTATTCCTCGGCGCCGCGCCCGGCGTCGGCAAGACCTACGCCATGCTGCAAGCGGCCCACACCCAATTGCGCCAAGGCGTGAAAGTCATTGCCGGTGTGGTCGAGACCCATGGCCGCTCCGAGACCGAAGCGTTGCTCAGCGGATTGCCGCAAATGCCGTTGGTGCGCTCGGTGTACCGTGGCGTGGAGCTCGAGGAGATGGACCTCGACGGTCTGCTCGCAGCCAAGCCCAGGCTGGTGCTGGTGGACGAACTGGCCCACACCAACGCCCCCGGCAGCCGTCACGAAAAACGCTGGCAGGACATCCAGGAGCTGCTCGCCGCGGGCATCGACGTGTACACCACGGTCAACGTCCAGCACCTGGAAAGCCTGAATGACCAGGTGCGTGGCATCACGGGCGTGCAAGTGCGCGAAACCCTGCCCGACTGGGTATTGCAGGAAGCGTACGAACTGCTGCTGATCGATTTGCCACCGCGCGAATTGCTCGAGCGTTTGCGCGACGGCAAGGTCTACGTGCCCGAACAGGCGAGGGCCGCCATCGATGCGTATTTCTCCCAGACCAACCTCACGGCGCTGCGTGAGCTGGCCATGCAAACCGCGGCGGCCCAGGTCGATAACGACCTGACCCAGGGCTATCGCCAGATGGGGCAAGCGGCGCCGACGGTGCGCGGTCGCTTGTTGGTCGGCGTCGATGGCGATGCCCAGGCCGAGCGCCTGGTGCGTCACGCCAGCCGCGTCGCCCAGCGTCGGCATCTGCCGTGGAGCCTGGTGCATGTGGATAATGGCAGCGTGCGTGACGAGCAGTCGCGCCTGCGTCTGCAAAGTGCCCAGCAACTGGCCGAACGCCTGGGCGGCGAAGTGGTGCTGCTGCGGGCCGGCGAGGTCGCCAAGACCCTGATCCAGCATGCCGCCGAACGCCGCGCCAGCCTGGTGCTGGTCGGCCAGTCGCGGCCGCGCCTGCGTCGTCGATTGTTCGGCGGCGGCCTGGCGGCGCGACTGCTGCGCAATGCCCGTGGGCTGGAAATCAACGTGCTCGACACCGAGCATCAACAGCATCAACCACGCCAGCGTTCGATGCAGGCGCCGGTATGGTTCGACTACGCCCTGGCCGTGGTGGCGACGCTGTTGGCCACTGCCCTGGCCTGGGCAGTGGCCAGTGTGCTGCCGTTGCCGAACATCTCGCTGGTGTTTCTCGCCGCGGTGTTGCTGGTAGCGGTGCGCAGCAGTCTTGGCCCGGCCCTGGCCTGTGCGGCGTTGTCGTTCCTGACCTACGATTTTTTGTTCATTCCGCCGAATTTTTCCTTCAGCATCCAGCGCGAAGAAGACGTGCTGACCTTGCTGTTTTTCCTGCTGATGGCGGCACTCACCGGCAACCTTGCTGCACGCCAGCGTCGGCAATTGCAGGCCCTGCGTGATACCCAGGAAGAGACCAGCGAACTGCTCGATCTGTCGCGCAAACTCACCGCCGCCACCGATCGTCAGGCGGTGGTCAACGCGGCGGCCCAGCACCTCAGCGGCTGGAGCGACCTGCAACTGTGCCTGCTCAATCGCGACGGCCAGAGCGGCTGGAAAGTCGAGATCGGTGGCCCGCTGGCGTTCACCGAAGCCGAACGTGCCGCCGCCGATTGGGCGTGGCAGCACGATCAGCCGGCGGGCGCGGGCACCGGGACCTTGCCGTTCGGTCGTTGGTGGTGGTGGCCATTGTCGGTGGAGGATGGGCCGCTGGCGCTGCTCGGTGTGTGTGCCAAAGAAGGCCAGGCCTTGAGCGGCCAGCGTCGACGTTTGTTGACCGCGTTGAGCCAGCCGTTGGCCCAGGCGCTGGCCCGAGCACAACTGGCCGATGATCTGGAAGCCGCGCGGCTGCACGGCGAAACCGAACAACTGCGCAGTGCCTTGCTGGCCTCGGTGTCCCATGATTTGCGTACCCCGCTGACCTCCATGCGCGGCAGTATCGATAGCCTGCTGGCCCTCGGTGAGGCCATTCCCCTGGAGGATCGCCGTGAATTGCTGGAAGGTACCCGCGACGAAGCCGAACGCCTCGATCGCTACATTCAAAACCTGCTGGACATGACCCGCCTCGGTCACGGCGCATTGAAGCTGGCACGGGACTGGGTGTCGCCGGCAGACATTGTCGGCAGTGCGCTCAATCGCCTGCGCGCGGTATTGGCGCCGTTGCAGGTCACCACCGAAGTGCCGGCGCAACTGCCGCTGTTGTTCGTCCACGCCGCGCTGATCGAGCAGGCCCTGGTCAACGTGATGGAAAACGCTGCGCGTTTCTCGCCATCCCACGGGCGCCTGCACGTGCGCGCGGGGGCTGATGACACGGAGCTGTTTTTCTCGGTAAGCGACGAAGGGCCGGGGATTCCGGAAGCGGAGCGGGAGAAGATTTTCGATATGTTCTACACCGCCGCCCGCGGCGACCGTGGCGGGCAGGGTACCGGGCTGGGGTTGGCGATCTGTCAGGGCATGGTCGGTGCCCATGGCGGGCGGATCAGCGTGGCCGACGGTATTGAAGGGCGCGGCACCTGCATCACTTTGCACTTGCCTTTGCAGGCGCAGCCGGGCTTTGAGAGTGAAGCCTGATCGTGCTTGCGTTACTCTCTTGCCACTACTTTGTGTTGATGTGAATTCATGAGCCAGACCGCGACCATCCTGGTCATCGACGACGAACCGCAAATCCGCAAATTCCTGCGCATCAGCCTCGCTTCACAGGGCTACAAAGTGCTGGAGGCCGGTACCGGCACCGAAGGCCTGGCGCAAGCGGCGTTGAACAAACCGGATTTGCTGGTGCTCGACCTCGGCCTGCCGGACATGGACGGCCAGCAGGTACTGCGTGAGTTTCGCGAGTGGTCGACGGTGCCGGTGCTGGTGCTCTCGGTGCGTGCCGGTGAAGGGCAGAAAGTCGAGGCGCTGGATGGCGGTGCCAATGACTACGTGACCAAGCCCTTTGGCATCCAGGAATTCCTGGCGCGAATTCGAGCGCTATTGCGCCAGGCGCCGGTGGGCGAGGCCCAGCAAGCGGCACTGGCCTTCGGTCCGCTGACGGTGGACCTGGCCTATCGGCGGGTATTGCTCGATGGTAGCGAAGTCGCGCTGACCCGCAAGGAATACGCAGTGCTGGCGCAACTGGCACGGCATCCCGGACGAGTCATCACCCAGCAACAACTGCTCAAGGACATCTGGGGGCCGACCCACACTGAAGACACGCATTACTTGCGGATCGTGGTGGGGCACCTGCGCCAGAAACTGGCGGACGACCCGATGCAACCGCGGTTCATCGTGACTGAGGCGGGGGTGGGGTATCGGTTGTTGAACGAGGGTGGCTTCTGATTTTTGTGTTGAATTGTTCGGCCTCATCGCCAGCAAGCGGGCTCCTACAGGGATCTGCGTCGAACACAAAACCTGTAGGAGCCCGCTTGCTGGCGATGAGGCCCTCACATTCACTCGAAAATTTCAGGAATCTCGCTCACTCTCATAGCGATCCAGCGTATCGCGCGCAATCTCGCGTCCCAGCGCGATCAACTCCGGCGCCTTGTAGAACTCGAAAAACCGGCACACCCGCTTCGGCACGTTGATCAGGATGTCCGGCGGATACCCGGCAATCTTGTATTGCGCCAAGGAGGTCTGCATGACCTCGAAACTCTGGTTGATCAAATCCAGCAGGGACGCCGGCCCCACGTTGTCGATGATGAACGACCCGGTGGCGGACTTCGGCGCACCGTCCCGTTCAGGCGCGGCCGCCGGTTGCTGGGCTTCAGGTTCGGCCGACTCGACCCAGGGGTTGATCTCTGCCGCTTCGGCCATCAACGCCTCCTTCTCCAGCAGCAGCAATTGTTCGGCCTGCTTGCGCCGGAACGGCAACTTCGAGCCCAGGGAATTGATCAGGCTGTCGAAGCGGGTCTTGAAGGCAGCTGGGCGCTGGATCACCGGTAACTGGTAGTGACGCTGGTTGGTGGAGTTGAGGTTGACCGCGATGATCAGATCGCAATGGCTCGACACCACCGGCACGATCGGCAAGGGGTTGAGGATGCCGCCATCGACCAGCATGCGGTTGCCCTGCATCACCGGGGTAAACAGACTGGGAATCGCCGCCGAGGCACGCATGGCCTGGTGCAGGCAGCCCTCCTGGAACCAGATTTCCTGCTGGTTGGTCAGGTCGGTGGCCACCGCGGTATAGGGGATGCGCAGGTCTTCGATATTGATTTCGCCAACGATCTTGCGGATTTGCCCGAAGACCTTTTCCCCACGGATGGCCCCGAGGCGAAAACTGACGTCCACCAGGCGCAGTACGTCGAGGTAATCCAGGCTCTCAATCCAGTCGCGATAATCATCCAGTTTGCCGGCGGCGTAGATCCCACCGACCACCGCGCCCATGGAACAACCGGCGATACAGGCGATATCGTAGCCTCGCCGTTCAATTTCCTGGATGACGCCGATATGGGCATAGCCCCGGGCTCCGCCCGAGCCCAATACCAGTGCGACACGCTTTTTCATTGATCGCCCTCGTTAGAATCGTTCAACAATGCACCCAACGAGGGGCGCGCTTCAATCGACAGGTCGTTCGGCCGCGTGAATGGGTCGTTTTTTCGACACTCCATGGCGGTGGATGGGTATTCTCGCCCCGTTGGGTTAACGTTGCCGACGGACGGCACTTTTTGTCCGCCGGACCGTCCTACCTGCATGACTGTTTACCTATTTTAGAGGTGTAAGAAATGAAAGCCTGGATCTGTGTGCCACTGATTGCCCTGGCACTGGCCGGTTGTGCCGGCAAAACTGCTTATCGCGACAGCTGCGGCAGCCAGCTCGATGCCGCCTGGCGTGAGCTGGACCTGGCAAAGGCCGAAGGTTTCGCCGGAACCGTTAGCTACTCCAAGGCTTTATCGCTGCTGACCGCAGCCAAGACCCAGCAACAATTCGAAGGCTTCGAGGGATGCGCGAAGAAGGCCGAAAAGGCGCGTTTCTATATTCGTGAGTCGCGCGCAGGGCGATAGGCGAAAAGCAGCTATAGGTTATAAGCTGCAAGCTACGCTCTCAGCTTGCAGCTTGCAGCTGTCTACGGAGTAAATGCCCATGATCGATAGGTTGGTGGCCCGGGTCTTGGGCTTGGAAATTCGTCTATTGGCCTGTCAGGCACGCTTGAGTGCCCACACCGATTCTGAGGCATTGCACGAGTTGCGTACCACGGTGCGCCGGTTGCGCAGCCTGCTGCGGCCGTTGCGGGGGCTGCCCGGAGTCGAGCAGCTGGAAGCGGCGGCGTCCGAAGTTGGCGACTTGACCACGCCATTGCGTGATCGCGAGGTGTTGGCGGCCTACTTGCTCGATCACGATCAAGTGCAAGCCGCGCAGCGGCGCATGGTGCAAATGGCCAAGGCTTATCCTGCGGTGGCGACCAGTTCGCAGTTTAAGCAGCTGCTGCTGATCCTCGATGCCTTTCCGCGATTCCTGCGCGCCGCCCAGCGCCATGGTTTGCTCAAGGGGCTGGACAAGCGCATCGAAAAACGCCTGGGCAAACAGTGGAAGAAACTCGACACCGCCTTGCACGATCCGGCCCATGACCGCCATCGTTTGCGCTTGCTGATCAAGCGCGTGCGTTATGCCATCGACGCTTACCCCGAACTGGATCGCCTGCCCAAGGCCGCCATGCCCCGGCTGAAATCTGCCCAAGGGGCCTTGGGGGACTGGCACGACTGTGTGCAATGGCTGGCGATGGCCGAGCAGGAGGCGGATTTGCAGCCTTGTGTCGCCGCTTGGCAAGCCACCATGGCCAAGGCCGAACAGCGCGCGGACCGGGTGCTGGAAAAACTCAGCAAGGCCTGTTTCAAATCCTGAAACCACCACGACCCCCCTCCTGTAGGAGCGAGCATGCTCGCGATGGACGTCAACGATAACGCGGGAAACCTGATACCCCGCGGCGTTCTCGGGTTCATCGCGAGCATGCTCGCTCCTACAGGGGCGTGCAGGCGGCTTATCTGTCAGTCAATTTGACCGGAATAGGCACTGCACAGCCTTCGTGAGCTGGTTAAGATCCTGTCATCCTTTTACTGTCCTTGAGGTCTTCATGCGCTTTTGCGATTTGCTCGACGCTGTTCGCCGTCAACCACTGGAACTGTCGATCCCGACTGGATGGGCGCAAGGCCGTGCCAGTTTCGGTGGCCTGGTGGCTGCCTTGCAGTACGAAGCCATGCGCGCCAAGGTGCCAGCGGACCGACCGGTGCGCTCACTGGCAGTCACCTTTGTCGGCCCGGTCGAGCCCGACGTGCCGGTCAGTTTTGAAGTCGATGTATTGCGCGAGGGCAAGGCGGTCAGCCAAGTGCTGGGCCGCGCAATGCAGGGCGGCCAGGTAGTCACCCTGGTGCAGGGCAGCTTCGGCGCCTCGCGTCCATCGGAAGTGGCGGTGCAAGCGTTGCCGGCACCCGAGATGAAGCACTGGGACGACTGTCAGGAATTGCCTTTCATCGAGGGCGTGCTCCCGCAATTCATGCAGCACCTGGCAATGCGCTGGAGTGTTGGCGGGTTGCCATTCACCGGCAATACATCGCGTCAAATGGGCGGCTGGGTGCGCTTGCGTGGTGATGTGAAGGAGGAACCTGTCACCGAAGCGCACATCCTGGCGCTGGTGGATGCCTGGCCACCAGCCCTGATGCCGTTTCTGAAGAAGCCGGCGATGGGCAGCACGCTGACCTGGACCATCGAATTCGTCCAGCCATTGCTGGCGCTAAGCACCCTGGACTGGTGCAAATACCTGGTTGAAACCGAGCATGCCGCCGACGGCTACGGCCATGCCGCGGCGAAGCTGTGGGACGTGGAGGGGCGGTTGATTGCCATGAGCCGGCAGACGGTGACGGTGTTCGGCTGATCAATGTCGACGGTGGCGTTCGCGCCAGGCGCGCCACCAGCCGCCGCTGAGGACGTATCGCGGGAAGGTCAGGAACTGCTCGACCAACAAGCGTGAAACCGCATCTTTGCGATCGCTGAATGGCTCGGAGGCTTGCGCCTCCAGGGTATGGCCATGACGTTGCAATCCCAAGGCGGCAATTACACCGATGACGCCGATGGCGAAATTCGCCAGGTTCAGGCCGAATACCCCGCAGGCGATCAGCAGGAAGGCGACAATGAACAGTGGCACGGCAATCAGGTGCAACACCAGGTTGGTCGGGTGCTGGTGATTGTTCGGGTACGCACGCCATTGCCAGGCGGGAAGGTTGGGGTGACGTTTACCCATGATGCTTATCCTCGATCCTTGTTGAACTCATGAATCAAGGATAGGCCCGGTAAATGCAGGCGGCGAATCAAGCTTGGCTATCGAAGCGATAGGGGTCATGTTCACCCTCGATGTTATAGCTTGAGCTGCCCGATCGCCGTGCTCAACTCCCCGGCCAACACCGCCAGTTCATCACTGGTGGTAGCCGAGCTGACGGTCTGGCGCACCGTATTTTCGGTCACATCGCGGATGCTCACTACCGCCCGGTTCATCTCTTCGGCCACCTGGCTTTGTTGCTCGGCCGCCACGGCGATCTGGGTGTTGCTTTCGCGCATCTGCGCCACTGCCCCGGTAATCTGCGCCAACGCGGCCCCAGCCTCCTGGGCTTGCTGTACGCATTCATCGGCCTTGAATGAACTCTCCTGCATGAAGTCCACCGCATCGCGAGTACCTGATTGCAAGGCGGACACCATCACGGTGATTTCATCGGTGGAGGTTTGGACGCGCTTGGCCAGGTTGCGTACTTCATCGGCGACCACCGCAAACCCACGGCCCATTTCGCCGGCCCGGGCCGCTTCGATTGCCGCGTTCAGCGCCAGCAGATTGGTCTGCTCGGCAATGCTGTGAATTACGTTGACCACACCGTTGATCTTCTGGCTGTCCTCGGCGAGGCGCTGGATCATCTCGGCGGTCTGCTGCACCCCGGTAGACAGTCCGGCAATCGATCGCTGTACCCGCATGACCACTTCCTGCCCGCTGCCGGCCAAGGTGTCGGCAGATTGCGAAAGGTCTCGGGTGGCACCGGCGTGCTGGGCGATGTGATAGACGGTGGCGGTCATTTCATTGATGGCCGTTGCCGCCTGATCGGTTTCGCTCTGCTGGCCAAGCATGCCATGACGCACTTCATTCATGTTCGATGCCAGGCGTGCGGCGCCTTCGTCCAGTTGTCGGACGGTGCTGGCGACGGTACTGACCACGCCTTGGTAACCGGCCTGCATGGCGTTGAAAGCGTTGGCCATCTGCCCGACTTCGTCGCTGCAGGTCAGCGGGACACGGGCCGACAAGTCGCCAGTTTTTTCAACGTGGAGCATCACGTCTTTCAGGGTATTGAGTTGACTGAGCAAAAAGCGAATCAACAACTGTGAGGCACCGAGCATCGCCAGCATCAGGATAAACACCGCCAGCGCATAATTGACAACACGCTCGCTGAACACCTGGCCCAGGCTTGGACCATGGGCAATCAAGGCGACCCGCTGGCCGTCAGTGCGGGTGAAGACTTCGGCGCCGATCGGCGGGTTGCCACCGAAATACGGCAGCGCGTCGAACTCGACCCAGCCGGTGGCATCGGCCAGTGCCTGCAGCGGCTGTCCGTCCAACCGCGGTGCCTGGCCGTGATCGAAGGTCAGCAGGTTCCCGACCCTGGGCAACGGCTGCCCGGCAGGCCAGGCTTCGAGCAATCGCGCCTGGGCCTGGGCCGATTCCTGGGCGGCATGGCTGCGGGCTTGTTGTTCGAGTTGCACGGCATAAAACACCAGCAGTAGCGTGGTGACGAAAGCGACGGCGTTCACCGCCCAGAATTTGTACTTCAGTGAGATGTTGCTAAGCCAGGCACCCATGGAGGTCTTCTCTGATAGCGGAAACAGTTTTGGCAAGGTGCCATTATTGTGCCGCTATTGTTGGGCTGAACGCTTGATGCAGGTCAAGATTGCGAGGCTTGCTTGCAAGACGCCATCGCAGGGCGTAATGCGCTATCCTGCGCGCCCTGAAAATTTACCAGCTACAGGATCCGCCCCCATGAAAGCCGCCCTCATCGAACTCATCAGCAACATCAGCTCCGGGTGCATGGCCGATGACGAAATCGAGAAAGTCGCTGATGAAGCGGCCCAGGCTTACGCTGATCCGGCGGCTTTCCTGAGCGCCAACCCGGACATCAACTACGACGACAGCTTCCCGATCCCGCTGGGTGAGTGGGTCGTGGTTGGCAGCCTGCCCGAAACCGTGTTGTTTCAGGCCGACACCTATGTGGACCTGTTTGCCCAGATCGTCGCCTCGTTCGGCCCCGGGGTTGAGTTCAATCTCAAGCCCAAGCAGTTGGCCAGGACCGAAGCCCTGACCGCACTGAATCGCATCCAGGTGCAGATGAGCAGCCTGAACAAGGAAAACGGTGGCTACACGCTGATGAACTTCAGCCAACTGCTGGACGATGAACTGCAAGTGGTGCTGGTCTATGGCAATGCCGTGCCTCGGGTGCTCGAACTGTGCGCGCAAGTCGGCATCGCCGCTGCGCCATCGCTGGAAGCCTTGAAAGTGGCGATCCACGTCTGAACCGGTAAAGCTGTCAAAAAAAGGGAACCCTGTTCACGGCGAGCTATCCTAAGAGGGCATATCACTCTTCAGGAGCGTCATCATGGGTTCCACGTTCAATAGCCTGGTTGGCTTGATCATTCTTGCCCTGGACATCTGGGCAATCATCAACGTGCTGAAAAGTGGCGCCGAGACCGGAATGAAAATCTTCTGGGTGCTGTTGATCCTGTTGCTGCCGGTTCTGGGCCTGATCATCTGGGCCATTGCAGGCCCACGAGGAAATGTGCGCATCTGAAGCGAAACACTCGCCGGAACATTGCCCGGCGCCCGAGGTCGAGATAGGTGTAAGCCCATCCATGGGTTTTATCGAGGAGGCACCGATGCAAAGGTGGAAAGTCACTTTCGTGGATGATCATGGTGAAATAATCGACGAAGTCTTCGAGTGCGATGAGTGCCCGAGTCACGAAAAGGCCGCCAAACTCATCAAGGAACGATTGCTTCCCGTGGCCGCCGAACTGGATTTGAACGACTATGAGGGCCGGACCCCTGATGCAGGCGTCAAAAGCCTGAAAGCCCAGAACAGTATTGAAATTCGCAGCATCACCCCCGTCTGAACCTCTTCTCGTTATCGACTACACAACCAGGCCTTGGCAGCGGCTCTATCTTGGGGCTACTCTGCAGGCGAGATCAGCGAATGGATCGCTAAGGTCTGGTCTTGTCAGCTCCATGCTTGTTTCCCGTCGCGCGCACCCTTGGGTTCGCACAAGGGAGTACGGAAAGTCTATCCATCAGTTTGAGGAGGACGTTTCATGAGCACAGCCTATCAAGAAGACATCAGCAGCAGTGTACTGCGCCGCATGAAAGAAGGCGGTTTTGACTTTTCCCGGTTCCATCCCATCGAGTTCTACGCCATTTTCCCGGACGAGGAGCGGGCACGCAGGGCGGCAGGTCATTTCCACCGTGGTGAATCCCTGGATGCGCAAATCAGTGTGCGCGACGATGGCGCCTGGGCGTTGGAATTGTGCAAGGTCATGTATGCGACCTACGACGACATTGGCGATTTCGAACAGGGTTTCGAGGCAGTGGTCGAGCCTCTGGGCGGCATCATCGAAGGCTGGGGTGTGAAACAGGAGGTACGAGGGCGACTCGCATAAACCTATGAACAGTTACAACCAGCAATGACGGCTAACCTTCGGGTTGGCCGTTTTCGTTTTTGCCGATGGCAATCAAACAAGGCCGACCCGATCGCCGGCAAGCCGGCGCCTACGGTCTATGCTGGTGATGGGCGACGACAACGCCTTGCAATGAAGCGGGGGCCGTCAGGTGGGGGCATTTGCCGCACAGGATTGGTGCGGCGCTCGCGTAGTGATTATCCAACCGATTGAAATCAAAGCGTTTCTGCCGATGGCACGGGCCTTGCGAAGGCCTGTATGTCCGGGTGACAAGGAGTACGGCATGATCCGCACCTATTTTGATGAAATGTACGACGCCGGCGGCCAGGTCCGCCCGCATTATCGGGAGTTTGCCCGTTGGCTGGCCGAGACGCCTGACGAGCTTCTGGCACAACGGCGACGCGAGGCCGATCTGCTGTTTCATCGCGCCGGGATTACCTTCACGCTCTACGGTGATGAGCAGGGCACAGAGCGCCTGATTCCCTTCGACACCATCCCGCGCAGTATCCCCGCCAGCGAATGGCGTGTGGTCGAGCGCGGCTGTATCCAGCGGGTCAAGGCGTTGAACATGTTTCTCGCCGACCTTTACCACGAGCAGCGCATCATCAAGGCCGGGATCATTCCGGCCGAGCAGGTGCTGGCCAACGAGCAGTACCAGTTGGCGATGCAAGGCCTGGACCTGCATCGGGATATCTATTCGCACATTTCCGGCGTCGACCTGGTGCGCGACGGCGACGGCACGTACTACGTGCTCGAAGACAATCTTCGTACACCGAGCGGCGTCAGCTACATGCTCGAAGACCGCAAGATGATGATGCGCCTGTTCCCCGAGCTGTTTGCGGCCCAGCGCATTGCCCCGATCGACCATTACCCGAACCTGTTGCTCGACACCCTGAAAAGCTCAAGCCCGATCGAAAACCCGAGTGTCGTGGTGCTGACGCCGGGGCGCTTCAACAGCGCTTTCTTCGAGCATGCGTTCCTGGCGCGGGAAATGGGCGTGGAACTGGTGGAGGGCGCGGACCTGTTCGTGCGTGACGACAAGGTGTTCATGCGCACCACCGACGGGCCGAAAGCCGTCGATGTGATTTACCGCCGTCTCGACGATGCGTTCCTCGACCCGCTGGCGTTCAATCCCGACTCGATGCTGGGCGTGCCCGGCCTGCTGTCGTCCTATCGTTCGGGCAATGTCGTGTTGGCGAACGCCATCGGAACCGGGGTGGCGGACGACAAATCGGTGTATCCATTCGTCACCGACATGATCCGTTTCTACCTGGACGAAGAGCCGATCCTGAAAAACGTGCCCACGTGGCAGTGTCGCAATCCTTCTGAACTGTCCCACGTCCTGGCCAATCTTGCGGAGCTCGTGGTCAAGGAAACCCAAGGCTCCGGCGGCTACGGAATGCTGGTGGGGCCCGCGGCAAGCACCGCGGAAATCGAAGCCTTCCGCGCACGCATCATCGCCAAGCCCCATGCCTACATCGCACAGCCGACGCTGTCGCTGTCGACCTGTCCGACCTTTGTCGAAAGCGGCATCGCGCCACGCCATATCGACCTGCGTCCGTTTGTACTGTCTGGCCGCGAAACCCGGGTCGTGCCCGGCGGCTTGACCCGTGTTGCCCTGCGCGAAGGCTCCCTGGTGGTGAATTCCTCACAGGGCGGCGGAACCAAGGACACCTGGGTGGTTGAGGATTGAAGGAAGCCTGACATGTTAAGTAGAACTGCCTCGGATTTGTATTGGATGTCGCGTTACCTGGAGCGGGCGGAAAACCTCGCGCGGATGCTCGACATCAGTTATTCGCTGTCGCTGATGCCCCAGGATGGCCGTGGTAACGGCCTGCACGAATTGGCCATGCCGTTGCTGATTACCGGCACGCTGGATGATTATCTCGAACGCCACGGCGAGCTGCATGCCGAAAGGTTGTTGCATTTCTTTGCGCTGGACGCGGCCAACCCGGCCAGCATCTACAGTTGCCTCGGCGCCGCACGGGCCAGTGCCCATGCGGTACGTGGCCGCATCACCGCCGACATGTGGGAAAACATCAACGCCACTTGGCTGGAGATTCGCGGCATCGCCGAACAGGGCCTGGGCCGCTACGGCATGAGCCGTTTCTGCGAGTGGATCAAGGAACGTTCCCATCTGTTCCGTGGAGCGTCCTACGGCACCATCATGCGCAACGACGCGTTCCGTTTCATTCGCCTGGGGACGTTCATCGAAAGGGCCGACAACACACTGCGCCTGCTCGATGCGCGCTATGAAATGGCCGGTGATCAGGCCGAAGCGGTCAGCGACGGCACGGCCCACGCCTATTACCAGTGGAGTGCGCTGTTGCGGGCCCTGTCGTCTTTCGAGGCGTACACCGAGATCTACCGTGACGCCCCCGGCGCCCGGCATGTGGCCGAGTTGCTGCTGCTGCGGGCCGATGTTCCACGCTCCTTGCGCGCCTGCACCGAAGAAATCGATCTGATCCTGGCGCAACTGCCGGGGGCCAATGGCCGCCCGGCACAGCGCCTGGCTGCGGAGATGGACGCACGATTGCGCTACACCGGCATCAACGAAATCCTCGACGAAGGCCTGCATGCCTGGCTGACCGAGTTCATCCCGCTGGTGCGCCAGTTGGGTAATGCCATTCACAGTTCCTACCTGGAGGCTGCATGAGACTTTCCATAAGCCACGAGACCACCTATCACTACGAGGATCAGGTGCGGGCGAGCATCCAGTACCTGCGGCTGACGCCTCACGACAGCGAGCGCCAACACGTGCTCAGCTGGCAGCTCGATCTGCCGCGGCCGGTGCGCGCGCAACTGGACCCGTTCGGCAACATCCTGCACGTACTGACCATGGACGAACCTCACGCGGCCATCATCATCGGTGCCCGTGGCCAGGTTGACATCGACGAGTTGCGCGAAGCCGAGCACGAGAGCCAGTCGGCATTGCCGTTCCTGCGTTTCACCCGGCTGACCGAGGCCGACCAGGCGCTACGCGCGTTCGCCGACAAGGCGTGCAAGCAGCGCCGCGACCGAACGGCGCTGATCGACTTGATGCATGGCTTGAACCAGCACATGACCTACACGCCGGGCGCCACCGAAGTGGACACCAGCGCCGCCCAGGCTTTCGCCGGACGTTCGGGCGTGTGCCAGGACCATACCCACGCGTTCCTTGCCTGCGCCCGCAGCCTGGGCGTGCCGGCGCGCTATGTGTCGGGTTACCTGTACAGCGAAAACAGCGAACACCTGGCCAGCCATGCCTGGGCCGAAGCCTGGCTCGATGACGCCTGGTACAGCTTCGATGTGACCAATGAACTGGCCCGTCCTGAACGCCATTTGAAACTCGCGGTAGGACTCGATTACCTGGACGCCTGCCCGGTACGTGGCATGCGCCGCGGTGGTGGGTGTGAGCAGATGCATGCCAAGGTGTTCGTATCGCCGACGCCTGCGCCGGTGATCTCCGTGCAGCAACAGTAAAATCGGGGATACCGCTTCGCGAGCAAGCCCGCTCCCACATTTGATCTTTGTTGGTCACAAATTCTGTGTTCGCAGAAGATCGAATGTGGGAGCGGGCTTGCTCGCGAAGAGGCCGGCCCAGACACCACAAACTCAGGGTTTAACCTTGCGCCCGGCCATGTGCTGCAAATACCCCACCAACATCTGCAGATCCCCATCCGGCAGCACCTCGGCCGAGAACCCCGGCATTTTCGCCTGTGGCCACTGGCGCAAACTCTGCGGGTCGCGGATATAGCGCTGGAGGAAATCCGCGCCGAAGTACTCGGTCGGGTTGTACGGGATATTCAGGTCCGGGCCGAACTGCGAATCCCCGGTACCGTTGAGTCGATGGCACGCCAGGCAGTTTTTCTGAAACAGCGCAAAACCCTTGTTCACCGGATCGTCGGCCTTCAACGCAGGATCAGGCAGCAGGGCAGGGAAGCGCGCGGCCACCGGTGCCATGCGCTTGATGCTGGCGACTTCGAACGGCCATTGTTCCGGGCTGATGTTGCCTGCCCGCGGATCGGTCCAGACCAGGTAGAACGGCCCGGCGCTGTGTTTGCCTTCTGCCAGCGGCGGCCACGGCTGGGCCGGATCTTCGATCGCCAACCAGGCACGCGCGCCTTGGGTATTGAGCAGCGGCGCCGCTGACAACTCGGCCGCGAAGCCGTCCAGCGCCACGGCTTGCAGGTGATCATCAGGCTGGATGTCGGTCATTAGCGCAGCGAGCGGCACGGCGCGATAGGTCATGTCACGCTTGTAGGACACGTCATTGCTGATATTGATGGTCTGGACCTGAGGATGCTTGAGCAACTCCTCGGTTTGCCACGTGCGACTGTTCGCGCCCAGCTCCAGGTTCAGCTGTGCGGCATGAAGAGGCGTGCTGAGTAGCAAGGCCCCGAACACAATAAGCGTTTTCAAATGATCGCCATCCATGTCGTGCAAGTGCCGCAGAGGTTGGCACAGCCAGGCTGGCCCGGGAAGCGAGCCAGTCACATTTTTACATGGCGATTAAAGACCTGCCGCCGTCTTTTCAAGATCGACTAACCGATCACCTTGGTCAGGTTTGGCAAAATCAACAATAGAGTGGTGGCGAAAAGAATGAGTCCGGCTTGACGAACTTTCGATTGTTTGAACATGGCTGACCGCCTTTTTTTTTGTTATTTCCTGATGCCTGCCTGCCCATCTCCATGACGGCAAACGTTGCACTTCCTGTAGCACGAGCGCCTCGGCAAAACCCGACGACAACTTCGTACACCTTCACCTTAGAGCCCGCGTCACACTTGGTTTAGATCCATTTAGTATGGTGTTCTCACCGAATGCTATTAAAACGGCATGAGGCCTATTGCCAGCTTCTTGGGCGGCCTTTTGCTAGACACCTGCGTGTGCTGAACCCCATCGCCGGTGGCGGGATGACCGTCCGTCTGAGCGTGGGGGGCAACGTTGGTGAGCGTTGCGGTCATTGAATGGCCGGCAGCTCGGAATAAGGTGGAGGCTCTCTGGTAGATCAAAATATCGCAGCCCCATCAGGTTCGAGGACGCCATGACCCAAGCTTTGATTTTCGACGCGTTACGTACGCCCCGTGGCAAAGGCAAGCCCAGTGGCGCCTTGCACAGTGTCAAGCCGGTGAGCCTGGTGGCCGGCTTGCTCACGGCCTTGCAACGGCGAACCGACCTTGATACCAGCCAGGTCGACGACGTGGTGCTCGGATGCGTGACGCCCATCGGTGACCAGGGCTCAGACATCGCCAAGACCGCGGTCCAGGTGGCGGATTGGGACGTCAGCGTGGCGGGCGTGCAGATCAATCGTTTCTGCGCCTCTGGGCTGGAGGCAGTGAACCTGGGGGCGATGAAAGTCCGTTCCGGTTTCGAAGACCTGGTGGTGGTCGGCGGCGTCGAGTCCATGTCACGCGTCCCCATGGGCAGCGACGGCGGGGCGTGGGCGCTGGACCCGCAAACCAACCTGCACGGCCATTTCATTCCACAGGGCGTGAGCGCCGACCTGATCGCCACGCTTGAAGGTTTCAGCCGGCAGGACGTCGATGCCTACGCCTTGCACTCGCAACAAAAAGCCGCAAGGGCGAGGGCTGACGGGGCTTTCAAAAACTCATTGGTGCCGGTGCAGGACCAGAACGGCATCATCCTGCTCGATCATGACGAGTTCATCCGCGCCGAATCGACCCTGGAAGGCCTTGGCAAACTCAAGCCGAGTTTCGAAATGATCGGGCAAATGGGGTTCGACGCAACTGCGCTGCGGGTTTTCAGCCAGGTGGAGCGGATCGATCATGTACACACCCCCGGCAACAGTTCCGGGATCGTCGATGGCGCGGCGTTGATGTTGATCGGCTCCGAAGCCATGGGCCGGGTCCTGGGCTTGCAGCCACGGGCGCGGATCGTCGCCACCGCAGTCACCAGCACCGATCCGACCCTGATGCTCACCGGTCCTGCGCCGGCCACCCGCAAGGCGTTGGCCAAGGCCGGGTTGCGGGTCGACGACATTGATCTGTTCGAGGTCAACGAGGCGTTTGCCTCGGTGGTGTTGAAGTTCATCAGGGACATGGCCGTCGACCCGGAAAAAGTCAATGTCAACGGTGGTTCGATTGCCATGGGCCACCCGTTGGGCGCCACAGGCTGCGCCATTCTCGGCACGCTGCTCGATGAACTGGAAAGTCGGAGCCTGCGCTATGGCCTGGCGACCTTGTGTGTTGGCGGCGGCATGGGCATTGCCACCATCATCGAACGCCTCTGAGCCCCGATTGCAAGGAACCTGTATATGAGCCAAGCCATTCGCTACGAAAAAGGCCAGGACCAGATCGTCGTCCTGACTATCGACCTGCCGGGCCAGAGCGCCAACACCATGAATGCGCTGTACCGCGAGGCCATGGCCGACTGTGTCGCCCGCCTGCAGGCCGAAAAAGACAGCATCGCGGGCGTGATCATCACCTCGGCCAAGAAAACCTTCTTTGCTGGCGGCGATCTCAATGAGCTGATCAAGGTCGACAGGCCCCAGGCCACGTCTTTTTACAACAGGGTGCTGAGCCTCAAGAGCCAACTGCGCACCCTGGAAACCCTTGGTAAACCCGTGGTCGCCGCAATCAACGGCACGGCGTTGGGTGGCGGCTGGGAAATCTGCCTGGCTTGCCATCACCGCATAGCGCTGGACGATCCCTCCCTGCAACTCGGCCTGCCGGAAGTGACCCTCGGTTTGCTGCCGGGTGGTGGGGGAGTGGTGCGCATGGTGCGAATGCTGGGCATTGAAAAAGCCCTGCCGTATCTGCTCGAAGGCAAGAAATTAGCCCCGCAGAAGGCCTTGCAAGCGGGTTTGATCGATGACCTGGCGAGCGATCGCGAGGCGCTGCTGAGCAAGGCGCGCACTTGGATCAAGGCCAATCCAACGGCGGTCCAGCGCTGGGATGTGAAGGGCTATCAGATTCCCGGTGGCACGCCGTCGAACCCGAAAGTCGCCCAGATGCTGGCGATTGCACCGTCGATCCTGCGTAGTAAAACCCAGGGTACGTTGCCCGCGCCGGAGAAAATCCTGTGTGCGGCGGTGGAGGGTGCCCAAGTGGATTTCGACACGGCGCAGCTGATTGAAACCCGTTACTTCACGGAGCTGGTCACCGGCCAGGTCGCGAAAAACCTGATCGGCACCTTCTGGTTCCAGCTCAACCAGATCAATGCCGGTGGTTCGCGTCCTGAAGGTTTCGCACTTTATGTGACGAAAAAAGTCGGCGTGCTCGGCGCCGGGATGATGGGGGCGGGTATCGCTTTTGTCAGCGCGTCGGCCGGTGTCGACGTGGTGCTCAAGGACGTCAACCTGGCGGCGGCCGAGAAGGGCAAGGCGCATTCAGCGGCGTTGCTGGACAAGAAAGTGGCGCGCCGGCAAATCAGCGTCGAGCAACGTGAAGCCGTGCTGGCGCGCATCCATACCACGGACAACGACGCCGATCTGGCAGGCTGCGATCTGATCATCGAGGCCGTATTCGAGGACCGCGAATTGAAGGCCAGGGTCTCATCGGCCGCGCAAAAAGTAGTGGGCGCCGATGCAGTGATCGCCTCCAACACCTCGACCCTGCCGATCAGCGGCCTGGCCACGGCGGTGCCCGACCCGAGCAAATTCATTGGCCTGCATTTCTTCAGCCCCGTGGAAAAAATGCCGTTGGTGGAAATTATCAAGGGCGCCAGCACCAGCGACGAAACCCTGGCCCGTGGGTTCGATTTCGTGCTGCAAATCAGGAAAACCCCGATCGTCGTCAACGACAGTCGGGGTTTCTTCACTTCTCGGGTGTTCGGCACATTTACCAATGAAGGCATTGCCATGCTGGGTGAAGGCGTCTGCGCGGCGATGATCGAGACCGAGGCGCGCAAGGCCGGCATGCCAGTCGGACCTCTGGCGATCTCCGACGAAGTTTCCCTCAGCCTCATGAGCCATATCCGACAGCAAACCGCCAAGGACCTGCAGGCAGAGGGCAAGGCGCTGGTCGAACACCCGGCGTACGCCGTGATCGACTTGCTGCTCAGCGAGTACAAGCGTGCAGGCAAGGCCGCCGGGGGTGGGTTCTATGAATACCCGGCGGGCCGGCAAAAACAATTATGGCCGGAACTGAAAACCCGCTTTGAAAAGGCTGATGGGCAGATTTCGCCCAAGGATGTGCGCGATCGCCTGCTGTTTGTGCAAGCCATCGAAACCGTGCGCTGTGTGGAGGAGGGCGTGTTGACGTCGACGGCGGATGCCAACGTCGGTTCGATCTTCGGTATCGGCTTCGCTGCCTGGACCGGCGGTGCACTGCAGTTCATCAATCAGTACGGGGTCAAGGACTTCGTCGCTCGCGCCCAGTACCTGGCCGGGCAATACGGCGAGCGCTTCGCACCACCGGCCCTGCTGCTGGAAAAAGCCGCCAAGGGCGAGGCGTTTTAGGGATCGGTGACACACTGCGGGGCTTGCCTTGTCACGGTGTTTCAAGGCAGGCTCTGGGGTGTGCATTATTCCCATCACGTGTCAGGTATTTTTTATGTCGTTACGCATCTGCATTCTGGAAACCGACAACCTGCGTCCGGAATTGGTCGACCAATATCAGGGCTACGGGCAGATGTTCAAACACCTGTTTTCGCAGCAACCCATCGCCGCTGAATTCACGATCTATAACGTGGTACAGGGTGAATATCCCAGCGATGACCTGACCTTCGACGCCTACCTGGTTACCGGCAGCAAGGCTGACTCCTTTGGCACCGATCCGTGGATCCAGACCCTCAAGGAGTACTTGCTGACCCGCTATGAGCGTGGCGACAAACTGTTGGGCGTGTGCTTCGGCCATCAGTTGCTGGCGCTGTTGCTGGGCGGCAAAAGCGAACGTGCAACGCAAGGCTGGGGCGTTGGCACCCATAAATACAAACTCGCTGCCAGGGCTCCCTGGATGAACCCGGTGAGGGAAGAGCTGACCCTGTTGATCAGCCACCAGGATCAGGTCACCTCGCTACCGGAAAACGCTACGGTGATCGCCTCCAGCGATTTCTGCCCATTTGCCGCCTACCACATCAACGACCAGGTGCTGTGCTTCCAGGGACATCCGGAATTCATCCACGACTATTCCCGGGCCTTGCTGGAAATTCGCCAGCAGGCGCTGGGGGAGCAGGTGTATTCCAAAGGAATCGCGAGCCTGGAAAGTGAACACCACGGCACCACGGTCGCCGAGTGGATGATGCGGTTTGTGGCGCACAAACCTGAAGCCCTTTAACGGCTAAAACCTTCGCGAGCAGGCTCGCTCCCACACGGATCTGTGCAGCATCGAAGATCCGATGTGGGAGCGAGCCTGCTCGCGAATATCCCAGACACATCGGTCTCGATTACAACCACCCCGACCTTTTGAAGCTCGCCCACAACCCCACACACCCCACCGTGATAAACGCCAGAACCCCGAAGTACCCGTAATGCCAGGACAACTCCGGAATGTTCTGGAAGTTCATCCCGTAAATGCCCGCCACCGCCGTCGGGAACGCCAGGATCGCCGCCCACGCGGCAAACTTGCGCTGCACCACGCTCTGGCGTGAGGCTTCCAGCAACACCCCGACCTCAATGGTCTGGCTGGCAATGTCCGCCAGGGTCGTCAGGTCCTCCATCTGCCGCGTCACATGAATCTGCACGTCGCGAAAATACGGGCGCATGTTCTTGTCGATGAAGGGGAAGCTCAGCTTTTGCAGTTCCTCGCCAATTTCCACCATCGGCGCCGCGAACCGGCGCAAGCGCAACACATCCCGGCGTAGGCTGTGGAGTTTTTGAATGTCGTGCTCGTTCAGGGAGCCGCACATGACGTTGCGTTCCAGCTCATCGATTTGAGCATGAATGGCTTCGCCCATCGGCTGGTAGTTTTCAATGACGAAATCGAGGATGGCATAGAGAACGAAGTCCTCCCCATGCTCCAGCAACAACGGGCGCGCCTCACAACGCTGGCGGACATACGCGTAGGACGCCGAATGGCCGTTGCGCGCGGTGATGATGTAACCATTGCCGGCAAAAATATGGGTCTCGATGAACTTGAGCTTGCCTTCTTCCATGATGGGCGAATACGTGACGATGAACAGCGCATCGCCAAAGGTTTCCAGCTTCGGACGGCTGTGTTTTTCCAGGGCGTCTTCAATGGCCAGTTCATGCAGGTTGAACTGGCGTTGCAGGTTGTAAAGTTCCTCGGCGTTCGGCTCTTCAAGGCCGATCCAGACAAAGTGGCCTGGCTTCGCAGCCCAGGCTGCGCCTTCGTCGAGGGTGATGTTGGTGACTTTTTTACCAGCGCTGTAAACCGCAGCAGCAACAACTCTACCCATGATGTTGATTCACTTCTTCTTGGCAGCGTTCAGCTTAGCCTTGTCTGCTATCGAGAGTCAGTGAAATCTTGTAGGAGCCGGCTTGCCGGCGATGGCGCCCGCTCAGGCGATGAATTTGTCGACGGTCAGACTGCATTCAAGCGGCTTGCAATTGCCGATCCATCGAATCGATGCATTCGCGCATCTGCTCGCGACACTGGGCCATCAGCATGGGCATGTCATCCAGGCTCAATCCCGCGGTCGGAATGGCCGGCAAGGAACGGATCAGAATTTTCCCACTGCGCCAGCGGTTCAATCGCATGTGCTTGACGTAACTGCTGACGCACACCGGTACGATGGGCACCCCGGCTGCGATGGCCATCTGAAAGGCGCCTTTCTTGAACGGCAACAGCTCTTCGCCCAGGTTGCGCGTGCCTTCCGGGAAAACCCAGATCGAAGTGTCTTCGTTTTGCAGGGTATGGGTGGTGGTCAACATCGACTGACGCGCCTTCTGCGCATTGCCACGGTCGATCAGTACATTGCCGGCCAGCCAGAACAACTGCCCGAACAAGGGCACCCATTTCAGGCTCTTTTTACCGATGCATACCGTACGGCGGGGCACCACATTACCAAACACGAACAAATCATAGTTGGACTGGTGGTTGGCAATGATCACGCAACTGTCGGGTTTGTCCATCAACGGCCCGACGTCGGCTTTTACCCGCAGTCGCAGTATGCACATGGCTGGCCAAGCATAGAGGCGCGCGCACAGGCGACTGTTGTCCGGATTGAACGGGCGACACAGGCCAAGCACGACGCCCAGCACGCCCGCCACAATAAAGTGCAGGCCCATCAAAGACATACGTAAAGCGAACAGCATTTGCAGGCCCCACCGGGACAAAAGGTGGCGCAGTGTACGGATGTGCACTGTTTTCGGCAATTGCCACTATAGAGGCGGGAGATAGGCGATGTTTGAGCGCATGTTTCCGACTGATGGGTCAGACGCGCTCTAGAGCGGTTGCAGGCTTTTCAACGTGGCGCGTACGAAAAGCCCGACACGACGGTCGGGCTTTTCGTTGCTACCTGTCAGGGCTTAACCCATATGCTCCTGATCCAGCATGATTGCGTTGTCCAGAGTTTCCAGCAGTGCCTTGCGTACTTTGAGCTTGGTGTTCTTGTGCGCGGTCATGTTGATCTTCTTCAACTGTCGAGCCGCTGTCAGTGCTGCACCTTGCAGCTCCTCGGCCGACACCACCACGTCAAGGAAACCGGCATCCACCGCAGACTGCGGATTGAACATCTCAGCGTTGATCACCGAACGGTGGAACGCCGATTTGCGCAGGCGATCACGGGCCAGTTCGATACCCGCGTGGTGCATGGTCATGCCGATCTGTACTTCATTCAGGCCAATGCTGAACGGACCGTCGACACCGATGCGATAGTCGGCGGACAGCAGTAGAAACGCGCCCTTGGCCACGGCATGCCCAGGGCAAGCCACAATCACCGGGAAAGGGTGTGACAACAGGCGACGGGCGAGCGTCGAGCCGGCAGTCACCAGCGCCACGGCTTCTTTAGGGCCAGACGTCATCACCTTCAAATCGTAACCGCCCGAGAGAATCCCTGGCTGACCGGTAATGATCACCACCGCGCGATCAGTCACTGCCTGATCCAGCGCAGCGTTGAACGCTGCGATCACGTCCGGAGAGATGGCATTGACCTTGCCGTTACTCAAGGTCAGGGTCGCGATACCGTCTTCGAGGTGGTAGGAAATCAACTCACTCATGACGCTAATCCTTTCAGTAAAGTAGGGCAGACGTTACTCACCGACACCCGCCAGGTAAAGCGCCGTGACTGACTCGCCGGTCACGCTTTACGCCGTCGGCGAGCGTCACCCGGCACGCCAGCCGCGGATCGCCGGCTATATAGAGAGGGATGCCAAGCCGGAGATTGGCCGGTTTGCCATTACCCAGGGCAACCAGAAACAGCTATGCGAGTTAAGCGCATGAAAATTCTGAAAAAAATGTTTGCCATCAGAAAAGCTTTCGACTACATTAGCGCGCCTCGACAGACAGAACTTGTTTGAAGAGATACGGTGAAGTGTCCGAGTGGCTTAAGGAGCACGCCTGGAAAGTGTGTATACAGGAAACTGTATCGAGAGTTCGAATCTCTCCTTCACCGCCACATTTATACGAAAAAGCCCTGATTATTCAGGGCTTTTTCGTTTCTGCGTTTCTGAAAAGATCCCAGCCCGCGACAATGCTTACCCTGGCATCGCCCAGGATTGCAGCGTGTAACCCCCCTGGCTCAACTCGGCGCGCACGTCTTGCAGCAGGCTTTCCAGCTGCGCCGGGTCGGAATAGGTGCTGCTTGGAATCTGTTTGCGACAAATTCGAGTGGCGGCACGGTCGATGACGGTCAGGCTCAGGTCGCCATTACCGTCTTGCGGAGCCCAGGCGACGCATTGAAAGGGTTCGAATGCTCGACCTGCAATCAAGAGTGCTTCGTTGATGCGGAACGGGGTGCTCATGGAGCCTCTCTCCTTGTACCCAAACAAATGAAGTGCCGCCGGTTGGGCTTACCGGCGGCTATCTATTGCGTTTGCGTGATTTGATTCGTCTGTGCGATCAATCTGCTGTGTTGCAGGCAGTGTTGCGCTGCGCAGCACTCCACAGCAGTATTTCATTGCTTTACAAAGCTGCCTGGCGCCGGCTCCAGAGGCGGGTATTGGTCATTGCCGATGTGCGCAACCGCGGGTTGACGCTCGCCTGAGTGCCCCGCCAGCCAGTTGAACCAGTCATTCCACCAGCTACCTTGTTGCTGCTCGGCATTCTTGAACCAGGTCTCGGGGTTTTTACTCACCCTATTGTTGGTCCAGTAATGACGCTTCTGCTTGGCCGGCGGATTGACGACGCCGGCGATGTGCCCGGAAGCACCCAGTACGAAACGCTTGGGCCCGGAGAGCAGGTGGGTGCTGGCGTAGGCACTCTTCCACGGCACGATGTGATCGTCATGGGTGGCGAGGATGTAGGCGGGAGCGTCGATTGCACGAAAATCCAGCCGGGTCCCGCAGCACTCCAGCTCGCCTGACTTCAAGTCGTTCTGCAGGTAGGTGTGGCGCAGGTACCAGCAGTACATCGGCCCGGGAAGGTTGGTGCTGTCGTTGTTCCAGAACAGCAGGTCCAGTGGAATCGGCTTTTGCCCCTTGAGGTATTTGTCGACGTTGTAGTTCCACCACAGTTCGTTGGGGCGCAGCAGGGAAAAGGTATTGCCCATGTCTTCGCCACGGAACAGTCCGATAGGGCCGTTGACACCGCCAATGGTGCGCTCGCGGTAGGCCACCAGTTCTTCATCGACGAAGATGTCGATGGGGCCGGTATCCAGGTAATCGAGGAACGTGGCGAACAGGCTCAGGCTGGCGATCTCGCGGTCGCCACGTGCAGACAATACGGCCAGCGCCGTGCTCAACAGGGTGCCGCCAATGCAGAAACCCACGCAATTGAGGCGCTGTTGGCCACTGATCTCGCGGGTCACTTTCACGGCGTTTATCACCCCGTGCTCGATCAGGTCGTCCCAGGTGGTACCGGCGTGTTCCTGGTCAAAGTTGCGCCAGGAGACCAGGAATACGGGATGTCCCTTTTCCAGCAGGTGGCGGACCATCGAGTTGTCGGGGCGCAGATCAAGGATGTAGTACTTGTTGATCGATGGAGGTACGACGAGCACCGGCTGTTGGTACTGGGTTTCGCTTTGCGGGTAGTACTGGATGAGTTGGAAGATGCGATTCTCGAAGACGACTTCGCCGGGGGTATTGGCCAGGTCGACTCCCACCTTGAAGGCGCCGCTGTCGCACTGGCGCATTTTGCCTTCGTTCATATCGCTGGCCAGGTGCTGCATCCCTGTGATCAGGCTGGCGCCTTGGGTCTCGACCGCACGCTGCAACGCATCAGGGTTACTGACCAGGAAATTGCTCGGTGCACTGGCGGCAATGGCTTGTTCCACCAGATAGCGCAGGCGTTCGCGTGCTTTCTTTTCGTCGATTCGCAGCTTGTCGAGCAGTTTCAGCAGGAAGCTGGAGTTGAGCAGGTAAAAGGCAGCAAGGGAGCCGAACAGGGGGGCGCTCCAGTTGCCACTGGTGAAGCGTCGATCATCGAAGCTGAAGGGCTGGCCGGTCAGCAGTTTCTGGCCGAGTTGCGCCCATTCAACCTGATAGTCCGCTTGGAGGCTGTCCAGGGTCTCGCGTGGCAGGTCGAACCAGGTGTCGTGGTCATGCCCGGAAAACCAAGGATTGGTGCTCACCCATAGGCGCAATTGTTGCACTGCAAAAGAGGCGATGAACGGAACCTGTCCTGACCAGAAGGTTTTGAATGTATGCGCGTTGTTGTCCATAAAATTCATACCGATGTGCCGGGCAGAAAAAAGCCGCGCTATACCGGATTGCGGCGTAGCGACGGCAAGGGAGGCGGGCAACGTTGTCCGAGGCCAGCCTGATGCGCGGAGCAAGGAGCCCGCGTCCGCGCATTGGCTATTCGTATGCCGTTGGTTAGCGTTCGATAGCCAGGCCGACGCCTTGTCCGCCACCGATGCACAAGGTGGCCAACCCTTTCTTGCCATCGCGACGGATCAGTTCGTGCACCAGCGACACCAGGATCCGTGCGCCCGACGCGCCGATCGGATGGCCAAGGGCGATCGCGCCGCCATTGACGTTGACTTTGCTGGTGTCCCAGCCCATCTCTTTGCCAACCGCCAGCGCCTGGGCGGCGAAGGCTTCGTTGGCTTCGATCAGGTCCAGGTCCTCGACGCTCCAGCCGGCCTTTTGCAGGGTCAGGCGTGTGGCCGGGACCGGCCCGATGCCCATGATCGACGGGTCCACGCCGGCGCTGGCATAGGCCTTGATTTTGGCCAGTACTGGAAGGCCCAGCGCCTGGGCTTTGGCGGCGCTGGCCAGCAACAGCACGGCCGCACCGTCGTTGAGGGTCGAGGCGTTGCCAGCGGTTACGCTGCCGTCGTTCTGGAAAGCCGGTTTGAGTTTGGCCAAGGCTTGCGCCGTGCTGTCGACACGCGGCTGTTCGTCGGTGTCGAAGGTCAGCGGTTCGCCCTTGCGCTGAGGGATCAGGATCGGTGTGATTTCGCTCTGGAAACGCCCGCCCTCAATGGCGGCGGCGGCCTTCTGTTGCGAGGCGGCAGCGAAGGCATCCTGTGCTTCACGGGAGATTTCGTACTTCTGCGCCAGGTTCTCGGCGGTGATGCCCATGTGGTAGTCGTTGAATGCATCCCACAGGCCATCTTGGATCATGCTGTCTTGCAGTTGTGCATGGCCCATGCGCAGGCCGGTGCGTGCCTTGGGTAGGACATAGGGGGCCAGGCTCATGTTTTCCTGACCGCCAGCGATGATCAGTTCCGCGTCGCCGCAACGGATGGCCTGGACGGCGAGGTGGACCGCCTTGAGGCCGGAGCCGCAGACCTTGTTCAAGGTCAGGGCAGGCGTGGTGTGGGGCAAGCCAGCCTTGATCGCGGTCTGGCGTGCCGGGTTTTGCCCAGCGCCGGCGGTGAGCACCTGGCCGAGGATCACTTCATCAATGTGCGCAGCTTCGACACCCGTCTGCTCCAGCAGGCGGCGAATCACTGCTGCACCCAGTTCGGTCGCGGGAATTGCAGACAAGGCACCCTGAAAACTGCCAATGGCGGTACGAGTAGCGGCAACGATTACGACTTCGTTCATGCATGACCTCATGGAAAAGACAAAATTCGACGAGCAAACCAGGGCATTCAGGCCCGGGTCAGGGTTACTGCATGTTCATGCCGCCGTTTACCGAGAAGTCGGCACCGGTGCTGTAGGCGGATTCATCGGATGCCAGCCAGGCCACGATCGAGGCGATCTCTTCCGGCAGGCCAAGGCGACCTACCGGGATTCCCGAGATCATGCCTTCGAGAATGTCCGGGCGAATGGCTGCGGTCATGGAGGTCTGGATGTAGCCTGGGGATACGGTGTTGACGGTCACGCCCTTGCCGGAGACTTCCCGGGCCAGTGCCATGGTGAAACCATGGATGCCAGCCTTGGCGGCGGAGTAGTTGGTCTGGCCGAACTGGCCACGCTGACCGTTGATCGAGGAGATATTGATGATCCGCCCCCAACCTTTGGAGAGCATGCCCTCAATGACCTGCTTGGTGGTGTTGAACAAGCCTGTCAGGTTGGTCCCGATCACGCTGTTCCAGTCTTCTGGAGTGAGCTTGCGAAAGGACGCATCGCGGGTGATGCCGGCGTTGTTGACCAGCACATCGATCTGCCCGAATTGTTCACGAGCCATCTCGAAAGCCTTGCGGGTCGACTCCCAGTCGGTGACGTCGCCATAGATGAACTCGAACTCGTAACCTGCCTCACGCTGGCTGGCAGCCCAGGCGTCCTTGCGGCTGGAGTCAGAACTGCAGCCGACGATTACCTTGAATCCTTCCTTGTATAGACGTTGGCTGATTGCTGTACCGATACCGCCCATACCACCCGTTACCAAAGCAATACGACTACGCGATTCCATACATCTACTCCGTTTTTTTTTTTGCGCTGCAGGAGTGGTGATTGTTGGTTATCGACGGGCTGTGGGGGAAGTGTTTGAAGGTGACGTTCTCCTGTCCTTCGGTGCCACGCGGGGAGGGAGGGGATGGCAAAAAATGAGGAGTACCTATACTTGGATCAATGTTTAGAACTGAATGGATAGTTAATATTTCTGCAACAGAGTTGAAATATGTTCTACACGTGTCAGCATCGGCTCCGGACAGGACGTTCGGTTCCACTGGTCATTGAGGACGCCATGTACAGGATAAGTTCAGGTTATGCCAGCGTGCTGGCGAATACGTTTTTTGCCCAGGGTCTCGACCTGGCCGCTTTGTGCGAGGAGGCGGGGCTGGATGTCGGGTTCGTGAATAAACCAGGAGCATTCTGCGAGCGAAACGTTATCTATCGTCTCTGGAATCTGGCGGCCGAGGCATCGAACGATCCGAATATCGGTCTGAAAGCCTACGGGGAATGCCATCCCAGCAGTTTCCAGATCGTGGGTTACACGATGATGTCCAGTTCGAACCTGAAAAGGGCGCTGGAACGCCTGGTCCGTTTCAGCCCGTTGATCGGAACCGGATTCAGCCTTTTCCTTGTACAGGAGGAGCAGCATTACCGATTGGCCAGTCTCGATCATCAGCAAGATGGCTCGGTCAAACCCCGGCAATACACGGATGCTGCCTTGGCGTCGCTGCTGGGTTTCTGCCGTTGGCTGGCAGGTGGCAAGTCACCGCAACCCATGAGTGTGGAGTTCTCCTATCCCGAGCCGGAAGACACGTCGCAGCATCAGCGACTTTTTGGCTGCCCGCTGAGTTTCGGGGCGGCCTATGACAGCATCCTGTTCGATGGCCAGGAGCTCCTGACGCCATTGAGCATGGCCAACGAGGCGTTGGCCACGCTGCATGACAGTTTTGCCGAAGCTCAATTGGACCTGTTGTCCGGTTACTCGATCGTTGGCAGGATTCGTCGCCTTTTGACCGAGCGCTTGAGCCAGGGGCAAGGCCAGGGGCAGTGTGATATGGAGTCGATTGCAGCAGCGCTGAACATCAGCAAGCGCACACTTCAACGGGGTCTTGAGAAGGATGGCACGCAATTCAAGGATGTCCTGAGCGATGTGCGCCGGCAGATGGCCGAATTCTACTTGCGCCACTCTCATTTCAACCTGAAGCATGTCACCCACCTGCTCGGCTTTCATGATCACAGCAGCTTCCACAAGGCGTGCACCCGTTGGTTCGGTATGACCCCCGGCCAATATCGAACCCATGAGTCGCTGCCTGTGTTCAAGGACATCGTGCCGGTCCTACCCATGAGTGCTATAGGTCGGAGCGGGGATCACAAGATTCCAGGCTTCGCCAAAGATTACGTCGAACGGATGCACCGCTAATTTCCTGTGAAGGCACATTGAGAGATGGGGCTCCACGAGGGCCTCCAGGATGACAACCGATTCATCGGGCGATCGGCTCAGGTGCCTGGAGATTTCTCGCAGGCTGGGCGCCGGCGAAGGCGCCCAGTGCGCCGTAAATACCGTAAAAGCAGATCTCCTGAGTAGCGTCACGCACATCGCGGTACGCATTCAGGGTGTCTTGCATCTGGTTGGAGAACAGTTCCTGCCAGGCCAGCAGCGGGTTGTCCTCGTGTACGGGGCGACGATTACGATTGACCGCGGAAATTGTCCCGGGTAACCACCACAGCGCTGGATTCAAGCTACTCCAAAACAACTGCTGCTGATGGAAGGGGTGTGTCCTGCGCATCCATTCGGCCATGGGCTCGTTGACGACTTGACGCAGCCACGGACGTATTGATCCGTCGTAAAACGCGTTGTTGATTTCAGAGGTGCGCACTACCGACGAGAATTCGCGATCGTCGTCACGGGCTGGCTCGTCGTCATCGTGGATATCGGCAATTCGCCTGGGTTCGAAGCGCACTCGGTATTGCACGTCACTGCTGCCTGAAGAGGCCGGCAGATCGTCAATCAGCATTTCATGCAGCCCCGGCGGCAGCGCATTGATGGTTTCGACCGCGCCGAGCAACCCCCGGTGTTCGCGTCGCGCGACCTGGCCGGAAACAAAGATCCCCAAATGGCCGATGCTGGCGTGCCGCAGGTAGACGATAGTGCGGCCTGCCTCCTGCAAGGCGAGATCGCTGGAATAGATATCGGCGATCCAGTTCAATGCCTGCTGGGGAGGGGTGATGTTGTCGCCGAAGGAACAGAACACCACCACCGGCACTTCGATCTGTTTCAGGTCGATACCGTTGCTCTTGCGGTCGGGACCGCCCGACAATTGGTTGCCGATGAACAGATCATCGACAATCATCTCGATCTCTTCGCCATTGAGCAGGGTCGGGCTGCCCCACCAGCGTTCGAAGTCGAGGAAGCGCCCGGCCTCGCTGTCGACCTGGCTGAACAACTGGTAGTACTTGCCCCAATAGGTGTTGGCCGGGTCCAGGTTTTCGAAGTTGCTGACCAGCCAGGTACCGTCAAATCGGCCATTGCCCAAGTCGCTGCCAAGGCGAGCCATCCAGCCGCCCCCCAGCAGGCCGCCGGTATAGCGCATTGGATTGCGTCCATTGGCGCCGGCCCAATATGACAAGGGGGCGCCGTTGATAATGATCAGGCCGGGTAGCTCCGGTCGTGTGGCCGCCAGGCCCATCAAGGCCCAGCCGGCCTGGCAGTTGCCGATGATGATCGGCTTGTCGTTGGCTGGGTGCAGGGCGCTGACGGCTTCGATGAACCGGGCCTGGGCCTGGACGATATCGTCCAGGGTTTGCCCAGGCTGTGGCGAGTGACTGAAAGAGATGAAGTAGGTGGGGTGCCCGGCCCTGAGGCTCTCACCTATGATCGAATCCTGCTTGAAACCACCGATTCCCGAACCATGTCCGCCGCGCGGGTCAATGATGATCACCGGCTGGCTGTTACTGTCGATTTCTTGCTCGGTGCCGGGGAGGATCCGCAACAGTGAAAAATTGACCGGGCGCGCAAGATCAGGGCCAGCGATCAAGGTTTCATGATCGAACTTGAGCAGCAGTGGATACCCGGCGCGTTCATGGGCCAGCCTGTTGTCGCCGCGCTGGCGCAGGGTGTCCCAGAACAGCAGGCAGCGTTGGCCGAAGTCGATGACATATTCCTGCCATTGAGCGGGAGTAGGTTGTCTGAGTTGGCCGCGTTTCAGGGGCGTGAGGGTTTTTTTCTGGCGTTGGCGCACAGCCTCGAGGACGTTCAGCGCATTGAGGCGCTGCAGATGACTCAGGTGTTCCCACAGGCCGCGTTGTGAGGCGGGTTTTTCCTGTTGCGATGCACTAATGTCTTCCTGGTCCATGGTGATCTCCCGAGGATTATGCATGTTGAGCACGCGTCTGCGGCTCATTGACAAAGCGAAGGCTTTGGCTGTCCGTTCTTTAACAGGAGTCTATAGCGATTATGGGGAGGAGGGGAAAGTCTTTTGTGCGGCGCACAAAAAACGTTGCCAAAAGAAATTGTGCGCTGCAATATAAACCCTAACGCGATGACCGGCAGGATCGCTATCGCGTCCTCAGGCCCGAGTCGGCCTTCAAACCAGGAGATTCAAGCATGTCTTTTTTCAACTCGGAAAAATTGCAAGACGCTCAGAAAGCCAACCTCGACCTGCTGCAGCAAATCAGCGGCAAAATCTTTTCCAGTGTCGAGCAGCTGAGCCAGTTGCAGTTCAAGACCCTGCAGGCTTCCACCGAGGAGCAGTTCGACGGCCTTCGCAAGCTGCTTTCGGTTCGTGATCCCCAAGGATTCGCTGAGCTGCAGGCTTCTTTCACCCAGCCAAATGTGCAAGTCGAACGTCTTGTCGATTTCAATCGCCAAGTGCAAGCGTTGATTGTCGATACTCACTCGGAAATCGCCAAGCTGACCTCGCGTCAGTTCGAGGCGGGCACCCAGCAGGTGCAAGAGTTCGTTGAAGTGATCAGCAAGAATGCACCGGCTGGCTCCGAGCCGGTGGTGTCCGGGTTCAAATCGTCGCTGGCCAATGCCGGTGCCGTTTTTGAAAGTGCACAGAAAGCTGTAAAACAGGCTGCTGACGTTGCCCAGAGCAATTTTGACGCAGCGACCGCTGCAGTTGGAAAAACCGCAGCTGGTGGCAAGGCTGATAGCAAGTAAGCCTGACCAGGCTGGTTACAGGATGGCGATGGGGTTTACTCCCCATCGCCATTTTTTTTCGGCCCGCCATCGGCACCTGGCTTGCCGGGTGGCACCGCGCCGAACATTCCGAACAGGTTCTGGGTATTCATGTAGAGCGCTTTTGACTGGTCGACATACTGGCGCATCAAATCCTGCATGACCGGAGCCTGCTGGTGCATGAACGCGCTCCAGGTTTCGGAGGATTGAGCGCCGGTCTGGGACTGGATGTCGATGACCGTCTGGATGCTTTTATCCAGATAGCTGCCGAGGACGCTCTGGTAGGGCCCGTAGAACTGGATGATCCCCATCAGCATCTCGCTGGAAAATATTGGCTGGCCGCCACTTTCGGCTTCCAGAATGACCTGCAGCAAAATACTCCGGGTCAGGTTCTCGCCAGTCTTGGCGTCGACCACCTCGAACGGGATTCTATCGACCACCAACTGGCGAATATCCGCAAGGGTCAAATGACTGCTGGTGTGCGTGTCATACAGACGGCGATTCGGGTACTTCTTGATCAGGCGGGTGGTGTTCCGACTGTTTTCTGTCATGCGGGGCTACTCACGGCGAGCCTGGTTTGCTGGCATCTTATCCTACTCTGGGCAGTGCCACTCTTATGTGTTGCCTCACAATCACACCGCGGTGTAGGTCAAACTGCTCTGACAGGCTTCGCCCATTCGTCGGGCATTCGATTGTCTGAACCACAAGTCCGTTAATGACCGGCTAGTCTCAAAATCCTTGGTGATCGATATTTTTCGGGCAAAGGGCTTGCCGGTGTCGATCGCATATTTTGAGAGGGGTGAAGCGATGACTGAACCGTATATCGAAGACGACGGCGCAGAATATCCGATCAACAATTACGTTCAATGCGGCCAGACTGAGTATGTAGCCAGCTTTGGCGAAGATCAGGCCAAGGTCCTCAAGATCAAGACCAAGGCTTGCCGAGCACTGAAGGGAAAATTCCTGCCCAAGCTTACAGAACCGGCCAGTAAGTAAATGACCCGCGAGCGAACCCCGTCATCGAACGGGGTTTTTTGTGCTTGAAATGTGAACGAATATTTAAGCCGGGAATTTTTCACAAACTTTTCACAACGCCGTACGTAGGCTCAACTCATCCGTTAGAAGCAACACCCTGCCCGTTCCCCAGCGGGCTTTTTTTTGCCTGCGATAAAACCTTTTCCAAAATTGCTGTCCAACCGTCGCCTACAACGAGGTTGAGCGCGCGCATGTCTGGACTTTGTTCCCTCTAAAGCATTCAATCTCGACCCTTTTGAATTTCATCCCTTTTTTGAGGTTTTTGTCATGCGTTTCACTTTGCCTGCTCTGGTTCTGGGTCTTCTGGTTGCTCAAGGCGCAATCGCCGGTGACGGTACTGCTGCCATTGGTGGCGGCCTCGGTGGTGCTCTGGGCAACGTTGTGGGCCAAAGCATGGGTGGAAGCACCGGTGCCGCGATCGGTGCTGGTGTCGCGGGCGCTGCGGGCAGTGCGGTTGCCGCCAAGAAAGGCCGCCGCACCAGCGCGGCCATCGGTGGTGGCGTGGGCGCTGCCGGCGGTTCGATCATCGGTAACAGCCTGGGTGGCAGGACCGGCTCGACGATCGGCGCAGGCCTGGGCGGCGCCTTGGGCGGCGGCGTAGGCAGCAACCTGGCCCACGGCCACAAACGTCATTGATCCGTAGGGTAGTCAACAAAAGCCCGGCTTGATGCCGGGCTTTTGCGTTTTTGAACGTTTATGGAATTAAAGGCTCGTATACACATACCCCCGATAAATAAGAGGCGTGCCATGACCCCGAAAACCCAAGGTAATGAAGTGCAGTACCCGAGTACTCGACGCTTGACGTTACCGGCGATTGTTTTTGGATTGTTGTTTACACCGTTTGTAATGGCTGCAGGCGATGGTACCGCAGCCGTGGGCGGTGGTATTGGTGGTGCATTGGGCAACGTGGTAGGCGGTCAAATGGGTGGCAGCACGGGTGCTGCAATCGGTGCCGGTGTCGGTGGCGCCGCTGGTAGCGCGATCGGCGCACCCAAGGGCAGTCGCACCGAAGCGGCGGTAGGCGGTGGATTGGGTTCCGCCGGCGGTTCGGTGATCGGCAACAGCCTGGGCGGCAGAACCGGATCGACCATTGGCGCCGGCCTGGGTGGTGCAGCCGGTGGTGCGGTCGGTAACAATCTGGGAAGCGACGATGGCGATTCTCACTCCCATTCCGGCAACGGTCACAAGCATAAGCACAAACACAAGAACAAACATCACTGACGGATTCGATCGGCAACATAACCGATGGTCTCCCTGATCGAACCTGACGATCGACGCTGCCTCCAACGGTCAGGGCCTGCCTTTCAGGTCCGTTGCGAGGTGCTCCATGAACGCAGATCCGAAAGTCGCCGACATCGACGAAACCCCCGAATACCCCCTGCCTTCACCTACCGATTCCCTGAGTCGCGATCAGCGGCCTCCCGATGACGAGCCCGGTGTCGAACAGGTCCCCAACGATGACCTCAAGCGCACGGATTCTGATGTCGAAGTCGATCCGGACGATCCGGACATCGCTGGTGAGGACGCATCCGGCGAGCCGAGCTGACTGACCTCTGGCGCGAGACCGCCTGTCGAATGAGTGGCAACCCTGCCGATGCACTGCTGCCAGACTCAAGGTATGCAACGGGTAAAAGGAGACGTCCATGATCAGGTCAAGCGTGTTGGCCCTGGCAGTGGCTAGTCTGTTATCGATCGGTTCAGGCGTAGCATTTTCACAATCCTCAGGTAACGACGCGCCCGTCGATAAGGGCGGTATGCCGCCGTCTACTGAAATGAATGCAGGCTCTGGAACGGAGAACGCATTACCGCCTGGCGCCATCAGGAATGGCAATGCAGGCGATGCTAACGGGAGCACCACCCGCCCGGAGACGGGAAGCGGGTCGACCAGCGGTGGCAGTTCGACGGGGAGCGCTTCTGGCAATGGGTCTGGAGGATCAGATAGTGCTGCCAAGGTAGTGGGACAGGCAAGGCGGGCGGTTAGCCTGGCATAAATCAACAGCGCGTAACGCTGTCCGGGCCCGGCGATTTGCCGGGCTTTTTGCATCATGCGCCCGTTGCTCTTGGCCACGGCGGCTCGTTATGCTGCTGAAACCTTTAATCTGTCGCGGAACGGCCGTACCTGAGCCGCCTGGGATGTCATGAAAACGGATCAGATGCGATGAATTTACCGCTCAAGGAGTTCGGCCCCATCAAGGCCGTGATTTTCGATATGGACGGCTTGTTGCTGGACACCGAGGGGATTTACACCGAAGTCACGGCCACGATTGCCGCGCGCTATGGCCGAACGTTTGACTGGAGCGTCAAGCAGAACATCATCGGCCGTGGCGCAGGTGACCTGGCGAGTTATGTGGTGCAGGCGCTGGACTTGCCGATCAGCGCCGAAGAGTTCTTGGTGATTCGCGAGCCGCTGATGCGCGAGCGTTTTCCTGCGGCGCAGGCGATGCCGGGAGCAGAAGAGCTGGTTCGGCACTTGAAGGCGCACAACATTCCCATTGCGGTGGGAACCAGCTCCTCAAGCCAGTCGTTCGGCCAGAAAACCACCTTGCATCGCGACTGGTTCGCCTTGTTCGACTTCATCGTCACGGCCGATGATCCAGAGGTAGGCGCGGCCAAACCGGCGCCGGATATCTTCCTGACGGCCGCGCGGCGCCTGGGTGTCGACCCGCGCGATTGCCTGGTGTTCGAGGATTCGCCGTTCGGTGTCACGGCGGCCAAGGCGGCGGGGATGACGGCGATTGCGATTCCGGATGCGGCGATGGCCGACGAAAAATACGCACACGCCGATGGCATTCTTCGTTCGCTGAAAGCCTTCAAGCCCAGTGCCTGTGGTTTGCCAGCGCTCGATTGGGCCTGATGATCAAAACTTGTAAGAGCGAGCATGCTCGCGATGAGCCTGAGAGCGCCGCTGGGTGTCAGGGTTCACTCGTCATCGTTGACGACCATCGCGAGCATGCTCGCTCCTACAGGGTCAGGCGCCAAACCCACCGTCGATGGTCAGGCTCGCACCGGTGATGTAGCCAGCTTCGGGACCGACCAGGTAGGCGACGAAACTGGCGATCTCTTCGGCTTTGCCGTAGCGGCCCACTGCCATCAACGGGATCAGGCTGTCGGCGAAGTCGCCGTGGGCAGGGTTCATGTCGGTATCGACCGGGCCCGGTTGCACGTTGTTGATGGTGATGCCCTTGGGGCCGAGGTCGCGGGCCAGGCCCTTGGTCAGGCCAACCAGCGCCGATTTGCTCATGGCGTACGGGCCACCACCGGCGAAGGGCATGCGATCGGCATTGGTGCTGCCGATATTGATGATGCGACCGCCTTCGGTCATGTGGCTGGCGGCAGCCTGGGTGGCGATGAATACGCTGCGTACGTTGATCGCCAGGGTCTGGTCGAAGTCTTCGAGCTTGAAATCTTCCAGCGGTGCGACGGCCAGCACACCAGCGTTATTGACCAGGATATCCAACTGGCCAAACGTTTCTACGGTGCTCGTTACGGCTGCGCGAATGGCCTCGGCGTCAGCGCTGTCGGCCTTGATGGCCAGGGCTTTGCCGCCGCCCTGGATGATGCTGTTCTGCAATTCTTCGGCCTTGGCCGTGGAGCTGACATAGGTAAAGGCGACTGTCGCGCCTTCAGCGGCCAGGCGCTTGACGATGGCAGCGCCGATGCCGCGGGAACCGCCTTGGATCAAAGCCACTTTGCCGCTGAGGTTCTGAGTAGTCATATCGATCTCCAAAGTCCCGAGGCGAGATGTCCCGGTTGATGGAGCCTAGTATCGATTCAGGATTTCAAGCTGACTTCAGTGGTCAGCAGAAAATAAAATCACCTCGTTTCTGATCAACGGGTTACGGTGAGTGAGTCATCTGAAAATAAAAGAAAACAGCATTTGATCTTAAAATTGGTACGACTGCGATCAATTGAAGATAAAAACATTGCGTGAAGGCGACAGCCCTCAGGTTGCGGTGGCCTGGAGCAGATGAGTACAGTTTGTGCTGCAAATTGTTCAATCCCCCCCCTAGTATCATCAGGCACAGGACAGAAAAAGTGCATCGCTTTACCTCGTAAACGACGTCTATGCAAGTGATTGAATACCGGGCATGTCGTCTTGGAGTCGAGCAATTATCGAGGGCGGTGAGACTATTTTTGAATGTTACATCCCGTATAGGGACTCTAGAAGGTGACCCATTAACAATGCACGTTGAAGCAGGTCGTTTTTCGTAGAGAGAGTTGTAACTCTTGAAGGGGGGGGTTAAGCGGCTGAAACCAATTTTTCCGATTTTACCGATATCACAATGGAGGCATAACCCAAAGCCAGGTAAGTGGCGAGTCAGGCATCACTGGTTCAGTGGCAGGCGCAAGCAAGTTTTGATTAGCTGTGTTTGTTGCTTGATATTCTGTGTATTTTTTCGTTAGTGAGTGGGCTTTTAGAATGTGGATATCACATTGGCTGTAGAGCAGTTGTATGTCTCCATTGGAGTAGGCCAGTGCACAAGATGCCTGAAGTTCTGAAGTGTTGATCAGGCGGAGGACCTCATCGCGCGAGCATTTCATTGTTTTGGTTACTTGTTCGAGCGACAAATGTTGTTGCAGGTGACTGTTTATGATCTGAATGTGGGCCAGAGAGTAGCATGGGGTTTCCCCGATAATGTCTGGTTTTATTAAACCTGTCAGAACGAATCGAAAATGTAATAGGCGGGGGGATATTTTCAAAAAATTGGCCACTTGACTGGCTGTGAAACCAGTTGCTTGGCGTTCGATGGATGTAGGTCTAAACTGTGTGGTTTCTTCGGTTGGTGCTGTGTTAGTACTTGCTATCTTGAGTGTGTTGTCTATATTCTGAGGTGGTGGTAGTGCGATTGGAAAGAGTTGCGCGGGTTGTTTTATTTTGTCTCGTAGTTCTTCCAAAATAAAAGGAATTTTAAATTGTTCATAAATGTGCGGTCCTTGTTTGTTTTGGTGTTTGGTGATGCCAAGCTGATTGAGTTGGCGGATCGTTTGTCTTTGTGTTGTTTTTAGGGTGTGAGAGAGTTTGCTGGCTAAGATATAGGTGTTGTTGAAGTTTTTGATGGATGTTTTGCTAATTAGTATGGCGTACCCTTTGCCAGTTTTTTTGTTTTTGGCTCGCTGTAAATAGCCTAGTTCGGCTAGTTGTAATATCGTAGTGATTCTACAGTGCAGTAGCGCAGCGGCCTCCCGCATAGTTAAATAGTTATGAGAGAGGCTCTCCGCTTTAGATTTAATATTAAGTAAGCGATCAAGTGTGCTCCGAATTAGTCTGCAAATAGGAGCGTGACAATGGTAGTAAGGCACGCCTCTGCCGTAGCGTTTTACTTCGAAGTTGTGAGAGTTGAAAATTTTTTGTGACCACTTTTTCGAGCCGGCCATAGAGTAATTAATTTCACGCAGCGTCAGTTCTACGTCAATACAGCATAATCCTGTTTCACAGTTTAAGTTCGCAGGATTCGGTTCTGTTATTAGTTCGTTTGCGAGCTTAATTAGCAGTGGGTGAGATGTGCGCCATGGTGAAAGATGCATTGATCGTGTGAACCCTGGGTAATTTGCAAGTTGTTCTGTAATCATTTTTGAAGCGTGATTTCTAATTTCATCTATAAGAAAGAATGAATTTTTTTCTTTGTTTGGCTTTCTAGATATCCAGATGTCCTCACATATATGCGCGATGTAGGTCATTTGCGAAAGTTTGTGAATGTCAGAAATCGGGCCAAACGCCTGAAGGCGATCGGCTTCCATCATTGTGCCCTTTAGGCATTTTGAGTTGCGTCTGTCGGATCCGCATTTGCAAAAAAGAAGATTTGCATTGGTCCAATGCTCACGCTCATGGCAATCAGGACAGTGTGTGACTATAAGTGTTTGATGCAGAGGACAGACAGGTAAATCCCGTACGTCTTGAAAAACGGTGATCAATTCGTTGCGTAAGCATTCGGGGCAGTACGCGAAGTAATGTGCAAACTGTGAGCGATACAGGGAGATTTCATCGAGGATCCAAAGTGTAGCATCTGTATTTTTTACCGTATAGCTATTTGCCGAGAGCCGTTGCGCGAGATCCGGCGCTGTCATGGTCAACCTACTGAATAAGGGTGATTGCTCTGTTAATAAATCCAGCGCGTCTCTATGGTAGGGGACATTGAGAAACGCGCACATAGTGGCAACAGTGGAGTACCCATTGTGATACGCAGTCCGTATCATCACTCCCTTAGGGCTTTCCCATTGTTGGGGGATGCCCACGTAACATAGAGCGCTCATTTGTGCGGTACCAATATCTTATTGATTTTGGATTTTAATGTGCTATTCAGTTGCTTGGGTGTCATGCGGAAGTGATTGGGGTTGCAGCAAAACGCCAGGTCGTCGGCGGCCTCTGCGAAGTCGTTGATTGTTAAGCTATAGTCTCCCCTGAGGAGTGCTATTCGAAAGCTATCGTGCAGCAAATTACTCAATCGCCTAAAATTTCCTTCGGTGGCGAGATAAATAGCTTTATAGGGGGTGGGGTCGGTTAAGTGGATATAGTCTGTTAAACAACCTAATCTGATAATTTCCTGTTGTAAGGCGGCAAGCACACCCAGTAGTGTCGGTGTACCTGACTCCTCAGCCAAAGGCAACCACTGCAAGTGGGCGCGATAAGGAAAGCGGTCACTTAGTTCTTGAACTGTATCTATTGTGGCTTCAGCAGTATCTGAACCAGAGATCAAAAATGGTATGCCGGATTTGTTTAGAAGTAAAATAATCCACTTGCACAACGACGCCTTGGTTTTAGATAATCCTTTACCGGCTACATGGTGGAAGTCGTCAAAAATTACCAGTTTTACCTCCATTGTTATGAGTCTCTCGATGATGAGGGTCTCTAAGACAGTAATGCTTTGATGGTCGCTGACATCCCCGGCAAGAATTTTGGCCATCACCATGGACAAGCTTTTTATCGTGGCAGATTCCGGTAGTTCGACATACACACAGGGTTTTATTGTTTTTTCGCAGTCTGCGCGAATAACTTTTTGACTGTAACCAAGTTGCTTCTCAAGCTTTAAGCATAATCTGGTTTTTCCAACGCCAGTAGGACCGATCAACATGGCTGACGAGGGGTCTTTACGGTCGCGCGTAGAGTCGATACTTTTGGTAACGAGCCGCATTGCCTCCTGGTAGGCTGGGTACCAAATCGTACAGGCGGCCAATTCTTCGAGTGCTTCATCAATATTGATGCCGTTAGGAGAGGTGCTCATAGGCGGTCCACTTTGAAGATAGGGATTTCACTGTCTCCCACGGGCCTCTCATCCAGCACAGCAGTGTTGCTTGGGTTATCCATACCACTATCTTTGGAATTGGTATTTTTGCCAAGCTGCACATTATGGCGTAGTTGGCGAGATTCCTCGTACTCTTTGGCCATGCGGCGTCGAAGCATTAATAACGCGACATCGGCTTCACTGTCGTCAAATTCTCGTCCTGCGGCGAGATATTCTTTATGCAGTAAATCATGCTCTGTCAGGGTAAGACCGTTTTGATACCTAGAGTTGGTGGCGTAGGCGCGCACAGGTTGGCGTGGAGTGTCGGGGTGAGCGACCCATATCTCGCCTAAATCTAACGGGTTGTAACTGCAAATCGCTAATTGTCCTTTTTTTAGTTTTGATCGAATTTCTTGCAGATCCGGGCCATACCAGCTTAAACATAAAAATTGTACTCGCCCTGCAGCGCTGATCATTGCTGATTGAACAACACGGCACAATGTATCCAAATCCTCTGCGGTAAATTTTTCCGGTGGAAGTTTGTTTTTCATTGCCCGCTCCCACGCCACCGCTGGCGGCATGTTTAGGGTACGGTGTCTCCGTTGATGGTAGATATTTTCTATCCAATCCTCTATATGCCGATTCATACTAGCCATGGTAAATGCCGCTTCGCCTTCCGAGTCGTAGAATCGACGTTCGGCTGGACTAGACATAGTGGTACCCGCCTGCTCGTGCAACCACAGTTCAAATGTTTCAAAAAAACGCTCTATGCGCGCGCGCGCATTGGCGGTGTAGGGTGGACCTCGATTAAAAAGAATATTCAGTCGATCCAGAAAATACCGAATTGTCGCATTGACGAATTCAGCGCCATTGTCGCTGTGCAGGTAGATAGGTTTTCCCCGACGACGTTCTTCGCCAGGCACTGCCTGCAATGCCTTTTTCAATGCGCGAATTGTTTTTTCTGCGCATGGGTACGTCGTTGATAGTTCCCAGCCGATGACACTTCGCGTTTTGATTTCAAAAATTACGGTCCACCAAAGAATTTTGCCTAACAGATTTCCTTTTTCATCGATGATGAAAATATCGAGCAGATGGTTGTCTATTTCTGCCAGTTCCAACAGTTCATGAGGTTCGTCGCTTAATTCACTTGAGTGGTGGTATTTCTTTACAAACTCCGCACCTTGACGGGCTAGATCACTCGTATATTGGCACAGTTTTTTTATTTTTCTCTGAACGGTAGACGGTGAAGGCGTTTTCAGTAATCGGGTGGAGTAGCCCTCGCGGAGGCGGTTCATCAGGATGATCTGACCATGAATTAAACTATGAATAGTTTTAGGGCTGGTAGGTGGTATTTTATCTTCATACTCTTGAGCAATAATTTCCCGAGTTATAGCTTCGACCTCCTTTTCCAAGCGTTTGCCGCGCGGTAAATAACTCTGTTCTTTCAATAGGCAGAAGCGATCGCAGTTATGTTTTTTGTAGTGCGTGGTCCATTTGTATAAAGAGTTATAGCAGGGCGGTGATGGGTCTCCCATTTCAAGAGCAATCTGTTTAATCAGCTTCTTGGTGGCTTTTACGGGCAGTGCGCCGCCTAGTTGTTTGAGCGCGGCTTCGACGTAACGATATTTGCGCTGGGCGGCAATCACCTGCGGGTCTTGTGGGTTGAGAAAAGCTAGGGCGTTGGAGCCCGCACCCGGCGGACGGGCATACTGCACAATAGTTTGATGAGACACCTCGGTCATCATTGTATCGACGGCCAGTGCTCGGGTGTACGGTTTCTCCAGGTCCCTGAGCGTCACCAACTCGTCATCGACGTGAATAACCGCCATGATTCGGCCATTGACGAGGTATTGGCACCCAACGGTAGGCACATCTGGTGACTTACTCATGGGACGGAGCCCAATCCACCATCAGGTCCAACGTCAAACGTTGGGTCAAGTCGGCAGTCAGTCGGCCCGTGAATAGGTTGTAACAGATTGTCCCGATGTCGGGTGCAGCGCTGTCCTGGACCAAGTCGCCCAGCGTCGTCGGCCACACACGCTGCTGCAGGTAGTGCAAGCAATACATCTGCCGCTGCTGGTTGTAGGTACTCGAGCGGCTATAAAGCTCTAGCAGGGTGTGAAACATGGTTGACCCGGTAATTCGCTGTTGGTTGCGGCGTTTAAAGGACCACCCCTCCTGGAAGCACAGCGCATGGAAGCTCTCCAGCTTGGTCAGTAGACTCTGCCGTTGCTTGGTGAAATCGTGCTTGATCTCAGTGAAGTAGTTTTCCCCGTGCGTCAGCACGACGAGAAAATCCGGCGTATAGCGATAGCGCTGTTCCGCATCTATCCAGGTAAAGGTGTGTGGTTGCGTGTAGTACCTAACGACCTGGGGGGCAAACTCCAGCCAAATGCAGTACGCAGACTCCAATACCGAATGGCACTCCATCGAATGGCCATTTTTGCGGGAAGGAAAGTCCACGAGGAAATTTTGGCGACGTCGCTGGAAGCAAGACCGCACGGGGCCATCGTCGAGGTTCATTGCCTTGGACGTGATGATCATCTTGCGACCTCCCCTGTGATACTGAGGGTTCCACCGCGACGTGGCGGATGCGAATACACCTCGGCAATTTTTGGTGGGGGTGCTTCGTTCGTAAAGGGGACCTAAGTACCTCCGGCTATAACGACCCGGCCATGTAGTAATTACCCTCCTGGACCAATGACGAGCTCGATATTTGTTGAGCTTTTCGGGGTTACCCGAAATGACGAAGGAGGAGTGTTTGGCCGACTAATTGGCCTGGTCTTTTGCGCAACAGTTTGAGAGTTCGACGTCAGAAGGGACCGCTGAGGTCGATGAGATGTACCGCCATGGTGATGAACGAAGGAGCGCGGCCTTTTCAGCCCATGTGAACCAGCATTCGACAACTGATTGGTTGGGGGGAAAGTTTGCCCGGTCCGCGAGTAATTTTTGATCCCAGCGCGAATCCGGCCAGGCCGGCCATTGGGATGATTCGCCATGGCTTCGACCGTACCAATTACCCACTCGCATACCGCATACCTGACGCAAATATGTACCCCGAGTACAAAGCGTGTCTGTGTATCAGACAGTATTACGATTTGCATAAGCGCACCCTTAGGTTCGTTGGCATGGATGTCGGGTGCCCATGTCGACAGCGATTCGACGCTGACCGTCATCCCGAGCGCGCCCAGCAGGTAACCGGCCAAACCGTACGCTTGGTCACGATGAAACTCTCCCTGGAGCAGTAAGTTGTCCCGGCGAAACAGATTCAGGTTGGGTGGCGTACTTGCCTGCCGAGAGAAAAAGGGGCGGAGATGAAGGCTGGCGAGGGACTGCGTTGTTCGCAAAGGAAAGGCGTGATGCGGCAGCGCTTTGCCGGGTACTGGTTGAAAGTTTGGTCGGTGCAGGTAGTTCGACATCGGGTGAGAAATGCCAAACGATCTAAAAGCTAATGCTGTGCTGAGGTGGCGTTTAAGCGTTTCACTTCGCAAGCTATACCGGAAAAGTATGGTATTCATGATGGATAGTTCCCGGCAGTTCAGAGGTTTATTGACGTCGCTGCGTTCAGATTATTCAACACTTTCTTTTTCGGCAGGTCGACGCCGTTTGGTTGTTGGGCGAGGCAGCTAATTTCTCGGTGTTGCCTGCCTTGTTCGCCGCTTTTTATAAACACCTGTTACGTTTCGTCGCCGCGGCCTCCGTGCGCCCCAGTTAGAGCTGTGCTTGACTGCGGGTGTTGAGAGCTGAAAAAGGTGACGTGCCATGAGTTGTTCATCCTTGGTCGGTCGGCTGAGGGGCCGTGTGTTTGCTCATAGCCTGTGCAGCTGTTTTGGATGCCCGTACGACCCCGGGGCATTGGAGCGATGTGGCTCCGCCTGGGAATATCAGCATCATTCGTGGTTAGACTTGGCCCGTAATAACAAATGGCGGCGGTTACTGGACGGTAGTGAGCTCCGCACCATGTGTTTGCAGTTACTGTTAAAGGACTATCCAGTTCTGCAGTCTGTGCAGATTGATCCGCTGTGGGAGGTCCTGAGCGCACTCTGGGATGAGCGCCGCGACACCAATCATTTGGCGCATACACTGCATTTTGAAAACGGCTACCTGCTACCGGCGATTGGCCCCGCCCTGATGCGTCGCCTGTGTGTCTGCCCCGACTGGCGCAACCTGGGATTTGTCCTTGCCCTGCTGGGCTCGACGTCCAGACAATTCAAATCTCACCGTCATTGGTTGCGCACGCATTTCCTCAATTACCTGCTCCTGGTGTGCATGACTGAACCGGGTTGTATCGTCCGTCAGCCGCTGTACGAGTTGCTTAATGAATTGTATGAACGACAGTTTTTTGGACGTATCGATGATTGGCCGTCTGACTTCACTGCCTTCGAACAGGCTTACCAAGTTATTAACCGCTACGGGGACTGGCTGCGCTATCGCGGGCGGATCTCTGGCTGGGATCTCTACGCCTGTACGCTTGTGCAGCATTGCTGGCCGGACGAAGAATGGCTGCGTCAGAACGTCTTGGCGCTGGTCGGTCCGCCAGCGCCCTTTGAACGGTCACCGCGACAGGCTAAATGGGTTGAGGACGCCCTTAAAGGCCACTACCGTGACCGTTTTGCGACGGGAGAATGGCCTGATGTTCCCGATTCGCTACCGGTCGAGCCTGCGCCCGTGGCAGCGGGCTTAAGCTAGGGGTGGACAGGGAGAGCAAAGTTAGCTGTCGTCGGTGGGCGAGGGTGGTCGTGCCGAGTGGCTGAGCAAGCCCTGCAAGCGCGCGACCTGTTGCCGCTGGAACCGCAGCTCGCGACGGTTCTGCCGTTCCGTGAGCACCTGACGCTTGAGCCGTTCGCGCAGGCCGGCGTGCTCGGCGGCTAACGCCTGGACCCGCGCCTGCGCGCTGTGCTCGCGGACCTCCGCATCCTGGTTTTTTTGCAACAACTGCTGCAGTGCACGTTCACGCTGGCGATCTTGCTGGCCCTGGTGGCGCAGTTCACCGACCAGCCGTTCGTTGTCCTGGAATAGGTGGGCGAGTTCATCCTGCTTGTCCGAAAGACTGATACGGAGCGCACGCAACTCGTGTTGCAACTGTTGGATTTGAGCGTCGTGTCGCTGGGTTTCCTGCTCTCGCTGCGACAGATGCTGTTGGCGAAAGTGCTTGAGCGCTTCACGTGCTTGGCGGTGCTTGTCCTCCAGCGATTGGATGTGCGCCGCCCGTTCGACCAACAGCTGGTTCTGGTCGCGTTCCAGCTGGCCCAAACGTTGGCATTCGCCTTCCGCTTGGCGCAGTTGCTCCTGGAGTGTTCGCTCGTGCTCACGCAGGGCCTGCAGCTCACGATCAAGGCCAGCGTAAGCGCCCTGCAGTTGATCGATTTGCGCCCGGTGCTGCAGCCGCTGCTGCTCATACGCCGAACGATCCCGCTGCAGGCACTGGCGATCCTCGGCGACCGACTGTTCGGCCAGCACCGTGAGTCGAGCGCTTAAACCGGCGACAAAGCTGTGCAGTTCCTCGTCTGGGGTCGGCGGCAGCGCCTGCTCTCGGGCGCCGAGTTCCTTCAGGTAGCGCTGAATGGTGCTCTTCGAACCGGTGTTGCCCAGCTCCACGCGCACGGCGTCGATGCTGGGGTGCTGGCCGCGGGCGAGCAGTGCTTCGCGGGCGATTTGCACCACGGCCTTGTTGATGCCTCCGCGTGCCATGGCCTGACTCCGACGATTTCGTACTGGTTTACAGAGTATGCAATTACAGCTGTAACCCTGCCTTTAGGACGGCAGGAATTCGGACGGACTGGCGTTCGAGAATGCTGAATTCTTGAACGTGACAAGCCTTTTTCGATGCGGGGTCCCGAAATCGCGGTATGCGGGAGGTGCAATGAGCGATTCAGCCGAGCGGTACCTGCAAGCGGCGCGACGCGTCAGTACCCTGCGGCGCTATGCACAAGCCGTTGAGCACTTTGAGGTGGAGTGGGGCGGCATGCTGCCGGCCTCCAGTGAAAGCGTCGTGCGCTACCTGGCGGCTTATGGTGCCCGGTTATCCAGCAACACCTTGCGCACGCACCTGGCGGCTTTGGCGCAGTGGCACCAGCAGTACGGCTTCGATGACCCGACCAAGGCGTCGCGGGTGCGTGATGTGCTGCGCGGCATTCAGGCGCTGCACCCGCAACCCATTAAGCAGGCTGAAGCGCTGCAGTTACAGATGTTGGAAGCGTGCGTCGAGGGGTTGGTCGGGCAATTGACCTCGGATCAATTAGCGGTGCGGCTGCGCGCGGCGCGGGACCAGGCTTTGATGCTAATGGGCTTTTGGCGTGCGCTGCGGGGTGACGAACTGTGCCGGCTGCAAGTCGAGCATATTCAGCTGCGCGAAGGGCAAGCGTTGGACATCTTCCTTGCCAGCAGCAAGACCGACCGCGACCATCGCGGTCGTACTTTGGTGCTTCCGGCGCTGAAGCGGCTCTGTCCAGTGGATGCCTACCAGCACTGGCTGGCGGTCAGTGGCATTAACCAAGGGCCGGTATTTCGCGCCATCGATCGCTGGGGTCACTTAGCGGAGGAACCGGTCAACCCGAACAGTCTCTCGCGCATTTTGCGTCTGGCGTTTTTGCGCAGCGGTGTGGCTGGCGAGGGTTATACCGCGCATTCACTGCGCCGCGGTTTTGCCACCTGGGCCAGTCGCAACCAGTGGAGCAGCAAGGCGTTGATGGAGTACGTCGGTTGGCGCGACGTGCAGTCGGCGGTGCGCTATGTTGAGGCTGATGCGCCCTTCGGCGATTGGGCACGTTGAGCGCACTGACGCCAAAGGGATGACCTGGCGGGAAGGGTATGGGGGCATTGCCGCCACTGACTCCTGGAAGATCTCGGCAGTAACGCTTCGCCGATTGTCGAGCGGCAAGCCGCCCTATTCGGTGAGCAGAGTATGGTAGGCCTACCGTGTTAGTAATGGACCCGGATCGGCCGCTGACGACATGTTTCACTCTCCCCATTTAAACCGTTGGCTCGACGGTGTGAGGGGGGCAGGGAAGACGACTGTTCATCGCGATTGAACCGAGACCGGGAAGGCCATTTTTGGGAGATGGCGAGCCGGTAGGCGACCGCGTGAGCTAGGTGCGTGTTTTTGTCGACCCGGATTACAGAATTTGTCACTGAATAGACTGTTTACCTAATTCTAAGGGGAAGTGAAAAATCCGACCAAATGAGAGGAATCAAGCGGGCAAAAGAGATTGTCGCCTGAGAGGTAAATGAGATGAACGAATCGAAATTTGATCCTGAGGACATGTCGATCATCGAGCTTGACACTTCCGGTACCAGCCTCTACGAAGCTTCGTGCTTCCTCGACACCCCGGAAACCATCAGCGCATATCTTGCTGAAAGTATGATGGCTCAAGACCCGCAAATATTCATGAAAGCGCTCGCCGAGGTTGTTAAAGCCCGAGGCTTGAACAAGGTTGCCCAAGAAGCGGGAGTCGATCGAGAGAGCCTTTGTAAATCCCTTCAAGGCGGGGCAAAAATTCGCTTTGAGACTGTCAAGAAGCTGTTAATGGCAGTAGGAGTAGAACTCACCGTGCAGCCGATTGCAGCAAGCCAGTCCGCGCCAAATTTCACCAACCCCGCTGCGGGTGTTGCCAAAAAAGCGGCGGCAGCAAAATTACGGTAGCTGCCAAACCAGCGTCCATGCTGACTACGACACCGCTACCGCGTGGTACGCCAGTAACAAAAGAGGAACACAACCATGACCGCTGTTCTTGAAAATTCGCAGAGCGTGCGCGCTGCGCTCGAAAGTCTTCAAATGCTTCTGGAGCAGTTGCGCGGTCAATTCGTGAACGGCATCGAGGGGCCAGAGGATTACGCTCGGGCCACTGTACTGCTTGATGAACTGACCGACGGACATGAACTCAACAAGTATGAGGAGCGGATCCTTATCGAGCTTGAAGACGCGATTCTGGCTTACGAACAAAAAGGCGAACAGCTCAAGGCGTTTAACGCTGCGATCAAGGCCACCATCACACCGTTGCAGCTGCTCAAGGACTTGATGGAGACACTGGAACTGACCGGCTCGGATCTGCCCGAAATTGGCGACAAATTCGTGGTGTCCAAGGTTCTCAATGGCAATAGGTCGATCAGCCCTAGAATGGCATTCGCCCTGGCCGAGCGCTTCCATATGGACCCGAAAGCATTCGTTTCGGATACTCCTATGCTTCCCGGGAAGCATCGGCTACAGGCCCACGTCACGCCCGGTAAATTGGAACGCAAGCGTAAAGCCGAACTGGTTCCCAAGAGGCTCTGAAGGTCAACGTCCGGAGAGTTCGTATGTGTTGGCGATCTTCCCCCGACGCGTGATGACCAGAAGTTGGCTGCATCGTCGAGGAAGGCCCCGGCCAAAGGCTGATAAGACAGTCCTTCAGTGACAACTTTTGACCGATTCCTTACTGTCGAGAAAGGCAGCAATCGACCGATTCTGTTGAAAAAGTAGGCTCTGATTTCCACGGTAGAAAAGTACGCGCTTGAGATTGAAATCTTTACATTGAGCAGAGGATTTCGGGGTCAGATTTCTTGTAGCGGCGCGCAAAAAACGCATTTTCAGCGGTCAGTATGTGGGCGGTCTGTAAGAACCGACTTTTTCAACAGAATCGACCCAGGCTGTGTGAAAACGCCTGCGATTGTCTAATCTTCTGATCGTCTAGATCGTGGTGGGGACGATCATGAAGCGATTCATCGAAGGTGAGTCTCGGACGCAAGTCACCTTGCTGCCGGAGTGCCTGGACGATTACGTAGCCGAAGAAAATCCAGTGCGCGTGGTCGACGTTTTCGTCGATGAACTCGACCTGGGTGCACTTGGTTTTGAGGGCGTCGATCCTGCTGCAACGGGTCGCCCCGCCTACCATCCAGCGGTCTTGCTGAAGATCTATATCTACGGCTACCTCAATCGTATTCAGTCCAGTCGCCGGCTTGAGCGTGAGGCCGAGCGCAACGTCGAGTTGATGTGGCTAACGGGGCGTTTGGCTCCGGATTTCAAAACCATTGCCGACTTTCGCAAGGACAACGGCAAAGCTATTCGCAGCGTATGCCGCCAGTTCGTGGTGCTTTGCCGTAACCTCAATCTCTTCTCTCAATCGATCATCGCCATCGATGGCAGCAAATTCAAAGCCGTCAATAATCGCGACCGCAACTTCACCCAGGGCAAAGTGAAGGCACGCATGCGGCAGATCGAGCAGAGCATTGATCGATATCTGGCGGCAATGGATTCGGCGGATCGGGCAACGCCCGAAGTGGCTGAGGCCAAAGCCGAGCGGCTAAAAGAAAAGATTGAAACCCTGAAACAGCAGATGCAGAAACTCAAAGACATCGAGGCGCAGCTTCACGACAGCCCAGACCAGCAAATCTCCCTCACCGATCCAGATGCACGCTCAATGGCCACGAGCGGCCGAGGCACCGGAACGGTTGGCTATAACGTACAAACGGCCGTCGACGACAAACACCATCTGATCATTGCCCATGAGGTGACCAACGTTGGCAATGACCGGACGCAACTCAGCAATATGGCGAACCAGGCGCGTGAGGAGATCAGCGCCGAGTCGCTGACAGTGGTAGCCGACCGAGGTTATTACAAGGGTCTGGAAATCCTTGCCTGCGAGCAGGCTGGCATCACCACCTTCGTACCGAAACCCCTGACATCAGGCAGCAAAGCCGAAGGCCGATTTGGTAAGCAGGACTTCATCTACCTTGCCGCATCGGACGAGTATCGATGCCCTGCGGGACAGTTGCTGACCCGGCGGCATTCTTCAGTGGAAGACGGCATGTTATTGCACTGTTACTACTTCTCGGGGTGCCAGTCCTGCTCAATGCACAAGCAATGTACGACCGGTAAGGAGCGCCGGGTAAAGCGCTGGGAACATGAAGCCGTAGCCGATGCAATGCAGGTACGGCTTGAAAATGATCCAACGATGATGAGGCGCCGCCGACAGACCGTTGAACATCCATTTGGAACGCTCAAATACTGGATGGGAAGTACCCACTTCCTGACCAAAACCCTGCCGAGGGTAAGCACCGAGATGAGCCTTCATGTGCTGGCCTACAACCTCAAACGAATGATGAGCATCTTCGGTATCTCAGGACTGCTTGAAGCGATCAGGGCGTGATCCACCCGCTTGATCGTCCGTGAGTTGCTGTTTGGGCCGCTGACGCGGCCCAAACAGCATTAACGAACGCCTATGTAACTGACTAGGGCAATTCGCGATTCCGTCTGCTGGTTTCGCAGGCAACGCCCGTAGCTCTCAGCTTTCGAAGTGTTCAGTGCGTTTTCACACAGCCTGGACCCAAAGCTGCCTTTCAGGATTGGCTGGTAACGAATAAAACCCGATCATTCGTGATAGACAGAAAGCTGCCAATAGAAGCCATCAGATTACGAGAGGTAAATTTTTTTACTTTTTTGCGCTCCTGACTTTCCCGAGGTCCTCCAGGTGTCAAGCGAGAAGACCTAAATCTTGGCTTTCATCCACGAAACCAAGTGAGAGCCCTCTCTGGGAAAAATAACCCGATCCTGCGGCGTGTTACCGATCACCTCTGGCACGGGGTGTTGGTGGCGTAGGAATCGTTGGGGACACACTCTCAACTGCGCCCTTGCTCGGAAAATGAAGCTTTACTAGGCGCCATTTCGCAGCGGATCTCGCCAATCTGCAACGGGAAGGCATACTGGCTTCCAGCACGAGATCACTTCAAACAACCGGGACTGTTAATGTTCCGGGAAATTGACGCAAACCCACCGACCAATCTTCCTCGCTGGCTTTCGGTCAAAACCGAGTCCGGAATATTGCGTGCATTAGCCTTTATCGCAGCACGCGACGGAATGGCCTACGCAGGCAGGTTGCCCATGGAAAAGATTGCGCACGTATTGGCTCGCGCAGCCGGGCACTGGAGCTCGTCGGCCCAGTATTTATTCCGCGCTACGAAGAAGTCGTAGAACAGCTTCAGGGCCACTATCAACGCGTTTTGAACAGGATGCATCTTGCTGGCTACACTACGTTCACCAACCTCATCTGTAACAAGGAAATAACCTATGGGCGTGCTGAGTGAGTTCAAGGCCTTTGCGATCAAAGGCAACGTAGTCGATTTGGCTGTCGGTATCATCATCGGTGCCGCTTTCGGAAAGATCGTTTCGTCGTTTGTCGGCGATGTGATCATGCCGCCAATCGGCCTGCTGATCGGTGGAGTGGATTTCAGCGATCTGGCCATTACGCTCAAGGCAGCCAGTGGGGACATTCCGGCGGTACTGCTGTCGTACGGTAAATTCATCCAGAGCCTGATCGATTTCATCATCGTCGCGTTTGCGATCTTCATGGCCGTCAAAGTCATCAACCGCATGAAGCGCGAAGAGGCCGTCGCCCCCACCCTGCCACCGGTTCCGACCAAGGAAGAAGAGCTGCTGGGTGAGATCCGCGACCTGCTCAAGGCCGAGAATAATCGGCGCTGAACGCTTGAATGAAACAACAAATGGCGCCATAAACGTGCCGTTTTACAAATAGTTGTCCACCTCGCTTGTCGAGCAAACCGACCAATTGCAGCATTTAGAAAATAATGGCACCAGTAAATGGCTGTGCGGCGTGAGAGGCTAAATGGCAGGCTTGACATGAAGCAGCCTAAAAATGCCCTTATCGAGTAGGGGGGAAGCTGATGGTGGATCTGACAGAAATGGTGAAGTCCGGGGAGCAACTCTTACAACGAGCTCTGGAAGCTGTTGGTAGATATCACGAAGCTAGAGACTCATCAGTGCCGGAGGATGAAGTGGAGCGCCTTCGTGCTGAAGCTAACTTATTGTTGCGGGTCGTATGGGAATATCAATTCCGAGCTCTGAGTTCGACGTAGCAGCACAGCCATCCATCGTCAGGGCATGCAATGGCGGAGCTATGAGCGCTTAAAGAAAACCGCCCGGTGCGAATTCCTTTTAAGCTACGAACGCCTCATTGAGTTGCTCGATGAATCGGGCAGCTGCCCTGGATAATTATGTGGGTACTTGATGAAGGATGACTGTAACCGTCCGGTAGACACGTCTTGACGGATCTTATTCCTTGCGAGCCATTGGCCGTGCTGAAGTTGTTCCGGTCGGATGTGGGTCAGTGTTGCGTCGGCACGCGGATCAATTCGCCAGTGATTCCCCTCTAATGCAGCTGAATCGCGGGTTGCAAAAAATTGTTTTGAACGACCGGTCGATAAGCCGATCTATGAAGTGATCGACCGGTTGCCCAACGGATCAGTTTCCCCCTTCTTAGACACCGCTCTTTTGATCGTAGCCAGCCCTTTCATCCTTACCAGACTTGTTAAGGCTATGTTGCTTGAACGCCTGCGCGACAGTTCCCCTTAATTGCTCGTCGTCCCAAGGTTTAGTGAGGAATTTATAGATAGCTCCCTGGTTTATCGATTCGGTCACTGACTTGAGGTCCGTATATCCAGACAAGATGAGACGGATGGTCTCCGGGTAGAGGCTCTTGACCTGACTGAAGAACTCCGTTCCGCTCATCTCTGGCATGCGTTGATCCGAGAGGATGACCTGTACATCGTGTTTGGCGAGAAGGACGAAGGCATCTTGGGCGCTGGTGGCGGTTATAATCTGGTAGCCATCACGTCGAAGGACCCGGTTCAGGGCGCGCAGAATATTCTCCTCGTCGTCGAGCAATAGCAGGGTCTGCCCTGTGTTGTTCTGTTTTTGCTCAAGCGATTGTCGACTTTGTTGTGCCTTGTGCGTATGCAAAAAGCTCTCTAGCTGGGCTAACGGCATGGGTTTGGCGAAGTAGTAGCCTTGAAATTCGTCGCAATGGTTTTTTTTCAGGAAGGCGACCTGGGATTCCGTTTCGACACCTTCGGCGATCACCTTGAGCTCAAGGTGGTGAGCCATCGAAATGATGCCTCGAGTGATTGCGGCATCATGACGGTCGCTGATCACCTCTTGAATGAAGGTATGGTCGATCTTGATCTTGTCGACCGGAAGACGCTTGAGGTAGTTCAGGCTGGAGTAGCCTGTGCCGAAATCATCGATCGAAACCTGTACACCAAGATCTTTTAATGCGTGCAACGTGTAGACGGCTTTTTCAGTGTTATCCAATAACACTGTCTCGGTGATTTCTAGCTCCAGCATTCTGGCCGGCAAATGCGTCTGTTCAAGTACTGTGCGCACGCTCTCGACGAAGTTAGCCCTCCTAAACTGGACGGGTGAAACATTCACGGCCATCACCAATTCATTCCAGCCCTTGTCGGCCAGTGAGCGAGCATGACGGCAAGCGGTTCTAAACACCCAGTCGCTCAGCGGAATGATCTGTCCGGTTTCCTCAGCCACTGGGATGAACTGCGCCGGTGAAATAGGACCATGATCGGCGTGCGTCCAGCGCAACAGCGCCTCGACACCAATGACTTTACCGCTTCGCCCATCGATCTGTGGCTGGTAATGGAGTTGAAAGGCCTCGGCGTCGAGGGCTTTCTGCATTTCGTTGCGTAGACTAAAGCGTTCGCTGATTTTGCGTTCCAGATCGGTGGTATACCACTGACAGTTGTTATGACCTTGTTGCTTGGCTTTTTGCATGGCAATGCTGGCCTGCTGAATTAGCAGGGAGGGCTGTTCGATAGTGCCGTCGCTTAGCGTAATGCCGATGCTGGCAGTTAAGTGCATATCGGCATTATCGATCCGGTAGACACGGGCGATGTTTTCGATCATCCGCTTGCTCACCAGCAACGCATCTTCTTCCCGTGCTAGATCAGGTAATACGACCACGAACCTATCGCTGTCCAGGCGCGCAACGGTGTCACCTGGGCGTACCTGCTGGCTGATGCGCTGGGCCACTTCGATAAGCAGCTGATCGCCAACCGAATGCCCTAAGCTTTGGTTTATAGGTTTGAAGCCGTCAAGGTCGATGAACATCACTGCTAGGCTGCGCTGGTAACGCTGGCTTATTTGGCAGCCCTGGTTAAGACGATCTTCCAATAGCGAACGGTTAGGTAGGCCCGTGAGCACGTCGTGGCTGGCAACATATGCTAGTTGGGATTCATTGTGCCTTTTCTCGGAAATATCGTTCTGCACGCCAATGAAGTGGGTGATCTCCCCCCGTTCATTAGGTACCGGGGTGATGTACAGGTCGTTCCAAAACGGCGTGCCGTCCTTGCGAAAATTTCGTAGCACGACGTGTATATCGTCGAGTAGCGTCAGGCACCGGTGAATCTCGCTTATCCCAGGTTGATCACGCTCGCCGTTTTGCAGAAAGCGGCAGTTGCGTCCAATGATTTCCTCGGCGCAGTAACCGGTCATGCGTTCAAATCCGGGGTTGGCGTAAATGATCGGTAGGTCTTCTGCCCGGGCATCGCAGATCACGACGCCGTTGGAGCTGGCCTCAAGGCTGCGTTGTAGTAAACGCATTTTATTTTCGGCGATCTTGCGCTGGCTGATATCACGTAGCGACAGCAGCCGTACCGGTTCCCCGTCCCATTCGGTCTGGGTGCAATGCACTTCCGCTTCCAAGGTACTTCCATCACTCAGCGGAATGTTCCATTCATAGAGCTGGTCTGGATCATATGATTTAGCCAGGTACGTTTTCACTGATGGCATCAACGATGTGCCGAAGAGCCTTGTTGCAGCCCGATTGGAGTAGAGCACACTGTCATGCTGATCAACGAGAAGTTGAACGTCGAGGCTGCTGTTAAATATTCGGCGGAACGATTTGTTTTTTCGTTCAATTTCCCGGCGAGCCGACATCGTCGCGGTCACATTCCTGGCCATTACCAAGAAAGCCGGAGCCTCGCTGTACTCAATTTTTTGGACCAGCAGTTCCAAGATCACATCATGGCCATCCTTGTGGCGATGTGCCCATATCCCTTGGTTGCATGGCTCATCAGTGCGAAGCACTTGTTCCACGGACCTGGAAAGGCGTTTCCGTTCCTTTGGCGCGAGGATGTCCGCTATTGTCATGCGCAGCAATTCTTCATGCGAATAGCCGTGCAACTCAATCGTCGTTTGGTTAACCGCGAGGATTGCCAAGTGTTGTTGATCAACGACGTAGATAGCTTCTGGACAGGTGTCGAACAGTAGGCGATAGCGTTTTTCGCTGCGGATCAAGGCATGCTTAGCGTGCTCACGCTCCAGAGCGTAACGGAGGGTTCGCAGCAGCAGTTGGCTGCTGAACTCACCCTTGACCAAGTAGTCGGTGGCGCCCATTTCGAGAGCGCTCATATCCAGCTCGTCGTTGCCCTGGCCGGTGAGGAGGATCAACGGCACCGTGATTCCAAAGCCCTTAGCTTGAGCTATTAGATCCAGACCGTTTTCAGCGCCTAGGCGATAATCAATCAGGTAAAGGTCGTGTGCCTGTTGCGCAATTGTAGTCAACGCCTCGCCGTAATCACTGATCCAGTCCAGTTGATACTGCAATTGCCGATCTTCATTGAGAAAATCGCGAATGATTATGTAGTCGTCCTCGTCATCCTCGATCAATAGCAAGCGCAGCTTACAGGGGGCATTCATCGGATTTTGTCCTCCGTTGGGAGGATCGCAGTTCCGAGCCAAAAGCTGCAAAGAGTATGAGTCATTGAGACCAGGTCAGAAAAGGAGGAGGGTTTGCTGATGAAGGCGTTGGCTCCGCTCTCGTAACTGTGCTTTACATCCTCGATTGCATTTGAGGTCGTCAGTACTATGACGGGAATAGAGCGCAGAAGAGGGTCGACCTTGATTTCGTTAAGGGCCTCGCGACCGCTTTTGCGTGGCATATTCAGATCCAGTAGGATTAGCCCTGGTAGGCGATAACAGTGCTTCAAGTAGTCCAGCAACTCTTCGCCGTCATGTTTAAAGATCACCTTGTTGACGATCATATTTTCCTTGAGCGCCTCCTGCAAAAGCTGGCAATCATCGAGGTCGTCGTCGACGATGAGAATATCCAAACCGTTGATGCCCTTCATAATCGGCTACTCCGACTTATCCATGGTGAAGCTAATGCGAAACAGACTACCCTGGCCTGGTTTGCTGGAAGCGCTGATACGCGCGTGGTGGCGTTCGGCGATTTTTTTCACGATAGCCAAGCCGATCCCGGTTCCCGGATAGACATCCCGCCCGTGCAAGCGCTGAAAGGGATTAAAAATCCGGTCCAGATATTTCTCGTCGAAACCAATGCCTTGATCCGCCACGCAGAGTGTCCATTCACCGCTCTTCTCCTGTTCAGAATAGATATGAATGTGCGCGGGGTGGTTGTCCTTGCGAAATTTCATTGCGTTACTCAACAAGTTCTGCAGGAGCTGGCGTATCTGTGTCGGGTCACCCGGCAAAGGCGGTAGCGGCTCGCGATGGATTTGCGCATTACTATGCTCAATCTCGGTTTCCAAATCACGCAGTACGCCATCGAGAATCAGCTCGGTATCCAGCATTTTTAAGGGCTTGCCCTGGGAGCTGACGCGAGAGTAAACAAGCAGATCACGGATTAACGTCTGCATGCGTTTAGCAGCTGTGCTCATGCGCTCCAGGTAGTCACGACTCTGCGGGTCGAGGTCTTCCGCATGTGCTACCAAGCGTTCAGAAAATGTTTGGATCTTGCGTAGGGGCTCCTGCAGATCATGGGACGCAACGAAGGCGAACTCCTGCAGTTCGTTGTTGCTGCGTTGCAGCTCTTGCATGGTGAGCTGAAGTTGCTCCTGCTCTTTCTTGCGCTCGCTGATATCTTTGGCAACGGCAAAGACGCCGACAATGACGTCGTCCACCCTTATCGGCAGAAAAGTGAAGCTCAGGTTTCGAACCTCATCACACAGGCCAACGGGGCGGTAGCGCGCCTCGAAGTGCCGAGTTTTTCCCGAGCATGCCTCGACAAAGTGTTGGTGAGTCGCCGGGAGATCTTCATTGATAATGCTGTCGAAAAGCTGTTTTCCTTGCAAATCCTTGTCCAAGCCGAATAGCTTGCCAGCGGCGTAGTTGAGCCTCTCAAACTCGCCATTGAGGCCGAGTGCGACAACGGCATCTGGAGAGAAACTGAACAGAGAGCGGAAGCGCTGTTCGCTTTCCTGAAGATACTGGCGGTCCTGCTCGCGTTCGATGGCTATGGATGTGAGTTGGGCAGCATTGGCCAGCAGTTTCAGCTGCTCGTCACTGGGCGTCATCACCTGGCGGTGGTAAATACTTAGACAACCGAGGAAACGGCTCTGGCTGGATATCAGCGGAATAGACCAACAGGCACGTAGTCCGTGCGCCAGAGCAGATGTCCAAAAGTCCTGACAGAGCGGATCCTGTGCAATGTCCTCAACGATTACCATTTGCTGGAGACACGCTGAAATAACGCATGTACTGCTAGGATCAATGACAACTCTATCGATGGCCTGACGGTAAGTCGGCGGAAGGCTGGGAGCTGCGCGCAAACGCAAGTGCTGTTGGCCTTTTTCCACCTGCAGAACGGAGCAGAGTCCTGTTGGGTCGCGGGACTCGGCCATAAGGCAGATGGCGTTTAAAATATCGGTCAGCGCTTGATCGGTGGAGATCATCCCGAGTATGTCGAGCTGGTCTTGAAGATAATGTTCCGCACGCATCAGGGTAGTAATGTTGTGTGCTACGCAGAAGAAGCTGCGTTCGGCAGCCGACCAGCCAAAGGCCCAGAGTAGATGGACAACTCTACCGTCCTTGTGGCGATAGCGATTGTAAAAGCCATCAGTTTGATGGCCCTCAGTGGACTTTTCTAGGGCTAGCAGGGTCTGCGGGCGATCTTCTGGCAGTACAAAACCGATATACGGCTGGCCGATCAGCTCCTCGCGCGTGTAGCCGAGCAGATCGACGCAGGCGGAATTAATCTCGGTGAAGCGGCCCTGTACGTCGATAGAACAGAGCATATCCATGGAGTACTGCATCATTCGCTGGTTAAAGGTTTGCAACGAAGTCTGACGTTGTAAGCTTTTCTCCAGCGCTTTGTTGGCGTGCTCTAAATGCAGGGAATGGCGGACAGCCTGCATTCGCAGGCGCTGACTGAGCATGATCATAGAGCTCAACATAAGGCCGAACAGCAAAATCAAATTCGATAAATACTGTTCAGGTCTTATCTTGATGGTGTCCTGGTAGCTGGTCAAACGCCAGTCGGTGTCACCCAGGCCCTTTATCGTTTTTTCGCTGATAGGGCTAAAGGAGGCGTATTTCGACGGGACAGACGACTCGAACAGCAGATGTTCGCCTTCAATGACGCGCACGTAGAAGCCGTCAAGCTCACTGCCCGAGATTTCTCCTACAAAACGAGATAAATTAACACTTGCGACAAGCACCCACCCGGGTTGGTTGGGCAGGCTCAATGGCATCGCAATTATGCTATGTGGCTGATTATCATGGCTGTTTGCGCTTGTTACAAAGGGCTTAGCGCCTTGAGGTAGTACTTGCAGCCAGTTACGCAACCGCACCTGGGTAAGCAGTCGATGGAGTTCGTCAGTTTCAAAAAAACTGCGGCTGGAGAGCCGCAGTGGCTGCAGTTTTTCGTCCAGTACGGCGATTGTGTCGAAACCAGAAAACTCACCCAAATAATCTTGGGTTTCTTCCTGCCACAACGGCTCAGAGTGCAAAGATCCGTGTAATTCCCAGCGTGCGGCCATACGCTGAATGTAATGTAGTTGTGCATCGTTTTTACGCACGAGGACAGCGCCCAAGTGGTTCAGTACTTCCTCACTGCGATGCACGTCAGACTCATAGTTCTGTAGGCTTAGCAGGTACCAGCCAAAACAACTTAGAAAAGCGCAAAATAATCCGGTAATCAGTGTGGTTCGATCAAACACGCTCTCTTTCTTGGCCCAGCAACAGCTGATGCAGAGCAAAGCCAGTCCGGTGGCTAGGGCAAGCAGGTTGGCTGAGCTGCTGACATTAATGTTAAAGCTCAGTCTCCAGCCGTCCAGCTCTGGGAATGTATTTACAAGATGCGAGATAGTGCCGAGACTCACTACTGCGAGGCCGAAAGCGCTGACTAGTTTGCGCGCTCTTTCACCATATTGACTGCTGAGCAGGCCGGTCGCCAATAGACCAAATGTTAAAGCCATAGCCTTGCGCATGCGTGGAAAGCCGCTGATGACAGAGAGTCCCTGGTCGCCCTCTAGAGCCAGCGAACTATGCAATAGGCTATATCCAGCGATAACCAGCAGAAGACCAGCTGCTGCTTTCAAAATTGTTTTGCAGTTATTGGCGTAACCTAGGACAGCCGATCCAAGTAACAGTATTGAGAGGATGCCATCCGGCAGCAACATACTCTGAGAGAGGTTGTTAGACTTCCCTATAAAGTAATCGCCCAGGTTAATGGCTGCGATGCATAACAAGGCATAGCCGAGGGCATGCAAGTAGGCCAAACAAATTAAATGACGCAGGCTAATGCCCAATTTGTGATCCAACCCTGAGGGTGATTAAAGTGAGGGCCTAGCAAGGCTTATTGCGAGGAGCTCTTCGATGAGCTCGGATTTATCAGTCTCGTTCTCAACCAGCTAGATTTTGATTATCAGACGGCACTGTGAGCTGATTCTAGCCTCCGGGGGCGGCGGGGCGAACGAACAGAGTGTATCGCGCATTCTCGCTCTCTTCGAAGACAATCAGTTTATCGATCAGCGAGCGACTGAGTTGCTTACCTTCGTTGAGCAGTAAGGTACCGTTTTCAGCCATCAGATTTCGGGCTAGCACCATGCCAGGTTCCAATCTTCGGGTGTCGAGCATCAGGATGCTGGGATCCGCCATTGCCAAATCAGGGGCGAGCTCGGTGCACAGTGCGATAAAGCGCTCACACAGCTGTGGGTCATAAAGCTTGCCGCTATATTTCTGCATCAGCAGGAGCGCGTCGTCGCGACTTAGGCAGCGCTCCACTACTAGGCCGCATTGCAACTCAGTGAAGTCCACTGCCAACTTGAGCAAGCGGGCGCTGGAAGGGATGGCTTCGCCCTTGAGCCTATCAGGAAAACCGCTGCCGTCCCAGCGCTCCTGATGGTGGCGGATCAGTCGTGCTGCGTCTTGTAGCGGTTCAAGGCTCATCAGTAGACTTTCGCCTACTACGGGGTACTGCAGATAAAACTCACGCTCTTGTTTGTATAATCGGTCCGCAGCGCTGTTGAGTAAATTATCGCCCCAAGTTAGCTTGCCGATGTTGTACAACGCAGCGGCCATGACCAATTCTCTACTAGTGCTTTCATCGAAGGCATGGTGTGCGCAATAAGCGCGGATCAGAGCAATGACCTTGGCGTTACTTTGCTTATTGCGGGGGACTCGTTGAGCGACGAGACCGGAAAACACCTCAGTGGCGGTCACGTAGCTGCGCCGCAGTTCGGCGTATGCAAGGTCGAGCATGTCGGCGGTTTGTTGCAATTCTGCTGTGCGGGAAACCACTCGTTGCTCAAGGGTCGCATTAAGGTCCTGCAGACGCAGGTTCTGTTCCCGGGTGAGTTGCTCCAAACGCTTGCGTTCGCGCTCCGAGTGCTGGAAGGCAAGCGTCTGGCGAATGGTTTGGCGAAGCTCCTCGTCATCCCAAGGTTTGCTGATGTAGCGGTGGATCTGGCCCTGGTTGATGGCCTTGATCGTTGTGCCGAGATCCACGTACCCGGTGAGAAGTATGCGAAGGCAATCAGGCCAGCGCTGCTGTACCTCGGTAAGCAGCGTGGCGCCATCTATGCCAGGCATACGTGCATCGGAAATTACCAGGTCAACCGACTGCTGACTGAGCAGTTGCAGTGCTTGCTCACCACCAGTGGCGATGAGGATTTGGTAAGGCTCATCACGAAGCAGGCGACGCAGGCTCTTGAGGATGTTTTCCTCATCATCGACCAGCAATAAAGTGGCGCGGTGTTGCCCCTGCGACTCACTCATGACAAGGCACCACTTGGGCTGATCGCGGCAGGCTGGCGTATTGGAAGCCAGACTCTAAAGCGCGTACCCTGGCCCAGCTCGCTGCTCACGTCGATACGGCCTTGGTGTTTCTGCACGATGTTGTACGACAGCGACAGGCCCAGTCCGGTACCTTTGCCTATTGGTTTGGTGGTGAAGAACGGCTCGTAGACACGATTGAGTAAATGTGGCGGTATACCGACTCCGTTGTCTTCAACTTCAAACCAGACCCAGTCATCTTCATGGCCACTGCGCAGAGTAATCCGGCCGAACTGTTCTATGGCATGAGCGGCATTGACCAGCAGGTTCATCAGCACCTGATTAATCTGCGATGGGATGCATTCGATTTCCGGCAGTTGTTGGAACTCTTTGATGATATCTGCCTTGTACTTCAACTCGTTATTGACCACCTTGAGTGTGGTGTCCAGGCCGCGCTGAAGGTCGGCTAAGCGGAACCCCTCTTCTTCCATGTGGGAGAAGTCCTTGAGGGCGGTGATGATCTTCTTGACCCGATCGATACCGTCTTCTGATTCAGCGATCAGAGCTTCGACATCGCCGCGTATGTAGTCGTAATCCACGCTGCTCTTGAGCTGGCGTAGTTCGTTTAGACTTTCTGCGTCGTCGACTGCGTCGCTGATTCGTAGCAGGTCATTTACATAGGTGGCGAGCGTCTTGAGGTTGGAAAACACGTAACCGATGGGGTTGTTGATCTCATGGGCGACGCCGGCAGCAAGTTGGCCAATGGCCGCAAGCTTCTCCGATTGCAGGAGCTGGGCGTTAGCTTTCTCTAGCTTCGTGATCAGTCGTTCCTGCTCGATTTTCTTAGCGCTGAGGGCAGTCAGTGCGGCATCCAGTAGTTCATTTGAGTGTGCCAGTTCGGTGATTTCATACACTATCAAGGCAAGGCACTGTTCACCTTCTGCGCCATGGAAAGGCATCAAAAGTGTATTTTGCAGCATTAATTCCCCAGAATCTCTTAACGGCTTGTGGGGCAGCTGGATCAAGTAGGGATTGTCGCGCCAATGAGTGTATACATGCTGTCCATGTTCCCGTGCCTGCGCCACCATTTGGCTGAAATTAGGAGTATCTGCCTCTGGGAAAATATGAGTCAGCAGTTGAAGGTGAACCTGCTCAAGCGGCTTGCCTGTGCAGTGGCTGATAAACGGGTTCCAATATTGGATGCGCAATCCCATATCAAGGATGATCACCCCGATTCCGATCTGATCAACTAGAGCAGCGGACCACCCTTTCATTTCCGGTTCCAAGGAGCGGCAGAGAGGGGCTAGAGGATGTGATATCTGCTTCAAGGATTGGAGTGCTCCATGAACATATAAATGACGCCGGAATTATGGCGACTTTGAGCTGCCGCTGCTATAGGAGATATCGCTTATTTCGGCATGCCCTCGACAATTATCTGATTGACCCTGAAGAGACCATACGCGCAACGCTTGTTTTGCTGAATTGCTTGAGGCATTCGAGAAAGACGGCTACGCCGTGTACCGGCTCAATTCCGGCTTCTAAGACCCGTGGCGCAAAGCTACGGCCTCGTCAAATGCAAGCATGAGCATGCCATCAAGCGGGCCCGAAACCGAACAACATCCTGGCACCGGGCGGGTCTGACATTGATATCGCCAACCTATTTTGATGACGGTTGATGCCCCGCCTGACCGGCCCCGGCGCGGCTTTTTTTGGTCTTTCACGAATTGCCGGGAGACGTTATTGATCTTCGTGAAAATAATCCGCTTTCCCTGTATGGGCCATGGGAAACCCTTGCAAGAGACTTTGAGCAGCTCTCACAGTTCGACGGCAAAACCGTTCATGCCCTGGTTTCTTCGGCAAAGCGTCCCATGGCGTGCAGGCTGGCCCAGATTCGCGGCGCTTGACGCCGCGAGCGCCCCGGCATCCGGCGGGCCGGCACCGCCTAGGCGATGGTCAAACGCCATTTATCGTCGTGCCGGCTCACCAGCACCTCGCGTACGACGCCGCCTTCGTGCAAGATGCGCGGGGTGTCCTCCTGAATACAATTAACCATGGAGCAGGGCCGTCGCATGCAGCGTCAAGAGGCTGAAAGCTTTCTGGCTCAACGCCCCCTCCAGGTACCAGCGTTTTAATTGGTCCAACAAAGGAAGCCCGCCGGCGTGCGGATTTTGGTGCACGTAGCTGCACAACCGAATGAGCGTTGCCTGGGTAGCGGCGGGTCATACGCCACCTTTTCATCCAAAGCATCACTGATCGCCGTCGCGAATTCAGCAAGGTGGGGGGCCACCTGGCGCAACGTTTCCAAACCTTCCCGCGGGCGATGACTGGGGGGCAACAACATTGGCGATCCTTTCTAGTGGGGCACTGGTTGCGTATAAGGCCATATCCGGCACGCTTGGTTAACCAGAAGTTGGGGGCGGGGGTGGCGTTCATCAGGTCAAAAAATTCCCTCTAAGGATTTTCCGATCAAGTCGGATTTTGCTTGGAAAGCCTGATGGAGCCCGTATTTGCTGGGGACTGCCTTGCATGGAACGACTTAATCGGCTGGATCCTACGCGAGTTTGACTGTGGGGATCGATTGAACGGAAACGCCGATTTTTGAAGCCTGATTAGCTCAACTTCATCCAGGTAAATATCATCGTGGCACCGGTCGTACAGCTGGGTGTTGCGCATCGAGGCAAGACTGGCTATAGCGGCGGCGTTCTCTTGGGTGCCACTATTTTTCAAATAGGCGTTTATCCCGGTGGCTCGAAAGGTGTGATTGCCGATGAGGGTTTTAAGCCCGGCGGCCAGGGCCCGCTAGCGCACCATGGCATGGGATTGGCCTGTGGGAGGGGCGCAGGACTCAGCTGTCCGGTACCGCGTCCAATTTTGCGAAACTGCGGCCGGTGGGTGTGCAGATACACCTCCAGCGTGTGATGGCAGGGAGGCATGTGCTGTTTGTCGCCTATCTCGCGAGGCGCTCCAATAACCGCCGATTTTGCGAGCAAACGTCCTCGACCTTCATGGCCAAGGCCGTCCCGATCCGCGCAGTGTAAAATATCATCAATCCAATTAATCCGATCAAGACGCAGTCGCGCAAGCCTGCAGTACTGACATCGAGACTGTACAGCACCCGCCTTGCCTCGCGCGGATCCAGTACCAGAGTATTGCCGCAGCGGCGGTGGGACTGGGCCCGCCACTGACGATGCCGGGTTGTGGGGAATAACTTGCCCGACTATCGACCAATCGAGCAAATGTGGAATCGCCGCAGGGGACTGTTTCATCGTCGGCGCCGCCAAGGTGTGGCTGAAGCTCGATCCAGGTGGCAACGTGTTTAGGGGCGACCGCAACTAAACTTTGGACACCCGCCGCTTGACACGAGGTTTAAAAATCATGGGTCCCGTGTCATAGGCGCGTCGGGTGTTGTGGTTGCGAATATTGGCCCTAAAGTTCTCCAAAAAGCGCACCCCGGTGCGCTCGCCGGCCTGACTGATCGGCGCCGGAACATGTGTCGTGAGCGCGGACGATAGCACGAGCGGATTCATTGCCCCTAGTCCTGCTCCGCTAGCAGCGCTTGAAGCGCGAGTGCCTGCGCTAACAGTCGCTCAATGTCTGCTTGGCTGTTTGCTTCGAGCTCGACATCATCCACTTTCAGTCGCAACTGGCGCCCGGCCTTTCCATTTATCCAGGTCACCGCCCCCACGCTGACGGTATTCAAGATAGAGACGACCGTAGGCGCCCACGAGAGCAGGAACTGTCCAGTGAGAACACTGCCAGCCCCTTGACTGTCGAACACGGTAACTGTAGGGGATACCCCAAGGCCGGCGGCCTCCATGTGCTGTTTAAACTTGCGCAGTTCCGCTTGGTAGTCCGCGCCGAAGACTGCCGCATCGTCGGGAGCCTTCAACAGCCGCAGCTGCAGGCGAAGGGGAGGCGTAGGAACGGTCGTGAGGGCCATCGGGTAAAAATCCTTTCTGATCTTAAATGTGATTAAGGATATTTTGACATATAGGTACAGCCTATGTGCCTGTATAGGGAACATTCCCGATTTGGAAAAATTGATTTTTGCCCAACTGTGATGAGTGAGCGTCGTGGGCATCCCAATTTGGGGGGCTCTGCATTACTGCGAGTGCAAGGCAACACTTTGCTCAATTTGGGCATGAATTCGATGTCGCATGTGAGGTCGCAGACTGAGGGAATCTGCGACAGACTTATGCTTCAGCTCAAAGTCAGCCCGGGGCTGTCTCGTAAAGAATTAAGGCGACTGATGGGGTCGAAGCGACGATGCGCTATCCGCCGTTAGCGTTGCGCCATTCGTATGCCATACTAAAAAGCTGCCCGGAAATGAACGTGCATTGCAGACGCTTGACTGGAGGTAGGAATGATCCAAAAGTCGATCGAGGACGACTGTACTGCCATTGACGCTTCCGCCCCCCTAATACCATTAGAGGGATGCCCTGTGAGCTCTCAGGAGATGAATGTGCGCGCTGTCATAGAGGCGCTGCCCGAGGCAATTTTTACAACTGATGCCCGTGGTTTAATAACTTTTTACAATAACGCGGCTGCTTCTCTTTGGGGAATGACTCCTCAACTTGGGACTATTTTTTTTTGCGGGGCTTGGAAGCTTTACCGATCTAATGGTACGCCTTTACCTCGTGACGAAAGTCCTATGGCCATGGCATTAAAAGATACGCGTCCTTACCGGGGAGTTGAGGCGATCGCAGAGCGACCAGATGGCTCTCGTATACACTTTCTTGCCTACCCGTCGCCTATCTTCAATGCAACTGGAGATCTTATCGGTGGCGTTAACATGCTGATCGATATTACTAACCAGACGATTGCTGACGAAGTAGCGTTTAGACATGACGCGATCGTGGAGAGTTCCGACGATGCAATCATCGCCAAGGATCTGGACGGAACAATTCTCAATTGGAACAGAGGGGCCGAGAGGCTCTTCGGTTATGCGGCTAGCGAAGCGATCGGCAAGCCTGTCGCCATGCTCATTCCTTTAGATCGTCCAAATGAAGAACCTGATATTTTGCTGCGCATCCGACACGGCGAGCGTATTGAACATTACGAAACTATAAGGCGGCGAAAGGACGGAAGTTTAGTCGAGATATCTCTATCTGTCTCGCCGATCAGAAATCGGGAGGGTCGTGTCATTGGAGCGACAAAAATTGCTCGCGATATCACCGAGCGGAGACAAGCAGAAGCACAAAAAAATCTTCTCATCAGGGAAATGGATCATCGGGTGAAAAATCTGTTTGCGCTTGCGAATAGCGTTATTTCACTCAGCGTCCGTTCGGTAACGACCCCTGGCGAACTCGCATCTGCTGTTTCTGCTCGGTTGAGCGCATTGGCTAAGGCGCATGCCCTGACCATATCGCACGATCTTGGAAATGAACAATCTACGACGCTTCATACTCTGATTCAAACCATCATCGCACCGTATGTCGGTGGAGCATACAACAGTCAGTCACGCGCTTGCGTGACAGGCCCAGACCTCACTCTTACTGGTAGTGCAGTAACCGGTTTCGCTCTGCTTTTGCATGAATTTGCTACGAACGCCGCAAAATATGGAGCTCTATCTTCCCCTGACGGAGAATTGAAAATCTGCTGCAATGAAAACGGCGGTTTATTTACCATCGAATGGATCGAAAGTAATGGACCAATAATTGAACGTGAACCGGATAGTACTGGTTTCGGGGCGTTACTCGCTAATACGACAGTACAGAGACAGTTTCGCGGCGAAATTTTTCGCCAGTGGAAGCGCGAGGGCCTATCAATCCTGTTAATGTTTCCAACACGTAGCATTTGATCGCCGTAAAAGCATAACCGCACCTGTTACAAATTATCTAAACTCGTTTTTTGGATAAGAAAATTAAACGTGACGATGCTGACACATTGAATAAGATAGGACCTGGGATGGAAAGGGAAATGTGAGAGGCGTTTTAGGCTTCCCAACCTCGCGGTTTGTTGGCTCGCTCCAACAGTGGTTATTAAGATGCATCCACGAACCGCGATTGGGCTATCTGGCAGCTTGCATGGAGGGCGGCGCTGAACTCGAAATCATTGTCGATTGTGGAATATTCGCTGACACATGATTTGACTGATGAAGAAGTCAATTTTCTGAAGCAGTTGTTCCGTTATTCCGACAAGTACGAAATCACCTCGTCGTTCAGGGAAAAGACGTGTATCTAGCTTGGAGCTCACGGGGGTTTTCTCGTAGTTATCTGCAATAAATAAAAGTTGTCACGGTTGCAGTTGCTCCCCTACGTCGGGAAAGCAACCGCAATCGTCAATAAGGTTCGCAACCATTATGTGAGATTGTGATTCTTAATGCCATTTGCTGCGACTCAACAGCGTGGAATCCCTCCTCTCCCAGCAATTCTCCTCACGGGGCGCTGCCACGTCATTTAGGTAGTCCGGTAAGCCAGATGAGCCAGGTTCAATCGTCACCTAGCAGGCCAGTGCGCTCGAAGGTCGTTACACAGGAAAAGATAGATAAACGAATAGCAGGACCATAGCCAAGAGGTCAGAGAAAATTACGCTCCTTGGATGAAGGTGCGGGCATTTGCGTCGCGTGGAACGTGGAACATCATGCCAGTACTAAAAGTCCATCGAACTCAACACCTGCTTTCGAATGCGGAGTACTACTATCACGTGATACTTGACCATGACCGGTCAATTATTGATATTCGGGAACAGTTTCCACTATTTCCTGCCGCTGAGGTCCAAGCAATTGCTTCGAGCTTGAATGTCCGGCCACCTGTTTACCCTGGGACTTCGGTACCTCTTGTGCTAACGACCGACTTTCTAATAACGCAGGTGGACAGTGCGGGAAATTAACGATTGGTCGCAAGATCAATTAAATATATTATCGATATCGAGGATGCCTCGAAAGCCGAGCAGGGCAATTCCACTTTGGAGATTGTTTCCACCAGGCAGGTCCTTTAGCTACAACTACTCATTATCGAACAGCCACGGGGTGCAGCCAGCTCAAAGCGTTTGTACGCTCGTGGCGCGGCGGGCAAGGCAAATCCTTACGTGCGTTTGTACCGCTGACGTTCGCCCTCGGTGAGGCGGTATGGAACAGCGTCTGGAGCTGCGATCCTAGCGGCCGGGCACGGACGAAAATGAAAAAGCGCGGAGCGGAGCAGGGCGCAACGTCTACTACTCACTTCGAAGCGGTCAAACGGGGCGCGGGTCAAGACCATAGGCCGAATGGTCCATCAATCAGCCAGGTCGTCTGCGCGTGGCAATTAGGTGTCGGTACTAAGCATATCCACAACTTCAAGTATGATTGTGGGTGGCTCCTGCGCCGAGGGCGGTACCATGCTAATCCACGTTTGAGTTGTGCTACACCCACTATGAAACCGTAGGCTCCTCACCGCGTATCCTACCCGCCGTGCTGGCGACCACAAGCGCCACTGCACAAGCCAGCAACGCGAATGCCGTGAAAACCCCCATCACATGCAAGCATGGCATTACATGATTCCAGGCTCGAGCCACCCCTAGGAAAGCGGCGAACAGCCAGCCGCTCATAGAAAATGCCCCCAAGAGTGCAAGGCGACCGCGGTCGGAACCCGGTAATAGAACGAAGGGGGCTTTTTGCAACAACGGGAAGCCAACGCGATGCAGCAGACCGCCGTTCAGGGTCAGCAGCGCAACAACTGTCACTTTGGCCCAGAGCTTTTGGTTGAGCAAGTACCCAGTGCCCTCGAGGAGATACCCCTGAAGTACCAATAGCAGACCACTGCCCCAAAGGACCAATAATGCGAGGGTTGCGATTTTCCTGGTTTCTTCAAGATACTCATGCTTCGCCTGATCCAGTGCTTCCTTGCGCCAACTCCAAAGCTTGTGATCGGCCAGCAATACCCTGCCCAGGGCAATACAGGTGGCGAGCAGATGAACATACACGAAGAGCATTTTCAGCATTATTTTTGGACCTTTTTTTATATGGACAATGCACTCCTTGCGCCCTGAATGAATCTTAATGATATGTATTAACAGTTGTAACATCAAGTTTCAAAATCATCGAATCAGCATTTTTGGCGCTTCCTGCATATATCGGGTCAATTCGGTCAGGTATTGGCCGATTTCTGCCGGTCGTCACCGTCAGCTTTGGGTCCAGGCTGTGTGAAAACGCCTGCGATTGTCTAATCTTCTGATCGTCTAGATCGTGGTGGGGACGATCATGAAGCGATTCATCGAAGGTGAGTCTCGGACGCAAGTCACCTTGCTCCCGGAGTGCCTGGACGATTACGTAGCCGAAGAAAATCCAGTGCGCGTGGTCGACGTTTTCGTCGATGAACTCGACCTGGGTGCACTTGGTTTTGAGGGCGTCGATCCTGCTGCAACGGGTCGCCCCGCCTACCATCCAGCGGTCTTGCTGAAGATCTATATCTACGGCTACCTCAATCGTATTCAGTCCAGTCGCCGGCTTGAGCGTGAGGCCGAGCGCAACGTCGAGTTGATGTGGCTAACGGGGCGTTTGGCTCCGGATTTCAAAACCATTGCCGACTTTCGCAAGGACAACGGCAAAGCTATTCGCAGCGTATGCCGCCAGTTCGTGGTGCTTTGCCGTAACCTCAATCTCTTCTCTCAATCGATCATCGCCATCGATGGCAGCAAATTCAAAGCCGTCAATAATCGCGACCGCAACTTCACCCAGGGCAAAGTGAAGGCACGCATGCGGCAGATCGAGCAGAGCATTGATCGATATCTGGCGGCAATGGATTCGGCGGATCGGGCAACGCCCGAAGTGGCTGAGGCCAAAGCCGAGCGGCTAAAAGAAAAGATTGAAACCCTGAAACAGCAGATGCAGAAACTCAAAGACATCGAGGCGCAGCTTCACGACAGCCCAGACCAGCAAATCTCCCTCACCGATCCAGATGCACGCTCAATGGCCACGAGCGGCCGAGGCACCGGAACGGTTGGCTATAACGTACAAACGGCCGTCGACGACAAACACCATCTGATCATTGCCCATGAGGTGACCAACGTTGGCAATGACCGGACGCAACTCAGCAATATGGCGAACCAGGCGCGTGAGGAGATCAGCGCCGAGTCGCTGACAGTGGTAGCCGACCGAGGTTATTACAAGGGTCTGGAAATCCTTGCCTGCGAGCAGGCTGGCATCACCACCTTCGTACCGAAACCCCTGACATCAGGCAGCAAAGCCGAAGGCCGATTTGGTAAGCAGGACTTCATCTACCTTGCCGCATCGGACGAGTATCGATGCCCTGCGGGACAGTTGCTGACCCGGCGGCATTCTTCAGTGGAAGACGGCATGTTATTGCACTGTTACTACTTCTCGGGGTGCCAGTCCTGCTCAATGCACAAGCAATGTACGACCGGTAAGGAGCGCCGGGTAAAGCGCTGGGAACATGAAGCCGTAGCCGATGCAATGCAGGTACGGCTTGAAAATGATCCAACGATGATGAGGCGCCGCCGACAGACCGTTGAACATCCATTTGGAACGCTCAAATACTGGATGGGAAGTACCCACTTCCTGACCAAAACCCTGCCGAGGGTAAGCACCGAGATGAGCCTTCATGTGCTGGCCTACAACCTCAAACGAATGATGAGCATCTTCGGTATCTCAGGACTGCTTGAAGCGATCAGGGCGTGATCCACCCGCTTGATCGTCCGTGAGTTGCTGTTTGGGCCGCTGACGCGGCCCAAACAGCATTAACGAACGCCTATGTAACTGACTAGGGCAATTCGCGATTCCGTCTGCTGGTTTCGCAGGCAACGCCCGTAGCTCTCAGCTTTCGAAGTGTTCAGTGCGTTTTCACACAGCCTGG